>JBJOMZ010000049.1:0-20083 GCA_046052105.1 Verrucomicrobiota bacterium | reverse complement strand
TCTTTCCCTCGAGAGGCCGGTGGTAGGATTCGGGGACAGTAGGCGCCATACCGGGGCGAATGTTCACGGTGTGGTCGAAAATCTTTGTCGCGTCCGCCTGCACGTGCCACTTACCGCTGAGGTAGGTGCTGTAACCCGCTCTTTTCATGCGCTGCGACCAGGTTTTTTCCTGGGAAAGGATGTCGGCGAACTTCGATTTCTCCTGACTGCGCGTATTCCAGACGAAGCGACCAGTCATGAGCATTGAGCGACTGGCTACACAGACCGCGCCGTGCCAGGCACCCATATTATAAGCTTGGCGGAATACTGTGCCGTTTTGATAAAGTTGATCGAGATTCGGAGTTCGCAGACCGCTGGTTTCTGCGCCCCACAACTTCGATGCTGCCACGGCATCGGCAGCCTGATCATCGGTGATGATGAAGACAATGTTTGGCTTGTCCGCCGCCATCGATGACAGCATCAATGCACAGCTCCAGATCTGGGTCAAACGACCTAACAAAACAGGTTTTTTCATAGACGCGAATTACTTTCTTTTGGCCGCGCGGCCGTTGGTTTTTTGGGGATCGAATTGCGGATTTTTCTGAGGAAACCTGGCACCCATATTCTTCTGCCATTTCTCCAGTTCCATGGCCATTTGTGTGACGCGAGCGGATTCCCGAGCGGCGAGATTTTCGGTTTCTCCCAGATCATGCAAGAGGTCGTAGAGCTCCATGCTGTCGTCCTCATACCAATGAATCAGCTTCCAATTGCCGCGACGTATCGCCGCTGCCGGTGCGCCGCCTTGATTGCCGTAATGGGGATAATGCCAGAACAGCGCGCGCTCGGCATCAGGCTTTTTTTCTAACGAATTGCGCAAACTGATCCCATCCAGAGGTGCGAAGTTATTCATACCAATCTGAGCCGCATCCATCAAAGTAGGCATGAAATCGGGACTGCTCACGGGCGTGGCAATGACACTGCCCGCTTGCGACACGCCGGGCCAGCATACGATCAGTGGTTCGCGAATACCACCTTCATACATCCACCCCTTGCCGCCACGCAGAGGCCGATTGGAGGTGGGCCAGCCTTCACTGGTCGATAGACCGCCGTTGTCGCTCGTGAAAATGATGAGAGTACGATCGCGGAGTTTCAACTCGTCGAGCTTGGCGATGACTTTGCCCACCGCCTGATCCATGGCTTCCACCATCGCGGCATACACTACGTGGTCTTGGGTGAGCCGAACATCACGCGGCTCTTCCCTGCCCCACTTGTCCTGGAGTCCGAGTTTTTTGCGTTTTTCCTCGTATTTTTTGCGGAGATCGTCGCGTGCCATGAGAGGCGTATGAACGTCATAGAACGAGAAATACGCAAAAAACGGTTTTTCTTTGTGCTGTTCGATGAACTTCGCCGTCTCCGTGGCCAATCGATCCGACAAATGCTCGCCAGCAGGACCATCAGTGAGGCGGGGGTTATTGTAGGGAGAAAAATAGCCTTTGCCGCCGTATGGCCCGCCGCCGGAGTGACCACCGAAATTCACATCGAAGCCGAAGTTTTCAGGCCAGTTTCCTTCAGGACCCAGATGCCATTTCCCTGCAAAAAGAGTAGCATATCCTGACTCTTTGAGGCGCGATGCCAGTGTAGGAGTGCCAGGCGGTAGCCGATCCGCATACGCCGCAGGTAAGAGCACTGTGTTGCGCTTCCACTGCTCGGGTTGCCCAGGTGCGCCGATGTAGTCCGTA
Organism: Verrucomicrobiota bacterium; assembly: GCA_046052105.1. Taxonomy (GTDB): domain Bacteria; phylum Verrucomicrobiota; class Verrucomicrobiia; order Verrucomicrobiales; family Akkermansiaceae; genus UBA956. The sequence goes on along the minus strand of JBJOMZ010000049.1, from coordinate 18,365 downwards.
ACGCCGGTGCGCTGCGGCCACTGCCCGCTCATGATGCTAGCACGCGTGGGCGAACAAACCGGGCAGGCCGCATAGGCATCGGTAAAACGCGCGCCTTCCCGAGCCAGGCGATCAATGTTCGGGGTTTCATAAAACGTGCTGCCATAACAACCCAGATCACGCTGGCCGAGGTCATCGACGAGAAAAAAAACAACATTGAGGGGCTTTTCAGCAGACCATAGCGGCAGTGAAAGCAGCAAGCCCAATAGACAGGATCGAAGCATGATCATGGCTTTGTTTACGGGATCTAAAAGCCTGATCGATCAAAAAAATCGATGCCCTATCGCATCGTTAGCAGTCGCTCAGACACGCAGCGGGCAAGGAATTTCCAATACGGCCATGCCAGCAGCGCGGGCGGCATCCACCCCTGCGGGAGCATCCTCCAGAGCCAAGCATTTTAACGGCGAAACACCCAAGCGCCGAGCCGCCTCAAGGTAGATATCGGGAGCAGGCTTGCCGTTAGGGACATCATCGGCGGTGATCACTTCATCGAACCAATCCGAGACGCCGAGGACTTGCAGTGTTTTTTCAATCACAAAACGCGATCCTCCTGTCGCAATCCCCATGGGCACCTTGCCTCGCAGACTACGAGCGAAGTCCGCTACCTCATCGATCAGTTCGACGCGATCAAGCTTGCGCAAAAACGCTTCGCGTTTCGATAGAGCCACGCGAGCGGGATCAAGCTTGAGACCGTATTCGGCATTCAAATCCAACACGATATCCTTGGTCGGGCGGCCGCCCATCGCATAAAAAACATCTTCGGCCAGAACGTTGGCAGCGCCATACTGCGCAAGGGCCTCACGCCAAGCGTCGAAATGTGCGGGCATCGAATGCACTAGGGTTCCATCACAATCAAAAATCACAGCGGAGTATTGATGTGTTGGAAGAGCGAGAGTTCCTATCGTGGCCATGGCGGGCACGGATGTAGCAAAGATTGCCTTAATGACAAGCATGACCTACAAAAAAAATCGCCTTTTCCGGTTTTTTCGCTCTTCCCAGCGAGCCGCCACCCAAGATCATGCGCAACGGTCCATCAAAGGGATGCATTCTTTGTTGGTCATAGCGACTGTTGTGCGCTACAACTGACGCATGCCGCAGTCCGCTGATTCGAACGTGAAACGCTCCCGTGTCAATGTCCGTCGTCCCGATGTGATGGAACTGGTGACCGCCGAGGTGGCCAAGCATTACAAGTCCTCGATCGTGGAACGCCTGCGTGACCTGCATGGAGAAATGGTCATCGGCAGCACCACCATCCGCCTCGCCGAACAATTCGGCTTTTGTTATGGCGTGGAGCGCGCGATCGACCTCGCCTACGCCTCGCGCAAAGTATTTCCGCACCAACGGATTTTCCTGATTGGGGAGATCATTCACAATCCCGAAGTCAACCGCCAGTTGGTGGACATGAACATCGTTTCGCTGCCTTGGCAGGAACTGAGTGCGGACTACGACAATCTGACTGCCGACGACGTGGTGATCGTCCCGGCCTTCGGTGCGCCCACGCATTTCATGGATAAAATCGATGAAAAAGGCTGCAACATTGTCGATACGACTTGTGGCGATGTGATGAAAGTCTGGCGACGCGTACGAACCTATGCGAAGGACGGCATCACCAGCATCATCCATGGCAAAGCAGGGCATGAGGAAACGCGCGCCACGGCATCGCGCGCGATGGGTGAAGACGGCAAAGGGCATTACCTGATCATCCTCACTCTCGAACACACGGATTACGTCTGCCGCTACATCAACGGCCAAGGGAACCGCCTGGAATTCCTGCAAAAATTCGCTGATGCCATGTCTCCGGGTTTCGATCCCGACCTACATCTGCTGCATGTGGGAGTCGCCAACCAAACCACCATGCTCAAGAGCGAGACGGAGGAAATTCAGCGCCGGATTCGTGAGGCCATCGTGCGCCGCGACGGCAACGCCGACCGCTTTTTGATGTTCGATACCATTTGCGGAGCGACTCAGGAACGCCAGGACGCGCTGTTCGACATGTTGCGCAAGCCCATGGACGTGCTCTTTGTGGTGGGCGGCTACAACAGCTCCAACACCACCCACCTTGTGGAAATCGGGGAGCAAACTCTTCCTACATTTTTCATCCGTAATGCCGAATGCCTCGCATCGCTTCAGCAAATCGTTCACTTCGATCTCCATGAAAAACGAGAGGTCTCGAGCACCTATCCGGACTTTCTGTTAGGAAACCGGGAAGCAGTCATCGGCATCACGGCCGGAGCTTCGTGTCCGAACAATCTGATCGAAGACACCATCGTGAAAATCCTCGAACTTCGCGGGATCGACATCAGGCAGATCCGCACAGCCTTAGGCCTGGAGAATTCCTGAAATATCACAATCAGCGTAAAGTACCGGGAACAGGACTCGAACCTGCACAGATGAATCCACTTGAACCTAAACCAAGCGCGTCTACCAATTCCGCCATCCCGGCCGGAAAGCTGAACTTATGCCTAAGGTGCACACATGGCAAGTCCCGAATCGGAAAAATGTTCTGGTGTCGGATTGAATAAATCGGCTCAGCCCTCGTCACATGAATGATATGAAAAAATATCTGCTATCCGCTACCGCATTGCTGAGTTCTCTCTTCAGCTCCTGCTATTACGACCCTTTTTATTACGGCGCTACTACGACCAGCTATGGGGTGAGCAGTTATGGCAGCGGATACAGCACATCATTTTTTGTTAGCACCGGCGACCCGCGATGGGCCTACGATCCATACCGCTATTGCTACTACGATCGTTATCGCTCCTGTTACTACGACCCTTTCCTTTACGGCTACTATCCGGTGGGCTACTGCCCTATCCCTGTGCGCGGATGCCCGCATCCCTACAACTGGTCGGGAACGGGATACTGCCCTCCTCCCCGCACCATCCGCAACACCACCCTGAGCCGTTACGACAATCGGATCAGCAACTACCAGGCTGCCGATTACCATTGGGCTCGCAAGGTCAGCAGCGCAGGTTCCTCGTCGTGGATGGGTTCTAGCGAACGCTCTCGCTTGTCCGAACGGGCATCCAGCACGTCGTTTTCCAGCCCCTCTTCCAGCTCTTCTTTCTCCTCGTCCTCGTGGATGAACGGAGGTCTTCGCCGCAGCAGCGGAAACGATGGGTTTTCCCCACAAAGCTCTGCTCCCCGTCAAGGGCTCTCCACTGGCTCATCGACCGGTGGGCTGAGGGAGTCCAGTGCGAGCAGAACGCCGACTCCGACAATCCGTGAAACGCCCGATATCCAACCACGTCCAACCTCCGGAGGAATGTTTGGCGGTTTGAAACGCAGCGGCGACAGATCGTCTTCCCTACGCACTCCCTCGGTAGAATCCACAACGCCCACGCCGCGAGAGGAATCCTCCATCCCTGCGGGCAGCCCCGAACGCAGGGAACAGTCGATGGATTCAGGCTCTTCTCCTCGCGGATTCTCCTCTGGCGGCGAATCCGGCGGCGGTCTGCGACGTTTCCAGAGATGATTTTCTGCATCTAGCGCATGGAAAATGGCACTCGCTTTCCACTTGCTTCTCGCATGTGAGCCGCTAGCCTTGCCAACATGAAACGGATGTTAGATGTTTTTTCCCAAGGATCCGGGGATGCAACCCTCAGTTTTTCTTTTCGCAAACTGATTTGGATTCCCGCGATTCTGATAGGGATCATCGGTCTTTTCAGTTCGTTTTACACCGTCAATACCGAATCGGTGGCGGTGGTAAAGCGCTTCGGAAGATTTCATCACATCTCCTCGCCAGGCTTGCACTTCAAAATCCCGTATGCCGTCGATCGTGTCACCATCGTGCCCACCCTGCGCCAGTTGAAACTCGAATTCGGTTTCGCCACGCGAGGAGCAACCAATGAATACCAAGGAAGCCAACAGCCGGAATTGGAACGCAACATGGTGACAGGTGATCTCAACGCCGCGGAGGTCGAGTGGGTGGTGCAATATGGGATCTCGGACCCCACGAGATACCTCTTCAACGTCCACGAACCAGAGGCCACCATGCGCGACATTTCGGAAAGCTGCATGAATGAAGTCATCGGTGACCGCACGGTGGACGAGGTGCTGACCTTCGGACGCAGTGAAATCGAAAGCGACTGCCTGCGAAAGCTCCAAGTCACCATGGAGCAGTTCAACATGGGCATTCGTGTCGAGCAGATACAATTGAAAAATGTCCATCCACCGCGGGCGGTGCAGAATTCCTTTGATGAGGTCAACCGCGCCCAACAAGAGCGCGAAGAGCGCGTCAACATTGCGAATGGTGAATACAACAAGGTCATTCCCAAGGCCCGAGGGTCAGCACAGCAAATGATTTCCGCGGCGGAAGGCTACGCCTTGCAGCGCACCAACGAGGCACAAGGAGATGTGGCTCGCTTCCGCGAGCTCCTCGTGCAATACGAAAAAGCACCGGCTGTCACCAAACAACGGCTGTATCTCGAAACCATGAACCATGTGCTGCCACAAATGGGGCAGAAGATCATCATCGATGAGGACGCCCGACAATTCCTGCCACTGCTCAACCTGTCCACGAACTCCACCCCCAAACGCTGAACGTCATGAAAAAAATGTCCTTTTCCTCCCTCCTTCTTCTCGGCGTTGGTGCAGTGATCCTGATTTCCAGCAGCGCATATGTCATCGATGAAACCGAGCAGGTCATCATCACCGAGTTCGGTAAGGCGGTGGGCAAACCGATCAACAGCAATCCACAGGTCAATGAAGCGGGGTTGCATTTCAAGAAACCCTTTGTGCAAACCGTCAATCGTATCGAAAAACGAGTGATGGAATGGGACGGTCCCGCCACGGAAATGCCGACCCGCGACAAACTCTACATCACCGTTGATAACTTCGCGCGCTGGCGCATTGCCGACCCCCAGAAGTATTTCGAAAGCCTTCGCGACCAAAGGACAGCGTTGTCGAGGCTCGATGACGCCATCGGCGGCGCTACGCGCAGCGTGATCGCGAAGCACGATCTGATCGAGGTGATCCGAAGCGACAAAACGCGCAAAAGCACTCTCCCAGAAGACCTTGTGGAAACGGGGATCCCCAGCAATCTGCCAATCATCCGCTACGGCAGACAAATGCTGGATCTGGAGATCCTCGCCGCGGCAAAAAACACCGCCACGCTATGGGGCATCGAACTGATCGATGTCCGCTTCAAACGCATCAACTACAAGGCGGGAGTCATCGATAAAATTTACGACCGTATGCGCACGGAGCGACAACAGATCGCCTCCAAATACATTTCCGAAGGCGAAGGCGAGGCCGCAAAAATCAAAGGAAAGACCGAAAAAGAATTGCTAGAAATCCAGTCCAAAGCCTATCGCCAAGAGCAGGAAATCAAGGGCAAAGCCGATGCCGAGGCCACACAAATTTACGCCACCGCATACAACAGCAGCGCCAAGGCCGCCGATTTTTATCAGTTTGTCAAAACGCTGGATACCTATGAAAAAACGATTGGTAAGGATACCACGACGATTTTCACAACGGACAGCGATCTGTTCCGTTTGCTGAAAAAAGTGGAAAAACCATCAAGCGAGAGTCCTGCCGTGCCTACGCCATGATGGCGCTGCTTATCTCCGTCCGGACATCGGATCCGTAAAGTTTTTCTACAAGTGCGAGTCCGAAGTCGATCGAAGTGCCGGCGCCCTGTGACGTGATGATTTGTCCGTCCGCCACCACCCGGCTCGTCCGGTCCGCGCGCGGCAACTCTTCCCGACAACTGAAATGGCAGGTAAACCGCCTGTCTGCGAGCAAACCTGCATCGTGCAAGAGCAGGGGCGCGGCACAGATCGCGGCCAAAGGCTTGCCCGCTTCGACGCAAGTTTGCAGGAGACCACGCAGCTTTGCATGTGACCTCAAGGCCACTACGCCGGGACCACCGGGCAGAACCAGCAGATCGATGACAGCAAGGTCGAGCTCATCGAAAAGCCGATCCGCCTGAAGCTGAAATCCTCCCCGCGTGTTGACCATGACAGTCGGTTCTGTGGATACCAGTAAAACGCTTGCGCCGGCGCGACGCAATAAATCGGCTGGCGCGATCAACTCCAACTCCTCGACTCCATTGCCAAAAACAAATGCCACAGTTCGTTGCATGGAAATGCCATAATGGATGTCACCAAATCTTTCCAATCCCAATCTTGCATTTCCAAGCGAAATCCGCTAAAAATCCCCTTCCGCGATGAGCACCGCCGCTGATTTCTCCCGATACGTATTGCCGACCTACGGCCGTTTTCCCCTTGTCCCTGTGAAGGGGCAGGGATCCTGGTTGTGGGATGATCAAGGAAAACGCTACCTTGATTTTTGCACCGGAATCGCCGTTTGCTCGATCGGTCACTGCCATCCAGCCTTGACCACGGCAATCCGCGATCAGGCGGAAACTCTGATGCACTGTTCGAATCTCTATCAGATTCCCCAGCAAGCGGAACTGGCGCGCACCATTGTGGAAGATCATGTGAAATTGCCCGGTAAGGTGTTTTTCTCGAATTCGGGCGCGGAAGCAAACGACGGACTGATCAAAACCGCGCGTCGTTTCGGCCATGCGAGGGCGCAGGCCAGTGGCGAGGCGCGCTATGAAGTCATTACTTTCACGCAATCGTTTCACGGTCGCACGCTGGGCTCGATGGCCGCCACCGCGCAGAAAAAAATCCACGAGGGCTTCGATCCCCTACTACCGGGCTTCCGCTACTGCCCCTTCAATGATCTCGCTGCGCTGGAAGCCGCTATCTCGCCCATCACCGCCGCAATTTTGTTAGAACCGGTGCAAGGGGAAGGCGGTGTGAATGTGGCGGATGCCGCTTTCCTCCGCGGTGCCGCCGCTTTGGCGAAAAAACACGATCTGCTTTTGTTCTTTGATGAAGTGCAAGCCGGCTTCGGCCGCTGCGGTCACAGCATGGCGTGGCGCGCGCTATGCCCGGAAATCGAGCCCGATGGCATTTCCTGGGCCAAGGGCATGGGCGGGGGCTTTCCCATCGGATCGTTCTGGGTATCGGATCGACTGATCGATGACTCACAAGAACTGAGTTCGCTGATGAATCCTGGCTCGCATGGTTCCACCTATGGCGGCAATCCGCTCGCCTGTGCTGCATCACTGGCGGTATTGAAAGTGATTGCCGCAGAAAATCTCGGGGCCCATGCTCTCCACATGGAAGCCTTCATCCGCGCGGAGTTTGCGAAATGGAACACGCCGGTTCTCACGGGCTTGCGGGGCATCGGTTTATTGCTCGGTTTTGCCGTCGATCCATCGCTCGTGCCTGCCGTAGAAGGCAAAACCGCGGCCCAAGTCATCGTTGGTAAGCTCATGGAACGAGGACTCCTCACCGTGCCTGCCGGACCCGATGTCATTCGTTTTCTGCCTCCCCTCAATGTCTCACAAGAGGAAATCGCCAATGCCTTGGACATTCTTCACCATACCGTGACCCATTTCTAACATCATGCAACACCTCCTCTCCATCGAAGAACTCGACGCGGCCACCATCGGGCATTTGCTATCAGAAGCGAGGCGTTTGAAAGCGCAGCGCGGATCGCATGAGACACCCTTGCAAGGTCAGACATGGGCGATGATTTTCACCAAGTCATCAACTCGCACCCGCGTCTCCTTCGAGGTCGGCATTCGCGAACTGGGAGGAGCCCCGATGTTTCTCTCGAAAAATGATATCCAACTCGGCCGCGGCGAGCCGATCCAGGACACCGCCCGCGTCCTAGGTCGTATGGTGCACGGCATCATCATCCGCACTTTCGCGCAGGATGATGTGGTGCAGATGTCCCGCCTCTCGGGAGTGCCCGTCATCAACGCGCTCACCGATGAAGAACACCCTTGTCAGATTCTCGCCGATCTTCTGACCGTGCAAGAATTCCTCGGTGGATGGGAAGGCAAAAAGATCGCGTTTATTGGCGATGGTTTTTCCAACATGACGATCTCCTGGATGTGGGCGGCCAAGCACCTCGACTTCGAGCTAGCGGTCGCCTGCCCTGCTGCCTACCAACCACCTGCGGCATTCCTGGAAAAGCTCGACGCTCCCAATGTCACCATCACCCAAGATCCCGTGACCGCTGCCAGCGGTGCACACGTGATCAACACAGATGTGTGGCTCTCGATGGGGCAAGAAGACCAGCAGGACAAGGAACGGGCTTTTGGACCGTTTCAAGTGAATGCGGCTCTCCTCTCTCACGCTGCGGTCGGTCACATTGTCCTGCATTGCTTGCCTGCCTATCGTGGCAAGGAAATCACCGAAGAAGTGCTGGAAAAACACGCCGGCGTCATTTTCCAGCAAGCGGAAAACCGCCTCCATGCTCAAAAAGCCGTGCTCGTCGCAGTGTCGCGATGATTGTTGTCAGATGGTCGGGCTGGCGGGATTGCCTGCACTCCGTTCCGGCTATGCCAAAGTCCAGCCTGCTCCTCCGCAGGCTGAGCTTGTCAGATGTGCTTACCAAGCACGTCGCGTTCGAACGGGCTCGCTACGCTCTCCATTTTCTCACTCGACCTGCCGAGAAATCAAAAAAGCCATCCTCGGATGAGGATGACTTTTTTGAGTGGTCGGGCTGGCGGGATTCGAACCCACGACCCCTTGCCCCCCAGGCAAGTGCGCTACCAGGCTGCGCTACAGCCCGATCAAAAATGAACGGGCGCGCAGAAAACCAGAACTTGACTATGTTGGCAAGCATAGAATTTCAGCTGTCGCTCATTTTCTTTTTTTGCGGGGCAAAAGCGGATGGATCAATTGACCGAGATAACTGCGGGGAAATGGCTCCACGAGGCCCAACTCGACCGGTTCATGATCGGGATGCCGGTAGGTGCCGAACAGCAAATCCATCAATGGGGACAGGTTCGCGTAGTTGCCAGAAAACCGTTCTTTCGCGTGATGCCAATGATGCAATTCAGGAGCTCCGATCAGCATGCGCAGCGGGCCGAGCGGCAGACGCACGTTCGAATGAATGTAAATCGCCCATATCCCCCGGAATGCCGTAAAGCCCGCCAGTGTCGATAGATCAAAGCCTAACAAAAACGCTGGCAGATTGATCAGGCCGACCGTATACATGGTATCCAGTGGATGCTCGCGATGCGCCGCCAACCAATCGAGATGTTCCGCACTGTGATGCACCGCGTGAAATCGCCACAAGAACGGCACTTGGTGCTGGATACGATGGCCCCAGTAAATGAACAGATCACTCAGGAAAACGACCTCGATCACCTGCAACCACCATGGCTGGGAGCCGACAGCGGCACGCACGGAGAGCGGAACCCATCCCGTCAGCCACGGCGCCATCCACGCAAGGGCCCCGAACACGACAGCGCCCCACAGAAGGTATTGCCCGAGAAAAAAACACAAATCGGTGAACCACGCCGGACGAAAAAATTTCTGCACTCTGGCGGGAAAGCATTTTTCCAGAGGCGCGAATATCGCCAGTAAAATCAACAAACTCAGCAGCGGTGCCGCCAAGGCATACATCGCATCGCGAAACATTACCGGGACTCTTTTGGGATAGACTGTTCTGCTTCAGGCGGCTGCGACGGGAGGAGATTCTTTTTCTGCACCTCCTTGATCTCTTCAGGACTCACAATTCGCATCACTTTGCTCGATGGAGCGAGGTCTTCCGCCTGCGGAGCCGGGTTTCCCCTCTGCTCCAACTGCTCTTCTAACATTTTCCGCGTATCCTCCTCGCTCATGATGATGCCCGACTTGGAGGAACGCAGCATAGTTTCACGCGCCGCTCTCACCTCCTCATCTGTGACCATTGGTTTTTGCTCGTCGGCAGCACGTATCGACTTCCCCGCATCGGCAGCAGGTCCTTTGTTGCGTTGCGATGCTTTCCAAACAAAACAACTCGCCGCCGCAATTGAAAAAAGCAAAACGAGACATTTACTCAAAGTGTTTTTCACGTTCGAGATTCTGGACATAGCCATCGCAAAAGCAAGGAAGGAATTCCTCAGCGAAAACAAAAGCTTCTTCCTAAGGAATCACTCGATTTTTTCTACGGCCACCCTCACGGTCATCGCACAATGAGATGTGCCACGATACGCGCCCTTGACGGGTGCGACGTCGTCATAATCTCGGCCCACCGCCACCTTCACATAGCGCTCATCCGCCAGATTGTCATTGGTCGGGTCATAGCCGATCCATCCGACAAACGGAAGATACACCTCACACCAAGCGTGCGATGCCTGTGCCCCCACCAGCAGGTCAGTCGGTCCGTTGTAAATGTATCCCGAGGCGTAGCGTGCCGGTAGAGCCACGGCACGACACAAGGCGATCATCACGTGGGTGAAGTCTTGACACACCCCGGCACGAATGGCAAAGACTTGCTCCAATCTCGTGTTCACCATCGTAGCTCCCGGTTGGTATCGGAAATGGCGATGAATCCAGTTCATGAAAGCCATCGCCCTTTCATGCAAGGACTGAATGCCATCGGTGAGATCAATCGCCAATCGCCATATTTCCGAATGATGTGTCACCAGCAGGCTATCCTGCAGATAAGACCATGTGCGCTCTCGGGTGGAAGGATCGGCCAGATCGTCCTTTGTCGCGATCATGCTGCGCTCCGGCAGCACGAGGGGCAGATTGTGCACGCGCAAACGACTTTGAACCTCCAATTTCTGATGAGGCTTGGGAATTTCAAAATGATGCGTGATATTTTGAAACAGATCGCTGAAACGTCGCACACGGGTTGTTGGCAGTATACGGATCGTAGAAGAAATCGTCCGCTGGAAAGGAAAGGTACGAGGCTCAAGGTGGAGAGTATTGACGCTGTCGGTAACCGGCGACGCATACTCAAATAGAGTGATATGGGTGACTTGCAGTTTTGTGCCCATCATGGGAGAACGCCTGCATGACGCACCCTGATCCGATTGACAAGACTCTTGTTGGCTAAATTCCTCCGGCAGGCTCATTGCTGCTCTTGTTCCTGTTGATATTTCCATGCCCGCACCGTTGCCATACCATGATTGGTGGGCAGTGAGGTATCAATCACATGAGGCATCAGCACATAGCTTTCAAACACAGCCTCGCCGATCATGTTGAACTGCTTTTGCAAATCATCCAGCGCTTCATGCAGACCCGCGGAGAGAAATTCGTCCACTACGCCGTAATTCAGCCGCCCCATGATTTGCCCCGTGATCCTCTCGGCATTGTCGCTAAAGTCGCCAGCCAAGGTGCCCGAGATCGAGTGCAGGCAATGTTCTACCCGCGAAATGCAATATCGCACACTGCGTGGAAAGGTGCGGGAAAAAACAAGCAAGTCCATGACCTTACGCGGTTCTACATTCCCAGCATGAAGTGTGCGATAGGCGCCGATGGCGCCACAAGATCGAACAATCGCATTCCAATGCATCGATGTCGTGGTCGACACGGGCAAGAAGGTCGAAATATCCAAAAACCTCGTGGTTTTGTCGGCACGCTCCAGATGGCGCCCCAAGTCCATGAAATCCCATCCCATGCTGCGATCGATCGTGGATGATGCAATCCCCTGGAATGTGAACACCGCCCGACGGATCAGTCCGTAATAACGAGGTGGGTCATCGCGCAACATTTTTTCCGCTTCCCGTGAATTCACGAAAAGATAAAGGGAATTCAGTTCCTCCCATAATTCGTCCGACAATTGGTCGCGTACCATCCGTGCATTTTCCCGCGCCTGGACAATGCAGGATACAATACTGTTGGGGTTGCGTCGGTCATCGGTCAGAAAGCGAATCACATCGGCACTGTGTCCGCTGCCATAAAGATCGCTGTAGAGGGAATCATCTCCCGCACTCCACACAATGGGCATCCAGAAATCTCGCAAGCGCTCGCTGTCCAGTCGCTCCCAATCCAACAGCAACTGTTCGTTCACATCGATCAGGCGAGCCAGATTATCAGCCCGCTCCACATAACGGACCATCCAGTAAAGGGTATTTGCTACTCTTGATAACATCATAATCGTCGGGTCATTGGTTGTTAACCGCGCAGCACCCAAGTGTCTTTGCTGCCACCTCCCTGAGAGGAATTCACCACCAGGGAGCCTTTGGTCAATGCGACGCGAGTCAGACCTCCAGGCACGATTTTCACATCCTCGCCATAGATGATGTAGGGTCGCAGATCGACGTGACGTCCTGACATTTCTTCGCCCGACCATGTCGGCGACTGGGACAGGGAAACCACTGGTTGGGCGATGTAGTTGCGGGGATCCTCGATGAGCTTGGCTCGAAAATCCTCGATCTCCTTCTTGCTGGCCGAGGGCCCCATCAGCATGCCGTATCCTCCGGACTCATTCGCAGCCTTGACCACCAATTCCGGCAGGTGATCCAGAATGAAGGAAAGATCGCTTTTCTCAGAAGCAAGATACGTTTCCACATTCGGCAAAATCGGATCCTGCCCCAGGTAGTATTGGATCATTTTCGGGACAAATGTATACATCACCTTGTCGTCAGCCACACCCGTGCCCACCGCGTTAGCCAATGCCACATTCCCAGCACGATAAGCGCTCATCAATCCGGGAACCCCCAGCATCGAGTCCTTGCTAAACACCACGGGATCGATGAAATCATCGTCAATGCGCCGGTAGATCACATCAACCCGCTGCAAACCCTTGGTGGTCCGCATGAAGACGAATTGGTCAACCACCACCAGATCACGCCCCTCCACGATCGGGATACCCATCTCGCGCGCCAGATAGCAATGCTCGAAATACGCGCTGTTGTAGCATCCTGGAGTCAATAAGACACAAACCGGATCACCTTCTCTCACAGGTGAAATAAAACGCAGCATGTTGAGTAACTCACGAGGATAGGAGTCGAGCGGGCGGACATCGGATGTCTCAAAAAGCGCGGGGAACGCCCTCTTGAGCGCATTGCGATTTTCTAACAAATAAGACGCCCCTGATGGACAGCGACCGTTGTCCTCAAGCACGTAAAATCGCCCATCGGAGCCACGCACGAGGTCTGATCCGCAGATGTGAATGTAAATGTCCTTGGGCACGTCCATGCCGCGAAATGCCTCACGGTAATTTTTCGCCTCCTCCACATACATGCGAGGGATCGTGCCGTCACTCAATATGTGCTGGTCGTGATAAATGTCGTGAAGAAAGAGGTTCAACGCGACAATGCGCTGCGTCAACCCGGCCTCCAAGTGCTCCCACTCCGCCGCGGTCAAAACGCGAGGCACGGGGTCGAAGGGGAAAATCCTCTCCGTGCCTTTGTCATCATGATACACATTGAAGGTAATTCCCTGCCGCAAAAAATACATGTCACAGGCCGCCTTTCGCTCCTCGAACTCCTTTTGCGTCAGACCCTCAAAAATTTGGTGCAGCGAAGCACAGGATCCTCTAACCTCACCGTCCGGAGCAAACATCTCGTCATAACCGCTCCACGTTTTGTATCCCTCGAATAATGTATTCACAAGTAACACCACTCCAAGCAAAGAGCCTGCCAAGTAGAAAAAAAAATGTTTTTTGCCTCAAATTTCCAGTATGCTGTTTTTTACTGAAAAGTGAATGATTTAGGAATGTGAAATTTTTTGGTTTTTTTTCTTGCCATTAAATGAATTCATGGCAAACTGGCGTTGCTATGAAGCTACACAAACTAATTATTGCATCCGCTGTTACTGCCTCTGCATTTGCAGGTGAACCACCTGCTGTTGCTCCCGCAGCTGCAACCACCGATCACAACGCATACGTGGCTGTGAGCGGTCTTTACAATGAGTTCTCCCAAAGCGTCGAAGCCGAAGGATTCCGTGTTGACGGCGGTTTCGGACTTGGCAACGGTCTCTCCTTGGACGCTCGTTTTGAAAATGCTTATACTGGTAATGTTTCAACTGGCACTGGACCTAGCTCTTCTCAAGAACTGAAGTTCAATGAGTTGCGCGCCCTTGCTCACTACACCAAACAGATCAACGATGGTGTGTCTCTGATCGGCGGGCTTGGTTACGGCAAAGTAGGTTTCAGCTTCAGCGGCTTGGATTACCTGTCCACCGAAGGTCTCCTGGCCGACGTTGGCGTTAAAGTTCAGTCCGGTCGCGCATCGGCTGCTCTGTCCTACACCCACCTGTTCTCCTTCCACACCTCAAGTTTCATTGGCGGACCTTTGCAGGATGAAGATATCGGCCTGCTCGAGGGTTCTCTGGGCTACCAGCTGACCGACAACGTTACCGCGATTGCCACTGCACAGACTCAAGTGCTCGGCAATACGGAGATCGAAAAAGACCTGAGCCTTACCCTTGGTTTGCGTTACAGCTTCTAATCGAAACGTATTTCAGAAATGCAAAAGGCATGGGCACAGCCCATGCCTTTTTTTGTCAATAACCAGGATTCGAACTTGCCGCCATCAATGAAATCCAATGCTACACTATTATGAATTTTCCTCTTGCCATGAGAATTTTTCATAGCATCTTTGAAGCGCTATGAAGCTACATACACTTATTATTGCAACTGCCCTTACAGCAAGCGTTTGCTCGGCTCAGACAACGACCGCTCCTGCCAATACCCTTGGTGAATGGTTTGCTGGTACTTCATTCGGTCAATTCACGAACACCGATACTTCGGAAGGCGATGTTGATCTGAATCTGTATACGCTGCACCTCGGTCGCAATCTTGACCAGCAATTGCTTGGTTGCGATTTGGCATCCTACTTCGAAGTGGGTTACCTTGACGTCAATGGCCGCAACAGTCGCATCGTTCCATTTACCTTGAATCTTGCTGCTGAGCGCGAATTGTGCTGCGGCGTAAAAGGTTATGCTACGGGCGGTATCGGCTATGCTTTCAGCAATGTTGATGCAGATCCAGGCAGCAACGGCAGCGGCGGTTTCTACGCTCAAACCTCTCTGGGCCTGTCCTATGACGTCAATGAGAGCTGGGAGATCTACGGTGGTGCACGCTACTTGTTCCTCGACAACGTGGAATATGGTGCCGAACTGAGCGTTGACAACAACGTAGGCTACGAAGTGGGTCTTCGCTACAACTTCTAATTCCAATACTCGTCTCTGACGATCGAGGCATGGGCGCAAGCCCATGCCTTTTTTGTGTTTCATGGCCTCGCGAAAAGATCACCCTCCGCTGTTCATTGATGACAGCAGTTAGGGGAAACTAGAGAGGGTAATTTTTGTCAGACAGAATCCGCTCTTCCGCTTGGCCCCTGTCGCTTGGCCCTATCGCCTGAAAGGGGGCAAAAAAGAAGCGGCCCGATCAGAATGCCTAGGAAAAACCCAAAACCTAGTGCTTGATGATCGGACCGCCTTGTCGACTTGCGACACGAAAAAAGTATCACGGGACAGCAAATTGTCAATCTTTTTTCGAATTTTTTGATTTTTCAATGCAATCGGACTCCATCGTCCCAGCTTTTGTGTGGATCCGATTGCAACAGATCTTGCAATCGCCTTCTCAGCATTTCCATGAGCGAATCCGCATCTCCTGTCTCACGTCGCGGTCCTACCTCGATAGCTTCCCCGACCGTCAACACAGCTTGCATGGGTCGGTGCACCACCGGTTTCAAACCCAGCGCTTCCTCATAGCGCTCGACGGTCTCCATCAAGCGCTCTGTCGACGGATTTTGTGCGATGTAGTCGGGCGGGAAATGATACGCTTGCTGAGCCACTTCCAGATCAAAGAGCAATTTCCAGCGTCGCTCCCGCTCCTCATCCTCGAGCTCGCCGCCCACCATTCCGGGAAGAAGGGCTTTGCGCAGATTTTTGACCCGCATCACCACGCTGCCCTCTGCTTTTCCCGCAAGAAATTCCCGTTCCATGGGGAGCAATACGCGGTCCATAAAACGAGTAAGCCGCTCTTCCACACTTCCTTGCTGGGCGATCCCGAAATATTCGATTTCTTTCAAGCTGAGCAATCCATGTCCCAGACGAACCAATCGCTGCTGAATGGACTGTTGCGTAGGCTGCCAACCGAAACGTCGTTCCATCCGATCAATGACAGTCACCATACTGATGAGATCTTTGCCCACGTGGCGATAGCGAATGGCAAGAGGATGAATGACAACCTTGCCCTCTTTTTTTTGCATCATTTTAGCGGCCTGACGCGCAAGAAACGCTACCCCATCCTGCAAATGAATCACCCGATCATTGGTGCGGGTGATCACCCCCTCAGGAAACACCACCAACGGACGTTTCGCCTCAGACAGCAGGTGGGTCGCGCATTTCAATGACTCACGATCCATGCCCTCACGATTGACGCTGAACGCTCCCACCCGGGGGAGAATCCATCGCAACCGCGGGTTGCGAAACAAATGTCCGCTGGCCATGATATACGGTGGCACCCCCAGTTCATTTGCCAGCGCTGTTAGCACCATCGGATCGCAGGGACGACAATGATTCGGCGCGATCAAAATCCCGTGTTTGGCGTCGATAGAACGTCTCAACCGCTCGGCGCCACGAATTTCCACCGATTCAATTCCCCAAACATAAGGCATGGCATGACGGATGGCCACCCCCATGAACCATGGCCAGAACCGGCTCTCCAACGGAGCGGTAAATTGATAAATTTGGTCGCTTACGAGCGCTGGCACAGCACCACCCCATCAAACCCTAGGCGTGCGGTCGAGGGAAAATGATTTCATCACTCGGTTTTTCTTGTCAAAAAACTGAAATAAGGCTACCACACGTCAAGGACCAACCAACACAAGGAGAGGTGGCAGAGTGGTCGATCGCGTCGGTCTTGAAAACCGAAGATGGGAAACCATCCGTGGGTTCGAATCCCACCCTCTCCGCCATCCATTGCATCAGGACCGATTTTGCGTCTTTGTGCGTATTCATAGGGTATTCTGGGATTCTGGTTTTTCTCGGTGTCGCATGGTTGACCGTATTGAACGGTCGAAAAGTTGGAAATCCGTTGGAAATCGGACAAAAAACTGTCGCGGATTCGTAGTTTGAATCCTTTGGACATCACTGCTGATTTTCAAGGTCATCCATCAAGAATCTGGCTGGGTGCCTGCCGATTTCAAGATTAGAGTGGCGGCGAATTCGCTCATTTTCCTGAATTTTTGAAGTTGGTTACATGCGGGATTACACTCGTTGACAGTTTCACCTACTACCGTATGACCGCAGGTTTTACGCGCCCAATCGCTAGTTTTGCGAAGCCTGTTACGCCACAAAATCCAAGGGACTCACTACTCCCATGCCATGTTCGCCTATGGCCACGTGCAGGTAAATTTCCGTCGTGGTAATGTCCTCGTGCCCCAGCAAGTCTTGGATCCTTCGCAAGTCCGTTCCGCCTTCTAACAAATGCGTGGCAAATGAATGCCTGAGCGCATGGCTGGTCACACGCTTTTCGATCCCAGCTGCTATCGCCGCTCGCTTGATCGCTTCGTTGTAGACCTTGTCATGCATGTGATGTCGCCGTACCACGCCACTTTCGGGATCGGTCGATAACTGCTTCGCCGGAAATAACCAAAACCACTCAAAGGTTTCCGCCGCCCGACGGAACTTTCTTGCCAGTGCTCCCGGCAGATAGACTCCCGCCTGACCGCGCGCAACATCACCTTCCCATAATGACCGCGCATATTCGATCTGCTCAGCGATCGCGTGGACCAAACTTTTTGGCAGGACGGACATGCGGTCTTTTCCGCCTTTTCCCTGACGCACAGTGACAGTGCCGCGCTCGAGGTCGATGTCCTTGATGCGCAAGTTCACAATCTCACTCAAACGCAATCCCGCCCCATACTGCATCCGCGCTGCCAATCCATAGCGCGCCTCAGGTTTCTCATCGGCATCTGCTTTTTCCAACAAATGCCGCGTTTCCGCTTTTGATAGCACTACGGGAATCCTCGTGCCCGTCTTCTTTAGCCTCACACCAAACACTGGCTCCTCTATGCCCAATACCTGTTTGAAAAAGAACGCCAAGGCATTCAGCGCCTGCTTTTGAGTTGAATAGGCACAATCCTCGTCCGCTACCACCGATGTCAAAAAACGCGTGGCCGTATTCACCTCTCTCACCGTAATTTCATCTCCGGCAAAATTTGCATACCTTGCCGCCCAAGCCCCATAACACAGCATCGTGCGCCGGGCCAATCCGCGCCGCGCACAGGCCGAGCGCACCGCCGCACGCACACGCTCGGCCAGGCTCCGGTGGTCTGCGCCGGCCTCCGCACACGCGGCTAACCACTGCAAATACCACTGCATCGCGTCCCCCCACTGATCCAGTTGCCACTGTTGCCTGGGCCGATCTTCACGCAAAACTTCGGTGCGCCAAAAAATCTTCGCCGCATCCCGATTCGCTTCCAAATCGTGACGAAGCCGAAAATTCTCAAACCATTCAAGAACCAGCAGAAAACCCGCGCGCTCCCGGTCCGAAAGCCCGCGAAATTCGGACAAGTCTTTTCTCCAACAAAGGCGATTTTTGGCAGAGGCACTCATAACGAGTTTGAG
>JBJOMZ010000048.1:0-20150 GCA_046052105.1 Verrucomicrobiota bacterium | reverse complement strand
CGCTACAATGACCAGCGCCTTTCCGGTCGCACCAGCCAGAACCGCATTGTCGTGTTCGAGGGCGACATCGACCAGTGCATGGGTCAAATGCTCGATCTTCACATCGAAGACACCACCGGTTTCAC
This sequence comes from Verrucomicrobiota bacterium, assembly GCA_046052105.1. Taxonomy (GTDB): domain Bacteria; phylum Verrucomicrobiota; class Verrucomicrobiia; order Verrucomicrobiales; family Akkermansiaceae; genus UBA956. Next base: position 20,025 of record JBJOMZ010000048.1, on the reverse strand, counting down.
CCTGTATGGCTCAGGGCAGACCGTGGCGGCAGGCGTCAGAGCGTAATAGCTTCGCACGCAAGCTTGTGCAGTCGAAGCAGGCAATAAAATCCCCAGCGATGCGCCGATGGATGCAAAAACATTTTTCTGCTTGCCATCCATGTCGGGCGGACTTAGTTATGCGGCGCAATCTTGACAGGGGTGCGGTGTTTTTTCACGAAAGCACGGCTGAGACTTCGTTCGAAGGACCCTTGGAACCTGATGCGGTTCGCACCGCCGTAGGAAGTCGAGAGTGAGAGATTCCGTGTTGGTTGCTATGCTGGCGAGACACCGCTTGAGCACAACCCACCACCAATCCTTCACCGACTGCTGTGGGGTGTGAATATCAAGCCAATCACACCATCACCATGAATCACAGCACATCACATACATTGCGGAAGTTCTCACTCGGCAGCCTTGGATTTTTGCCATTGGCCTGCGGCTTCGCGCAGGAGATCGAGCCCAAAAAAGAAGACCAAGCGCCGCAGGGTAAGGAACTGAAGGAGGTCGTCGTTACTTCTGAACTATGGCAATCCCTGCTCAGTGACATTCCCGCCAGTGTGTCCGTGTATGACGCGCAGGCGCTGAAGAATCCGAACATCCGTCATTTCGGGGATTTGATCGAACGCACTCCCAATCTCACCTTCAGCGGCGGCACGTCGCGACCCAGGTATTTCCAGCTTCGCGGGATGGGGGAGAATTCGCAGTTCGAGGGCGAGACACCGGATTTCTCTGTGCGCTTTCTGGTGGATGATATTGATATCACCGGCATCGCTTCCGTAGCCAGTGCGTTTGACATGGAGCAAGTGGAGGTCTTGCGTGGACCGCAGGCGGGTTCCTTCGGGGTGAATGCCGCTGGGGGGATGATACGAATGATTTCCGCCAATCCCACGCCCTACTGGACGGGGCGTACCGAGGTGACGGCGGGGCAGGACGATCTTTTTGCAGCGGGACTGGCCTTCGGTGGTCCGGTGTTGCAGCGTGACCCAGAGGAGCTGATGTTCCGTTTCTCCCTCTATCGGAATCAGAGCGATGGCTTTCGCAAAAATGTGTTTCTCAACGAGCATACCAACGCGCTCGATGAGTGGACCTCGCGTTTCCGTCTGACCTGGAATCCGCACCGCGACCTGCGTGTCGACACCACATTTTTTCATGCGTATCTCGACAATGGCTATGATGAATTCGCGCTCGATAACAATGGCTGGAATACCTACAGTGATGAACCCGGTCGCGATTTTCAACGGTCGATCGGCGGCAGTGTGCGGGTGACATACGATGGATGGCAGGGCGTGCGATTGACATCCATCACCTCAGGCACATTCACCGATTCATTTTACAGTTACGATGAGGATTGGACGTCATCATCGTATCAGGGAATCAGCGAATTGACTCGTGAGCGCAGGAACCTAGCGCAAGAAGTTCGCTTGGATTCCGCACCCGATGCCGCGCGCGTGCTGGGCTTGATCGATCGCTGGACGCTGGGCACGTATCTGGGTGTGACCAAGGAGGAAAGCCAATATCTGCGAGGCACGACGAACCGCGTGCCACGCCTGGAAACCGATTTCACCTCAGCCAATTATGCGCTTTTCGGCCAAGCCGCACATGATCTCTCGAAGCGGGATCGTTTCATTATGGGAGTGCGTTTGGAGCATGTCGATTCCTCCGCGGATAGCCTAAACCCGCGCAATGGAGATTCGTTTTCGCCGGATTTTTCCGATACTATGGTTGGCGGGAAATTGACTTATGAGCTCGACCTGAATGAAAATTTGTTAGCTTTTGCCTCGTTGGCCCGCGGCTACAAGGCTGGTGGATTGAATGTCGATGCCCGCGAAATCGATCCAGCAAATGATCCGCTTACCTTTGATACCGAAGATCTGCGGAATTATGAACTCGGTGTCCGCGGCAATTGGTTCGACGGACGCCTCACTTCCGCTCTCACGGGATTCTATCTCGAGCGCAACAACACTCAGGTGCGTTATTCCGATGGGGTGGGTGGTGAGTTCAGCTTTGCCGAGGAAAATGGTGGCGATGCCTACATCACCGGCGTGGAGATGGAAAATAGCGTGCAGGTTAATGCCCAACTTTCGCTCTACAACAGCATTGGATGGATGACTTCGTCGATCGATGCCTATACCTCGGCGAAAGGCGTCACGGGCGGTGGTCGGGAACTGGCGGCGACTCCAGCGCAAACATGGTCGATCGGCGGAAGATACCAGCATGAGTCCGGCTTTTTCAGCACGCTCGATCTGACGGGCCGCAGTGAGTTTTACGAGTCCAACGATCATAACGAAAAGCGCGACGGATTCTTCAACGTCAACGCGAGCGTAGGCTACACCAAGGACGACTGGACAGTGAGTTTGTGGGTGAGAAACCTCTTGAATGAGGACTATGCACAGCGCGTGTTCTTCTTCGGCAATCGTGATCCTGATTACAATGCCGAGCGGTTCGAATCGTTGGCTCAACCGCAGCAGTTCGGCATCACTGTGCGCCGCGACTTCTAACGATTTTTCGCGTCATGGAAGTCCAGGGATTTTTCGCAGGTCAAGGTCCGGAATACATCGGCACCGTGTTGGCGGTGGTGAGTGTGATTCTGATCGCACGGCAGCATATCCTTGGATGGCCTGTGGGAATTCTTTGGGCGATGATTTCGGCCTGGTTGGCTTTCACACGCTGGCATTTGGTATCGGATGGCATTCTTTATGTCTCCTATGTGCCGCTGCAAATCTATTGCTGGATTTCTTGGCAGACGCGTGGCAGCAAGCGGGAAGACTTCCGCCCGACCTGGCTTACTCGTCGCTGGCAAGTGATCCTGTTTCTCGGTGCGATCCTGGCGGTGGTGATTTGGGGCAATGGGGTGAAGTTTTTTTCTCAACAGTTTTCCTGGACGACTCCACCGGCCTTGTTATGGCGTGATGCGACCACCACGGTGCTGAGTTACTTCGCACAATTTCTTCAGGCAAGAAAGCGCATGGAAAATTGGTTCGGCTGGGCGGTCGTGAATGTGCTGGGTATCCACATCTATCTGTTGCAGGGTTCGGTCATTTATGCGGCACAGTACGGCTTTTTCCTGATTCTCGGATTGTATGGTTGGTGGTCGTGGTATCGCACTAGCAAGGAGGACCGGTGATGAAGAGAATTGTGCTCACCGGCCCCGAGTCCTGCGGGAAAACGACCTTGACCCTCGCGCTGGCGGCAAGGTTCGGTGTTCCTTGTGCCCTTGAATACGCCCGCCTTTATCTGGAAAAACACGGTCCGCAGTATGATTATGGTATCGTGCACGACATGGCGCGTGGCCATCTCATTCATCAGGCGCAACAGGTGCCGGCGGATGTTCCTGTGGCGTTCTTCGACACGGATTTGCAAAATTTTCTGGTCTGGTGCGATGTAGCTTTCGGGCGTTGTGAGCCGTGGTTGGCTGAGGCTGCCGCGGTGGAGCATGATCACATGTATTTGATCTGCGAACCGGATCTGCCATGGGAATACGATCCTCTGCGCGAGGCGTCGGCAGGCCGGGACTTGCTGTGGGAAAAACATCATGCCGCCGTGCGCGCCACGGGTCGAGCGTATCGCATCATCAGCGGTTTTGGCACCGATCGCATGGAGCGTGCGGTGGAAGCGGTCATGGACTTGCTAGAACCATCCTGATTTCTGTTAGGAGGACTGGACGAGAAATAGCCCGACGATCGCGGCGCTGTTCAAATTCGATAAAGTGCCGGCTAGCACGGCGCGCAAACCGAGGCGGGCGATTTCGGCCCGTCGGTTCGGTGCCATGCTACCCAAGCCTCCCAGCAGGATGGCGATCGATGACAGGTTCGCGAATCCACAAAGAGCCACCGAGCAGATGGCTCGTGTTTTTTCACTGACTTGGCTTTGCCATTGAGCGAGTTCACTGAATGCGACGAATTCGTTAAGGATCAGTTTTTGTCCGATCAGACTGCCGCCACGCAGCATGTCATTAGGCTCCATGCCGGTCAGCCACGCCACCGGCGCGAAGGCCCAACCGAGAATGATTTGCAGGCTCAGTTCTGGATGGTAAAACCAACCGCCGATGGTAGCCAGCACGACGTTCAGCAGGGCGATGAGACCGATGAATGCGAGCAGCATCGCGCCGACATTCAGTGCGAGTTTCAGGCCTGTCGATGCACCGAGTGCGGCGGCGTCGAGCACATTGGCTGGCGCCTCATCGTCTTCGTTGAATGCGAGAATGCTCTCCAGAGGTTGCCCGGTTTCCGGTTTCATCAACTTGGCAAAGAGTAACCCGCCCGGCGCGGCCATGAACGAAGCGGCCAGCAGGTATTTCATTTCGATGCCCATTGCCGCGTAACCGGCCAGAACCGATCCTGCTACGCTGGCTAGTCCGCCGACCATCACCGCGAAAAGTTCCGACGAGGTCATACGTGAGATGTAGGGTTTCACCACCAGTGGCGCTTCGGTCTGTCCTACAAAAATGTTGGCCGCTGCCGAGAGTGATTCCGCGCGGCTTGTGCCTAACAGATGGCGCAGACCACCGCCGATCAGACGGATCACCCACTGCATGATGCCCAGATGATAAAGCACCGCGATCAGCGATGTGAAAAAAATGATCATGGGCAATACCTGGAAGGCGAAGATGAATCCGACGGAGCTGCCCTTTTGGGTCAGTGGTCCGAAGAGGAAATCCACACCCGATTTTCCTGCGCCTATGGCTTCGCTGACGCGATCGCTGGCCCATTGCAACAGCGCCCGTCCGCGTGGCACACCGAACACCAGAGCGCCGATGCCGACTTGCAAGCCCAGAGCGATGCAGATGGTTTTCCAGCGGATCGCCCGCTTCTCATCACAGAACAGCCATGCGATGGCCAGAAATACCAGGATGCCAAGCAAACCAATCATGTGCCATGACTAGCATCACCAGTTGGTTTTGCAAACTATCGTTTGCTTTGTTTGTGACTATGCGTGGTGAAGACAACGCAAAATGTTATGACGAAAGAATCAGTTCTTGCCATCTGTTCTGCCTTCTGTACTACCTTGCGTCGTGGAGACCAAACGCAAGCGAAAAAAACGCAACAATCCCATGGAGAATCTCTCCTTGCATCTTGCTGGACCTGTGGAAAAAGACAGCCGCGTTTTGCAAGCGGAAATCGCTCTGCGTCGCAATCTCCGCAGTGGTAGTTGGGAGAAATTTGTTCCGGGTATCCGCACGCTGGCCACCTCCTTCGGCGTGAGTCCCGCGACTATGGTAAAGGCCGTGGAGCGTGTGCGCAAAGACGGCTGGATCAGCAATGAAGGTGTGCGACGTCGTTTCACCATTCATCGTGATGTGATTCTGAAATCGAAAGGCAGTGATCAGGTTTTGCGCACCTTGCTGTTGTTGGCTCCCAAGAGCGGCCGCACCGAGCCGGCACGCGGTACCTCCCAGTTGCTGCTTCATCTTTGGGAGATTCTCACCCCGAATGGCTGGAGCATTCGTTTCCATCTTGACGATTACGCCTCCGGCAAGCGCCGTCAGAAGCAATGGGATGAGCTCGTCAATTTGGAAAAACCGCAGGCCGTGATTGCCATTCTCGGTACGCCTGCGATGGCAGCTTGGGCCCGCGATACGAAAATCCCGATGTTCTTCTGTGGCGGTGCCATGGGCGAGGTGTCCGTTCCTCTCGCCGGTGTTTCTTCCAGCCTGATGTTGGAGGAGGCACTCGATCGACTCATCGAACTCGGTCATCACAAGATCACACTTCCTCTTTGCGAACGTGTGCCGTCCTTCGCTGCCAAACTCAAGTCCACGATCAGTCAGAAACTGATCATGGCCAATCACGACTTTATCTCCGAGTTGAATACTCCCACCCATGAGGAGAGCGGCGTTGCGATTTTCCGCAGTTGCTTGGATCGCGCCTTTGCGGTGGACACCCCCACGGCCATCATCTGCATGGACTGGCGTGAGTATATCGCTGCTCTCTGCTACGTGCAGGAAAAAGGATGGAAAGTGCCGCAGGACATATCACTCATCTGTCTCAGTCACGACCACTCCGCCGACTGGTTCAAGCCCGTGCCCAGCCATTTCATGCACCCTCTGGACAAATTGGCTGCCACGCTGGGCAATTGGCTGGAGGACATCTCCAACTACACGAACTACTCACTGAACAGCAGCGTCAGAGGCACTTGGGTGCCGGGAGAGACGGTGGCTCCGCCTCGCGTTTGAAACGGATAACGACCCGTTTTTCGTCATATTTGTGGGCTCAGGTGATTTGAGATTGCGCATCGCGCTGCTCCCGCTAAATAACTCGTCATGACAATTCGCCTCAACGCCCGATGGTCGCTGCCGATTTTTCTGTTATTGCTCGTCGAGCGCGGAACCTGCGCAGATGAAGCCAAACCCTTCGATGCGGCTTGGCTGCGCTCGGAGGCAAAGAGCATGGCAACCAAGCCCTATGTGGAGCCACCGGCCAAATTACCGGAATGGATGGATTCTCTGGACTACGATGCCTACCAATCGATCAAATACCGCAAGGAGAAGGCGCTATGGCATGACCTTGGCGGGCAGATGGAAGCACGACTGTTTCACCTTGGTTTGTTTTTCCGCAAACCAGTGGGTATTTCCGAGGTGCATGATGGCAAAGCTTATCCGCTGAATTATTCAAAAGATCTCTTCACCTATGGTCCGCGCTTGAAAGTGCCTGCAAAGTCGGAAGATCTTGGTTTCGCTGGCTTCCGTGTCGGTGTGGCTCCCGATAGGGATGCTGACATGTTCGCCTTCCTCGGCGCCAGTTATTTTCGCGCCGTCGGCTCCAGCAAGCAATATGGTCTTTCCGCGCGCGGTTTGGCTGTGGACACCGCCTTGCCGCGTGCCGAGGAGTTCCCGGATTTCCGTCACTTCTGGTTGGAGCGCCCGAATAAGACCTCCAAAACGCTTACCGCACACGCGTTGCTCGATAGCCCTTCGATCGCCGGTGCCTACACCTTCGTCATCACACCGGGAGATGTTACTGTGATGGAAGTGGACGCTGTGCTGTATCCGCGCAAGGCCATCGAACGCGTCGGCTTGGCTCCACTGACCTCGATGTTTCAGTGTGGCGAAAACGACCGTCGGGCTGCCGATGACTGGCGCCCAGAGATTCACGACTCCGATGGTCTGTCGCTCTGGAGCGGCAACGGTGAGTGGATCTGGCGCCCGCTGCTGAATCCTACCAAACTGCGCTTCAATTCATTTCTCGACGAAAATCCCAAGGGCTTCGGTCTGCTACAACGCGATCAGCTTTTCGATCACTATCTTGACGATGGAGCGATGTATCACAAACGCCCGTCACTTTGGGTCGAGCCACTCGAAGGCTGGGGCAAAGGGCAGGTCCAGTTGGTGGAAATTCCCACGCCCGATGAGACCTTCGACAACATCGTCGCGTTTTGGAATCCGGCAGAACCCTTCGCGCCCGGTCAGGAGCGCAAATTCCGCTACCGTCTCCACTGGAGCGCGAAACCACCGGTGCAATCGCCGATGGCCCGCGTTGTTTCCACCCGCATCGGCAGTGGTGGTGTGCCCGGAGAAAAAGTGCGTTCGAGCGCGCGCAAGTTCGTGCTCGATTTCAAGGGCGGACGTTTTGAAAATCTGCCATGGGAAACCAAGGTTGAACCCGTCATCACTGCATCGCGCGGGGAAATCCTCCAGCCCGCCGCAAGGCCGGTGGTGGATGGCGATACCTGGCGCTGCAATTTCGACCTGCGTGTCGAAGGCTCGGATCCCGTGGATCTGCGACTATTTCTGAAAGACAGCAAGGGCGCGCTCACCGAGACGTGGATCTATCAGTATTCGCCTCCATAATTTCGTCGGCATCGGTCCGAAGCAATTCTCAGCAGGAGTGGTGACCACACCAAGATTCGCGTCATCGCTCCTTGCACATCGACATCGCTGCGCTACGGTTGCCTCAATTCATGCAGCATCGTCGAACATTCTATCAAGCCATCGCCGCCCTACTCTTGATTTGGCTCATGGTGTTTGCCATTCGTGCTTACGCGGGATCAAAAAAAATCACGGCGGAACGACTTCAAAAGGAAATCGCCGCCGCTCAGTTTGTCGACTTGTCACAGGGCAACTCGGATGACGGATCACAAGCAAGCCGCCGCGAGGAAAAAATTCGTAGGATCGCCGATTTGACGAACCGGCTCGACTTTCAGGAACGTGAAAAAAACCGTGAGAATCGAACCAACGAGCGATTCTTCCAACTGCTGAGCCCACAGGAACGCAGCCTGTTTATCGACCTCACGGTGGCGGAATCGATGAACCGTTTTATGCAGGCCCTCGATCAGATGCCCGCCGCCGATCGCAAGCGCTTTGTCAAGCAGGGGCTTGAGGAAATCGCCAAAGGAAAAACAGCGGAAGACATGGAGCGCACCCGTGAACTGGGTGATGACGTGATGAAAAAAATTGCGCAAGAAGGCATGCGCGCCTATTTTGAAAAATCCAGCGCGGAAACCAAACTCGATCTCGCGCCCTTGATGGAATCGATGAACGAAGTCATGCAAGGTTTGCGCGGCAATCGTTTCGGGCCGCCGAGAAACTAAAGCCGCATGCATTGCCCAGCTTCATACCGTTGCCGTCACGGCTTCACTCTGGTGGAGATTCTTGTGGTCGTGGGCATCATCGTGGCACTGGCCGCCTTGATCGTGCCGCTCAGTCGGTCTTTTATCGCCAAATCACGACAGGCTTCCTGCCTAGGAAATCTGAGGCAGATCGGGATCGGCATCGAATCCTACCTGCAAGATCACAACGATACCATGCCGAACCTTGAGGCCGGTCGTCAGTCGCGCAGCGATGATCTGCCGGTGATGGACAATACGCTCAACGAATATCTATCGAGCGAGGATGTCTTCCACTGTCCTGAAGACAAGGTCCATTTTAAGGCGTCCGGCTCAAGCTATTTATGGAACTCCACGCAAAGTAGTCGCAATAAGAACCGGTTGGTTTTTTTCAATGTCTCCGGCGACTCCTCGCGCATTCCTCTTGTCACCGACAAAGAGGGCTGGCACCCGGGTGAAACCAGCGTCAACATTCTCTATGCCGATTACTCCGCCACGAAGGAATTCAAATTTCTCACCTCACCCTGAACCACTGCCATTTTCATGTTAGAAATCAAGCAATTGTGGAAAAACTTTCACGGCATGCCAGCGCTCAAGGACGTATCGTTCCGGGTCGAACGCGGCCAGATCTACGGTCTGTTAGGACACAACGGCGCTGGAAAAAGTACCACGCTGGGCATCATCCTGGGCATGGTCGCGCCGAGTAGCGGCGATGTGCTGATCGATGGCATTTCTGTGCAACGCGATCGATCACGCGCCCTGCGCAAGGTGGGGGCGATTTTCGAAGCGCCGTCTTTTTATGAGTATCTCAGTGGCTGGCAGAATCTGAAAATTCTCATGAGCTACTCGGCTCCCTTTGATGAAAAACTCGCGCGCGAGGTCGTGCATCGTGTGGGGTTGACGAAGCGCATCGACTCCAAGGTGCGCACCTACAGCCACGGCATGCGCCAGCGTCTTGCCCTTGCCCAAGCCTTGTTGCCTGAACCGGAGGTTCTGCTGTTGGATGAACCTACCGACGGTCTCGACCCCGAGGGCATCAAGTGGTTTCGCGATTTCATCCTCGGCCTGCGTGAGGAGCGCGGCATGACCGTTTTGTTCAACTCGCATCTACTGGCGGAAGTGGAACTGATGTGTGACCGCATCGCCATCCTGCAAGGAGGTGTTCGAGTCTTTGAAGGGCCGATCAAAGGACTGGAAGAAGACAAGATGCGCTACGAGATCGATGCCACCCCAGCGACTTTACTTCCCTCGCTGATTGCCACTCATGGCGGCACGGTGGAGAGCGACTCGGTGATCCATCTGCCGCGCGAGGTCGATCCCGCCACGGTGTTGCGCGACCTCGTTACCGGTGGTGTGCAAGTGCGAGCCTTCACCCCACGGCATCGCTCGCTGGAAGATCTTTACATGGAAATCAAAAACCAACCTTCCCCATCCCACCGCGCATGAATTTCCTCTCCCAACTCCACGGTGAAATGCGCAAGCTCTACGCGCGCCCCCGAACTTACATCGGCTACGTCGCTTTCCTGGCAATGGAAATCCTCATTCTTGTCGTTTACAAACTGGATCGCACCCAAGCTTTTACCCGCAAGCAATTGCAGACCAACGGCCTGGAGTTCGATACCTACTACAGCTCCCTTTCCATCACCTTCACGATCATGCTGCTGAGCATGTTTTTGTTAGGCTCGGTCTTTTTCGCACTGGTCGCGGGTGATATTGTCGCTAAGGAAAATGAGGACGGAAACCTGCGCCTGATCTTTGCTCGGCCGATCTCGCGTTTGCGTTTGTTGTTGGTGAAATATGCCGCCGTCTGCCTCTACACCGTGAGTTTCGTCTTTTTCGTGGGCATCACCGGCTATCTCATGGCGGTGGCCGCCGTGGGCGGAGGTGGCGGATTGTTTGTGATGGAGCCGAAAATGGCCGTCTTTGCCGCTTACCCCGAATGGGCGGAGGGCGCTTCCCGACTCGCACTGGGTGCCTTGGGCATCGGCTTCAGTATGATCACGATCTCCTCCATCGCCTTCATGTTTTCCTGTTTCAAGATGAAACCCGCCGCCGCCACGATCATCACGCTGAGCATTCTCTTCGTGGACATGATCTTGCAGAATTTCCCGTTCTTCAAGGAATACGAGCAATGGTTCGTCACCTGGCGCATGAGCGCTTGGGTGTTTCTGATGGAAAACTACCTGCCCTGGGCCAAGGTGATCGAATCCTTCGCCTTCCTCGTCGGCCTCAACGCGACGGTTTTCATCATCGGCTGGCTCAATTTCCAGACGCGGGATTTTAAAACCTGACTCTGGCCGTTGCTGCAGGAGCGCTGAGCCGTGATGAGGTGACACAAGCATGGCGCGGAGTGTTGCCATAGCGTTGCTCCCTTGACCGACCCAGTGGGATCACGCGATGCGGTGCGGGTGGAAGCGGCTCATATTGCCGGTGATGGGCGAGGCATCACCGCGGGCGGACAGACCGCAGCAGTTGTCATCGATCATCCATAGCCCCCAGACGAAGTGGCGCCCACCCGCGCGGAATAAATTCGTACGTTGTTGATAGATCATGCGCTCGGTTTCACGAGTGCCCACGGCTCTCACGGAAGGTGTGCCGTATTCGTAGAGGGAAATGCCACCGCCCTCACGCCCATAAATCGGCTTTTCCACCCACTGGGACAAGCCTAGTCGGCTCATTTCCTCACGTGAGTAGGTGGCGGGCAGCAACAACGGATGTCCCGGATGCAATTCCCACAAAATGGGCAGCAGCGCCTTGTTGGATAGCATCATTTTCCACATCGGCTCGATGAAACGACCGCGCTCTGGTCCGATCTCGGCAAAGAACGGCTCCTTCATCATCCACTCCCAGGGATACAGTTTGAAAAGACGTTCGATCGCCTGTTCGTTCGGATCGGTGAAACGGCCTTCGGGCGAAAAACCAATGTCCGCCATGTCCAGCAAATGCACCGTCTTGCCCGCCTGCTCAGCGGTTTCCGCGAGATAGGCGATGGTTTGCCTGTCCTCCGCAAGATCCCAGACGCAGGCAAAATGAACCACGGGATCGGGCAACTCCTGCCAACGCGCGACAAGGGCCTCGTGCAAGGAATTCAGCTGGTCCGAGGATGGATGGCAATCTTGCAGCCAATCCCACTGAATCACTGCCGCCTCCAACAAGGACGTTGGTGTGTCCGCATTGTATTCTAACAATTTCGGCTGACCGCTGCCGTCCCATGCCAGGTCGAAGCGACCGTAGAGAGAAAAATCATTCGCGGTCCACGATTGCTGGACCAGCGGCGCCACCTCCTCGGGAATGCCGAGCTTGTCCCACCAGCCGCGGCAGATGATCTGCTCGCAAGCGTTCAAACACATGGCATGCAGCTCGTTGGCCGCGGCCTCGAGTGTCTCGATGGCGTCCAGGGTGAAGACCAGATGTTCGTCCTCATTCCAATACGAGTCCTGACCATGGCCATGCCATAGCAATCCGGAATCCTCGACGCGTTGCGTCCAGTTCGCCCGCGCTTGACTCGTTTCCAATCGGATCGGCGCGAAATGATTCGGCAAGTTCATGCGTGCGTTACGGCCTTATGAGTTAGCTGCCGAAGGAAGTGCGACCCGAGGAGCTCGAACCAAACCCGCCGCGCACCGATTTACCGGCCGTCACCGGTGCACCGGAGCTACGGCTTTCCTGAACCAATCGCTGGTAGCCGGGATTGGAAGCCGCATAGGATGTGACGCGTTGCCGATCCTGATTCAGGGTTTGCTGCCAGGTTGATTGATTGGTCTGTGCGCGTTGAAAAGCACCGCCGGGCGTGTAGGAACCGCGGTTGCCCGAAAGCAGCCAATACATCATCAGCATGTTGCCGATGCCACCACCGCCATGATGATGGTGAACGGTGGATGAGCCTGAAGAGCCACTTTGTGAAGCCAATTGCTGCTCGCGATCCAGCAACATTTCCACTTTTTTCAGCGCCTCCACGGAAGGGCGGCTGGATGTCAATGTCGGTGCGGATGGCTCGCTGTCCTGCCACTGACCATTCGCATACCATTTGCCGTTTTGCTGCTCGCCGTATTTGTAGGGAAAAAAATCGTTGGCATCGGCGTGGTAAAATCCCAGTCCGGGCCATTCAAGATTGTGTTCCAGGTAGCCTTGCGTCAGTTGGGAACGGCGACTTTCGATCTCATCAAGTTTTTTCTGCAAACCTGCCATCTGTTCATCAGCGGCCGTGGCGGTATATGAACTCTGCGAGTCGCAGGACGACAGCCCCATGCCGGATCCGGCCAGCAAACAAAGTGTGGACCAGTGAAGGATGCCGCCCTTGCGAATGCGTGCCGTCGTTCCGTGTTTTTTCATTAGGAGCGATTTCTAACCAGTAGGAGTCGACCGCGTCAAGAAGATGTGAATTCCAAAATCGAGCGAATTTTCCCATCGCTCTCGCGAGTGATGCCTCGGTGATCACAAGCTGTTACCCAACACGACGATTCAGCAGCCACTCACAAAATCCACCCACGATTCGGATCCTTTTTGGTGGGAAATGTCGTATTTTTCCTTGATCGTGAAAGGAATCACACTGCCATCATCCTTGGTGAATTTGCCCTCGATCTCGAGAGTGAATGCTTCATTGCGTGATACGACGTCGGTGAAACTGGCACGTAAGATGCGCGATTTGTGGACGACGATCGCCCCGCCGGCCATACTGTTGTGGGATTCATACGCTTCGGCTTTGCTGCTGACGGGAAGTTTGATCGCGGCGATTCCTGGATCCGTGCTGCCATCGGCATAGGTCACGGTCACCTTGGTGTATTCGGCAGAGGCGAAGGTGAAAGTATCATCCGTGTAGTAGGCGCGAATGTCGTAGGGTTGATTGCTTTTGACCGCTCCGCCGAACATTCCTGCAGAAATGTTGGTATCGATTTCCACGTTCGGAACAGGGGTCGTTCCTCCCGTTGTCTTGCCAGCCGATTGGAAAGAAACGGTGTCGTATTTGACGTTGCATGAGGCTAGCAAAAAAACACAGAGCGCTAAAAGCGATGGCATGAAAGTGGATTTCGGATTCATGAGCAAGTAGAGGAGCAATTTTTCGACTTCCTATGGAGAAAATCAACAACATTATGTCACACGTGTCAAGATGGCTGACGGGCGATGATTGCATCACGCCGCTTTGATCAAGGGGCGCAAGGGAGTTGAGTCTATGGAGAAAGCAGTGTCAGAACAAAGAATGGATCACGAGGGATGAACGGATGAAACAGCTTGGATCCATGTTGTCATCAATTTCTTACGCTATCATGCTTTCAGCTCTTCAGTTAGTAAAATTACAAGTTGATGTGCGAATCTATTTTGATTTCATCATCGAGAGATTCGCTTCGGCGAAGGCTTTTCCCATCAGGGCGAAGGTTTTGGCGCAGCCGAGGTAGTGATAGCCGGCATTCGAAGCGCCGCGGGTCCACTGGGAGGATTCCTCGGCCGTGATTAGTTCTGCCTCGTATTTTTTGAGGTATTCCTTTTGCTGAGTCTCGTTCATCGTGCCGTCTTTGTTGGGAGTGTTTTTGTTTTTGACCTTGAGCAGATGAGCCATCTGTTTCACTTTGGCGCGCTTTTCGTCAATGGCGGCGAGTTCCTCGGCCCAGAACGGAGCGGTAGCCACGGCGGCGACATTGCCCTTGAATTCTGGCATGGCGGCGGGCGCCGCCATCGCCTCGCGGAAAGGAATGGTGTTTCCCGTGGCATTCACGCCGCCCACACCCAACACGCCGATGACAAAAGGCATCTTGGGCGCATTCAGATCCTTGCGCACATCGCGGATGAAATGCGCGAGCAATGTGCTGTATGCACGATAATCTCTGGTCTTGCCATCCGTGCCCAGCGGATAGGCATTGCCGTCCACGAGATCGTTGAAGCCCTGCAGCCAGACGAAGCCGGCGATTTCATAACCCGCGGCAGGATCGTAGGACGGACAGACGCGTTTGGGATCAGCAAGCACGTGTTTTACGTGATCGACCATGTAGCGGTAGAAACGTCCGCACTCCTGCGCTTTTGCTGTCTTTTCTGCCTCGATGTCCTTGCCTTGTTTTTGCATTTGGGCGAGGTGGGCCTCCTGAAACACGTAAGGTCCCGCGCTGGGCGGACGGAACTGGGTATTCAGGCTTCTGCCGCCCCATGCGGTTTTGATCAGGAGCACTGGCTCATCCCATGCGGCATCCATCACCAAGCCGAAGGTGAACTCGGGTCCGATTTTGCCCCCATCCTGCGTGGGATTGTTGCCGCGTGCACCATATCCAGCAGTGAGCTTGCCGATTCCCTCACCGTTGGCATTGCCCTCATAATGACCGGTGAGGTAGGAAATCCAGGCATTTTCCGCGACGGTCGGTTTACCATCCGCACCGCGCATCATCTTCAGCAGGGGAGCAGTCGCAGGATCGTCACCGATGTAGTCGAAGGTTTCCACACGGGCATGCCCCTCCATGTTCGACTGTCCGGCGAGGATGAAGACTTTGAGTTTTTTTGTTTGAGCCAGAGCACCGGACTGGAAAATCAGGAAACAACCGGTGATGAGGTGTAGGATTGGTTTCATAAGTGTGATGGGCAACCCATGCCTTACGCAACCCATAGGTGCTTCTTTCATCGGGTGTCGATGGACTGAAGATGATGTCGGTGTTCTGGTCGATTACCGACTGAGATAAACCTTTTCCGCGGTGCCGCCCATGATGGCGGATTGCTCGTCGGGGCTGAGAGGCGCGATCCAAGAGCGCACCGCATCGACCCACCGGGAGTGCGTTGTGCGCATCAGGCATACGGGCCAATCGGAGCCGAACATCAGACGTTGCGGTCCGAAGGCCTCGATCACGGTATCGAAGTACGGACGCAGCGTTTCTTCATCCCAGGCGCCATCGCGGACCTCGGTGGCCATGCCGGAAAGTTTGCAGGTCACATGATCGCGTTTCGCCAGTTCACGGATGTCATGAGCCCAGGCTTGATCGAATTCTCCGCGACGGATGCAGGGCTTGGCGACGTGATCCAGCACCATGCGGATACCGGGATGCTGGTCCACAAAACGAATCGTCTGCGGCAGATGTTTGCCGAAAATCAGGATGTCGTAGCACAGCGGATAACGCCCCAGTTCGCGCACACCGGCATTGAAATCCGGGCGCAAAATGAAATCGTCATCGGCTTCGTCCTGGATCACGTGACGGAAGCCAACGATTTTTTCGTGAGAGGCGTATCGTTCGAGATCCCTTGCAACATCCGGATCGCATAGCGGAATCCAGCCGACCACACCGAAAATCCGCGAGTGCGCGGCGGCGAGTTCGAGCAGAAAATCCGTTTCTCCCGTGATTTGACGGGCCTGGACTGCGATGCTGCCATCGAGCCCAGAGGCATCCAGCAAAGGCTCCAAATCCTGAGGGAGAAGATCCCGTCGACACATTGCCAACTCTTCGCCCATCCATGGGTATTCGGCAGCGTTGTATTTCCAAAAGTGCTGGTGGCTATCGATCTTCATAGTCGCGTGTGTGTGTTCATGGCAACGGACTTTTGTTGTGAAGTCAATCCTCAACCACGGAGAGGGAGCGACTGCTTCAGTTTGCATCCGTTAGATGAGATTTCCGCTTTTCCCGTCCACACGCTTGCCACGGCAGGGTGACATGATAGACTGCGCCTGTGCTTCCTTGGTTTACGTCCGGAAATTTCCCTCTCTATCTCGCGCCCATGGCTGGGGTGACGGATGTGGTCTTCCGCCAACTTTGCAAAGAACTCGGGGCCGACGTGATGGTGACGGAATTCGTCTCTGCCGAAGGCATCATGCAGCGTGATGAATACACGCGGAAGTATACGGAATTCACCGAGGAACAGCGGCCGGTGGGCATCCAGCTTTTCGGCGCTGACGGTCCGCGCATGGGCGAGGCGGCACGGAAAATTCTCGATTGGAAACAACCGGATTTCATCGACATCAATTTCGGTTGTCCGGTGAATAAGGTCGTTTCCAAAAACGGTGGATCATCGCTCTTAAAGGATTGTCCGGTCCTGGCCTCGGTTGCGTCCGGCGTGGTCAAGGCGATGGACGGGACCGGCGTGCCTGTGACCGCAAAAATCCGCATCGGTTGGGATCAGCAGAGCATCAACGCGGTGGAGGTCTGCCATATTCTGGAAGATTGTGGCATTCAGGCTATCGCCGTGCATGGGCGCACACGTGCTCAGGGATACTCCGGCCTTGCCGATTGGGATGTGATCGATGCCTGTGCACGTTCCGTGAAAATTCCCGTCATTGGCAATGGCGATCTCCAACGTGCAGACGACGTCATCAAACGCCGACGGGATACGGCCATTTCCGGTGTGATGATCGGTCGCGCCGCAATGCAGCACCCGTGGATTTTCCGCGAAACCAAGGCGCGTTTGCATGGCAATGAGGAAGCGCACGAAGTCACACCCGAGGAGCGTTGGGCTCTCATCTTGCGACATTGCCGTTTGGCGGTGCGGAGTCAGCGATACGGCAATGAACGGCATGCCATGATGGCCATGCGCGGGCGCTTGTTGGCATATTGCAAAGGATTCGCTGGCGCCAAGGAATTGCGCCAACTCCTGGCCAAAGTCGAGAGCGTCACTCAAGTCGAGGACATTGCCGCGATCGGACTGGCCCGCGAACTCGCCGGTGAGGAAGAACCATCAAACTCGGATCAAACCATTTCGATTTCCTGATGCGTCTTCTTTTTATACTCATTTTTTGCCTGCCTTTTGCCAGTTGTATCATGGCGCCATTGCCGCGTGTGGATCGCCGTCCGCCCAGTCCGGAATCCCTCCGCTATGCTCAACAACGTGTCAGTGCCGTCATGGTCACTCGGCAGAGCGACATCACGGACTGGGTGCGCAGAGGGTTCCCGAAGTCACAAACACCGCCGGACACGGATGGTGGCACCGCCTGTCCGATCGCGCCCGATGGCTATTTCCTCACGGCCGACCATGTGCTCAAAAATTCATCCACTTACACGATTCATCTTCTTTATGGACGGGGTGGGCGTCTGGCCACGGGGCGAGGTCGCATTGTCTGGCGCGATGCCAAGCATGATCTTGCGATTTTGCACGCGCCCATGGATACTCCCGCCTACTATCGTTTTTCCTCGCCTAGCGTCGCGATTCCCGAAGGTGCCACGGTCTTTCACGGTGGTCTGACCACCGGATTGAAGCCGCTGTATGGCTCGCTGAATACGACGATTCCGGCGCAGTCCGTATTTTCCCATCCCAAGCACTTCCGTATCGATATCCCGCTGCGACCCGGCGATAGCGGCGGGCCGATTCTCGATGCCAGAGCGCAATTGATCGGCATCAACTCTTCCGTGGAATTTCTGATTCCGCTTGAAACGCCGATTTTCACGGAATCCTCTGGTGTCCGACCAAATGTGCGCAAGGTGATGAAAATCATCGAGAACGATCGCCGTAGATGACTCGACCATGCCCCGTTTCTTTCTCTGTCTTCTGCTGAGTGCCCTCCTCGTTTCTTGTGCTTCCTACCGGGCGGCATGGAATTTCGGTTGGACAGAAAAAGCGGCCAACAACAGCATCATGCTGGTCCATGCCCACCCACCCACACTGGGGTGGAAACGCCTTCAGTATCAATCAACCCTTCACCCCGAATTTCATGAGTTTCTGGTGCACCTAGGCAGCCCCGATTGCATTGCCGAAACCACGCATACCGAGCGCCACTACCTGATTCTCTATTACCTCAAAAAACGACAGGCCTATTCGTTCCGCAATGACACGCGATCGGTCAGCAAACCCATCGAGGTGGCGGGTCCCTATCCGATCAGCGATAAAGAGTATCGATTGCTATCCGATTTCAAACGTCGCGCACTGCAGCGAAGCGAGTGAAAAACATCGATGCCTTTGTCGCAAAGAGGGATCGCCATTCGATGAAGTGTGGTAGTCGGAAAAGATTGTCATTACATATCCAATGTCTTTACAATTGATGCAAGAACCGTTACTTTGCGGTGTGATGTTTTACGAAACCCCGAACACACAACCCAAAAAAGACGCCGGCTTCACACTGATTATCACAGTGAGTTTATTGGTTTTGTTGACGCTCATTGCGATTGGTTTGTTGAGCTTATCCACGGTGACATTGCGCATCGGCAGCAAAGAACAGCACCTGTCGATGGCGCGCGCCAACGCTAGGATGGCCATGATGATTGCGGTCGGAGAGCTACAAAAGCAACTGGGACCCGACCGCAGGATCAATGCCGTGGCGGGAATGGATCAAACCGTCGTTGCTGATCAGCGCCAATGGCTGGGCGTTTATGATGCATGGTTGGGCACGGAAAATACCCGTCCCGATCCCAGCACCCGTTTCCGGCGTTATCTGGTCTCGGGAAATGAAACTGCCATGCGAAACCGCGATGTGGCGAAAACACCGTTGGCGGGAAGAACCATCGACATCGTAGGGCGGAATCCCATTGCCTCGCAACGACGCGTGAAAGCAGGTCTAACGGCACTGGCTGATGCCTCCGGAAACCTAGCCTGGTGGGTGGGTGATGAAAATGCCAAGGCCAAGATCAACGCTGGCAGTGATTATCCCGCCGCGGTGACCCAAGAGCTTCTGGCCATGGAAGCCGGCCAATCGGCCCCGGGTGTGGGATTCCGCATGCTAAGTGAATTGCAAAACATTTCTAACCAAGGTCGGGGCAGTTGGGACATGGGAAACGCGTTGCGCGGTAAGTGCTTGTCTCTGGATTCCTCCGAATTGATTTCCGGAGTTTCCGGTGATTTGAATCAGTATCAGCATGATCTCACGACAACCAGCTATGGATTGCTCACCGATGTCAGAAATGGCGGACTCAAACGCGATCTCACCCTGTATCTGGAGCAGCCCTACTCCAGTCGCTTGCGACAGCCGCTATACACGGTCAATAGCAATGCCACTGTCAACTTCAATGCCGATTCAACCAACGCCGCCACACTGGATGATTTTTCCGGTATTACCATGGAGGAGCTGTGGATCTACTACAACCTCTACAAGCAGGTTAATTACAGTCGCCCTGCGAGCACCAGTGATAGCGTCGGCCGCCGTCCCAGCGGATTTCCCACGCTGCTCTCCGGCAACAGCCGCGATGAGGTCGTGGCCGATCGTTTTTACCCCTACAAACGCAGGGTTTATTCCCAGGTGAAATACATGCTTTCGCTGGCAGCGGCACCCGGCACGCAACCCGACCGCTTTGACCTGCGCCTCGCGATCGACCCCGTCGTAGTGCTCTGGAATCCGTATAACGTCGCACTCGAATATCAGCCCGGAGGATTCGAAACAGTGGGTTTTTCCGGACTTCCCTACATTGCGGATTTCCAAACGCCCAGCGGCACCACCTCGGTTTCTTTCTCGCAATTCTTCCCGAATGGCAACGTCAATCTGATTCCCGCCAACATAGGAAGAGACCAGCCCATCGTGCTGCAACCGGGAGAAAGCCGTGTGTTTTCTCGAGTGAATGGCCAAGGCGACTCTCTATC
>JBJOMZ010000047.1:0-20295 GCA_046052105.1 Verrucomicrobiota bacterium | reverse complement strand
CCCGATGATTTGTATGCCTTCGGTTTGAATCGCGGTGGCATTGACGAGCGCTGGTTCGCTTCGACCACCGAGGCTGCCAACGACAATCGCACGGAAGACCAAGGTCTGTCCTACGTGGTGGTGGGCAACGAGTGCTTCACTCTGCGCGATGCCGTGGCGGAGTGCGGTGCTGAATTGATCGGATCCGCGATTTGCGAAAAATACGGCAAATGGCCGGTTTACTCGAAATTCTTCGACAACATGGGACCGATTCCCCATCACATGCACCAAGATGCGGCCCAAGCAGCACTCGTGGGGCAGGAAGGTAAGCCAGAATCCTATTATTTTCCGCCGCAATACAACAATGTCGGCAACAATTTCCCATACACGTTCATGGGTTTCGAGCCCGGCACAACCAAGGAACAGGTGCGCGAGTGCATCGCTAACTGGAACAAGGGCGACAATAAAATCCTCGCTTTGTCGAAAGCCTACAAACTCGAACCAGGCACAGGCTGGTTGATCGATCCCTGCATTCTTCACGCGCCAGGTTCGCTCTGCACCTACGAACCTCAATGGGGCAGTGACGTTTTCGGGATGTATCAGAATCTCGTCGAAGGCCGCGAAGTGCCTTGGTCGCTGTTGGTCAAGGACATGCCCTCGGATAAGCACCAGGACGTCGATTTCATCGTCGATCAGCTTGACTGGGAGAAAAACGTGGACCCAAAATTTAAGGATAACCACTACCTCGAACCCGTCATCGCTGAGCAGGGTGAGGGCTATCAGGACAAATGGATTGTCTATGGAAAAGTCGACAACTTCCAGTATTTCACTGCCAAAGAACTCACCGTGGAACCCGGTGCCAGCTGCACGATCAAAGACAAAGGCGCTTACGGTCTGATTTGCGTGCAAGGGAGCGGAACGATCAACGGCCAAGTGCTGAACAGTCCCAAGCTGATTCGTTTCTACGAGCTCACCGAGGACGAATACTTCTGCACCGAGGCTGGAGCCAAGGCTGGTCTGACCTTTGTCAACACCTCGACCACCGAACCGCTGGTCTGCCTGCGTTACTTCGGTCCCGAAGTGAATCCAGATGCTCCTGCGATGGGCGCCTACAAAAAGAAATGATTTTTCACGTTTAACCCTAATACAACCGTTATGAAACTACACAATGCCATGTGGCCCGGACTCGTCGGAAAAGAGTCGGGCACCGACCACCCGCCGATCTCCCTCGATCACATGCTGGACCTGACCGCCGCTGCTGAAGTGGACGGACACAAGTTCGATGGGGTCGATTTGTTCTTGTTCCATCCGCACACCGACCCAGATATTTCTGAGGACGATCTGAAAGCCATGGCCGACAAGATCGCCGCGAAAAATCTGAGTGTGGGTTCGCTAGTCGCACCTGTATGGCCCGGCACTGTGGGTGATTCCTCGATGGGCTCCGACGAGCAACAGGCGAAGTTCTTGCTGGCGATCGAAAAAGCCTGTCGTATCGCCAAATTGCTCAACGAGCATGGCGTGCGCCAGTATGGAGTGATCCGTGTGGACTCGGCAGAGTTCGGTGTGCAAAGTTGGGCAGAAAATCCTGAGAAAAACACCGCTCGCATTGTGGATACGTTTCAGAAAGCCGCAAAAATCGCCGCCGATCACGGCGAGCGCATCGCCGCTGAAGGTGAAATTTGCTGGGCTGGCATGCATTCGTGGGAAGTGATGTTGCGCACGTTGGAAGGCGTGGGCATGCCAGGCGTTTTCGGGTTCCAAGCCGACCTTGCGCATACCTATCTTTATCTCATGGGCTACAATGCTCCCGAGTCCGCTCTGCTTCAACCCGGTTACACCGATGCGGAGTTCTGGCCTGCCTATGAAAAAATGGTGAGCGCGCTGCGCCCCTGGACCATCGATTTCCACGTCGCACAAAACGACGGCACCGTGCACGGCACTGGTTCTCACGAGAAAACAGGTCGCCACTGCCCTGCTGACGATCCGAATGGTAAACTTGACATCGCCAAGTGCTCGGCGCTCTGGTTGCAGGGCGCTGCGGATCGCGGCATGAAGCATATCTGTTGGGATGGTTGCATGTTCCCGAACGCAACGTTGGAAAATCCTGCGACATGGAACACCATCCTCAAGGCGATGGTGTCGGTGAAAAAATCTCTCTAACAAAAAATTGAACCATTTATGAAAAAACAACTCAATGTTGGCGTCATTGGCTACGGTTTTATGGGCCGCACCCACTCGAATGCACTCTCTCAAGTCTCACACTTTTTCGATACGGAGTATGTGCCCGTTCGCAAGGCGATCTGCGGTCGCGATGAGGCAAAGGTGAAGGCCTTCGCCGAGAAATGGGGTTACGAGTCGTATGAGACGGACTGGCGCAAGCTGGTAGCCCGTCCGGACATCGATGCCGTGGACATTTGCACACCGAACGACTCGCACGCCGAGATCGCCCTCGAGTGCATCAAGCACGGCAAGATGATCCTGTGCGAAAAGCCGCTCGCTCTCAACGGAGAACAAGGCGAAGCCATGGTGAAAGCCGTGGAGGCCTCCGGTCTGCCAAACCTGGTGTGGTATAACTACCGATTCCTTCCTGCCGTGACGCATGCCAAAAACATCGTTGCGGCAGGGGAGCTGGGTCGCATTTTCCACTACCGTGCGAATTTCCTCCAGGACTGGACGATTTCCTCCGAATTGCCGCAGGGTGGCGCCGGACTCTGGCGTCTCGACGCCGCCGCCGCAGGCTCCGGTGTGACGGGGGATTTGCTCGCCCATTGCATCGACACCGCGCGCTGGATCAATGGCGACATTGTTTCCGTGAGTGCGATGACCGAAACCTTCATCAAGGAGCGTGTGCACACCGCCACGGGAGAGAAAATGCCCGTGACCATCGACGATGCCTGTGCCTTCCTCGCCCGCTTCGAGAACGGCTCGTTGGCGATTTTTGAATCGACACGCTACGCCCGTGGTCACAAGGCTCTCTACACGTTTGAGATCAATGGTGAGAACAAGTCCTTGTTCTGGGATTTGCATGACCTGAACCGCCTCGAGTATTTTGATCACGGCGTCCCCGGAGATCGTCGTGGCTGGAGCAGTATCCATTGCTCCGATAGCGATCAACCCTATGCAGGAAATTGGTGGGTTCCCGGCCTTTGCTTGGGCTATGAGCACAGTTTCACGCACGAACTCTATGAATTCCTCAAGTCGTTGGAGAATCCCGGTGCGCCGAAAAACTATCCGGACTTCCGTCACGCGCTCGGCACGCAGTATGTCTGCGACGCCGTTCTTGAGTCGGCCCGCACGAAACAGTGGGTTGATGTGAAACAAGCGTAACCAGACCCGCGTATTGATCGGGCGGTGGGACGACCATCGCCCGTATTTTTATCCAAACATCCGATATGAAAACCATTGTTCACAGCTTCTTTTGCCTTTTCGCCTGCTCTCTTGCCTACGCCGGTGAAAAACCCCTTTTCAACGGCAAGGATCTCTCCGGTTGGGAGGGTAACCCCGACTTTTGGAGCGTGGAAGACGGTGCCATCACCGGAAAAACGACCAAGGAGAAACCGACGGCTGGAAATACCTTCCTTGTGTGGAAAGACGGAGAAGTCGGTGATTTCGAACTGACCTTCCGTTACAAATTTGCCGCTGGCTCCACATCGGGGAACAGTGGTGTGCAATATCGCAGCAAACTCGTCGATGCCGAGAAATTCGTCGTCAGCGGCTATCAGGCGGACTTTGAAGTCGGCGCCAAATATAGTGGCATTCTCTATGAAGAAAAAGCCCGCGGCATTCTCGCTTTACGCGGCCAACAAGTCAAAATCAGTGCCGGTCAGGCACCAAACAAGCCGAAAATCGAGGTTACAGGTGAAGCCGGTAAGAGCGACGAGATCCAAGCATCGATCAAACTCGGCGATTGGAACGAATACCGTATCGTCGCCAAAGGCGGGCATTTGCAACATTTCATCAACGGTCACAAAACCGTGGATGTCACGGATGAAACCGCCGAGGGCGCGAAAAAGGGCATCCTCGCCCTGCAGCTCCACGCAGGTCCACCGATGCACGTTCAGTTCAAGGATATCGTGCTGAAAGCAGATTGAGTTTTTTCTCTCACAGCTTTTTTCAAGCCGCCACAACCCGTGGCGGCTTTTTTGCATGCATTTCACTCGACGCAAGACGCCTGAGCAAGATAGTGGCGGGGACTTTTGAAACTTGGCAGCAAATCATTCGGTCCAGTCGAGAACGACTTTTCCGGATTGTCCCGACATCATGGTTTGGAATGCTTGCTCGTAATCCGTGTAATGGAAGCGATGGGTAATGACCGGAGAAATGTCGAGTCCGGCGCGAATCATGCTGCTCATTTTATACCAGGTCTCGAACATTTCTCGTCCATAGATACCCTTGAGAATCAGGCCTTTGAATATGACCTTGTCCCAATCGATCGCCACCCGATCGGGGAAAATTCCCAACAACGAGACTTTGGCGCCGTTAGAGGTATGGGCGAGTATGTCCTGCAAGCCCGATGGATGACCGGACATTTCCAATGCCACATCGAATCCCTCTTTCATGCCCAGTTCTTTTTTCACATCAGCCATGCTTTCGAGTGCGACATTCACTGTGCGCGTGGCCCCGAGTTTTCTCGCCAGTTCCAAGCGCCATGGGTTGACATCGGTGACCACCACATGACGGGCACCGGCGAAACGGCAGATCGCGGCCGCCATGCAACCGATCGGTCCGGCCCCGGTGATCAGCACATCCTCCGCCACGAGGCTCCATGACAAAGCGGTATGCACCGCATTTCCCAAGGGGTCGAAGGTAGAAATCACATCTTCAGGAATGTTCGGATCCACCTTGTAGACATTTCTCGCTGGCAGGGAGAGATACTCGGCGAAGGCGCCTTGGCGGTTGACTCCCACACCCGAGGTGTTGGGGCACAAGTGTTGCCTGCCACCGAGGCAGTTGCGACAGCGGCCGCAGACGATATGACCTTCGCCCGATACGAGGTCACCTTTCTTGAGATCAATTACCCCGGAGCCCACTGCTTCCACGACTCCGCAGAATTCATGGCCCACGGGCATGGGAACCGGAATGGTGCGTTGTGCCCATGCATCCCATTTGTAAATGTGCACATCGGTTCCACAGATCGATGTTTTTTTGATGCGAATGAGGGCATCCATGGGGCCTACTTCAGGTTCAGGGACATCCTGCAACCAGATGCCAGGTTCTGCTTTGGCTTTGACGAGAGCTTTCATACATTCAGACACGGCTCTGCACCGAGTAGTTCCAGTGTCGTCGAAGTGTCTTCGGAATCAAGTGCATTGTCGCTGTGTTTCAATTCCTTTTGCTGGTAGCAACGCGGGAAAGCAGACGCGATGCAGGGGTTTCGACATACCGGCGACAGGTCCACGTCAACAGGGCGGTGATCACGGCAAAAAACGGCAGCCTGAGCAAAATGGCAATGTGCGGTGGAAGTGAAGGATCCCATAAGAACCAGCAGATCTTTCCAGCAAAAAGCGGAGCGAGGTTGTGGAAAAGATAGATGCCGTAGGACCATTGACCGAGAGATACCAACCATCTGTGTTCCCATACTCGAGACAAAGGTCCGCATCGGCCTTCCGCAGCTCTTGCGATCAGTGCGGTGAATGCAATGGCGAGAAACGTTTGTTGAGCATGGCACCAGAGTGGAATGCTGCGATTCATTTCCCATGCAATGTAGAGAAACGCGTAGGCCAGCAGCGCCAGCATTCCTGCGACATCGAGGAGGCGTGGTGACAACAGCGTGCCACGGTGTTTACCCACTGCAAGCAGGGAGCCAAGGGCAAAGTCATCCAACAATCCCCACGGAATCAGATCCATGGACAGCCAGCCACTGCCTGCGGCAAGATAGCGGGTTGCGGGCGATGCCATCGTTAACAGAATCAAGATCGGGGCCAGCAGTTTCCGCGGACACAGCAAAATCAGCAACGGCCAGATAAGGTAGTATTGTTGCTCCACGGCAAGTGTCCAGAAGTGCGATATGCCCGGTGGCCAATAGCCGAGCTTCAGGATCAACAGGTTCTGCAGATTGAGTAGCCACCAGTGTGGTGCTTGCCAGATTTCGCGCACACCAAACAGCGCGGCGATTGCCAGGGCGAGGTAGTAGGCGGGGTAAATGCGGACCAAGCGTTTGATATGGAACCGGCGCAGAATGGTGCCGATACCATGGCTCTCCTGCTCGCGCAGCAATCCCTGGGTCATGAGATAGCCGCTGAGTACGAAAAACAAAAACAAACCCGCTTCGGTGGGAAAATGAAAACGCCAGGAGACCGGCAGCCAGTGATGATAGATCACACCTGTCATGGCTATGGCCCGTAGACCGTCCAGTTGCGGCATGTATGTTTTGCCTTCGCTCACGAGCGCAGTCTGTCGGATTTTCCCTTTCTGACAATCCCTTTGTCTTGCGGTAGGCTGCTCGGCTGCATGCAATGGATGAAATTTTGCTTTTACCCGCTTGCGATTCCCTGTCAGTATCCGCTCATGAAACAGGAGGGACCTCAGGTCCAACATATCATTCTCATCGGCTTCATGGGCTGCGGCAAATCGACCGTGGGTCGGGAGCTCAAGCGCATGCTGGGTTACGCGTGGGTCGATACCGATGCCGTAATCGAGGCTCAGGCGCATTGTTCGATTTCGGACATCTTTGCCCGCGAGGGAGAATCCGGTTTTCGGGATCGGGAAACGCAGGTGCTGCGGGATCTTGCTGCCAGCCAGACACGGTCCACCATCATTTCCACAGGCGGCGGAGCGGTGTTGAGAGAGGAAAATCGCTTGTTGTTGCGCCAGCTCGGCTATGTGGTTTGGTTGCGCGCGAATCCGGAGACGGTCTACCAACGCACCAGGAAAAATCGTGATCGGCCCATCCTGCAGACGGCCAATCCGCGGGCTGTCATTGCAGAACTGTTGCAGCAGCGCGAGCCGATCTATCGCGAATGCGCCCATTTGGCCATCGATGTGAGCGGGCTGAACCGCACGGAAATCGCCGTGGGTATCATCGAGAGCGCGCGTTATCATTTCGCAAGTCAGGAATGATGGAAACCGTTCAATCCAACCACATAGCGGATAGCATCCGGGAGCTGGCGCGGGCTTGTGGGTTCGACGAATGTCGATTTGCGACGGCCCAGCGTGCCGCGCATGCCGATGTTTATCTCGACTGGATCCAGCAGGGCATGCACGCCGATATGGCTTGGATGGAGCGCAATCAGGATAGGCGCTGCGATCCACGCGAGGTGTTACCCGGCTGCGCCACGGTCATCTGCTTGGGTTTGAACTATTTTCCCGGAGACGATCCCGGTCAAGCCGGCTATCGCATCGCCCGCTATGCTTGGAATGAGGATTATCATGACAGCATCGGCGAACGCTTGAAACGGCTGGATCAGTCCTTACAAGAGTTGGGAGGAACCCAGCGCTATTATGTGGATACTGGTCCGGTGCTTGAGCGCGACTTCGCCACCGATGCGGGCATGGGCTGGAATGGCAAAAGCACCGTGCAAATCCATCGCCAGTTCGGCACCTGGTTGTTTTTGGCCGAGATTCTCACCACGCTCGCCATCCCAGCGGATGTCCCATTCGGTGATCACTGCGGCAAGTGCACACGCTGCATCGATGCCTGTCCCACAAAGGCCATCACCGCACCGCACCGCGTGGATGCCCGACGTTGTATTTCCTATCTCACCATCGAGCACAAGCAATCCATTCCCATGGAATTCCGCCGCGCCATGGGCGATCGAATCTATGGTTGTGATGACTGTCTTGCCACCTGTCCCTGGAACCGCTTCGCCAAAACATCACGCGATCTCCGCTTCCATGCAAACGAGGACATGTTCCGTCACTCATTGCGCGACTTCCTCGCTCTGGACGAGGATGCGTTCCGCCGGGTCTTCGCGAAATCCCCAATCAAACGCATCAAACGATCACGATTTCTGCGCAACGTCTGCGTGGCTCTCGGCAACACCGGCACGCCTGCTGATCTTGAGGCCTTGAGGATGGCTGCTGAGGAAGCTGACCCACTGATTGCCGAGCATGCTCTTTGGGCTATAGCCGAGATCGAGGCGCGAAATGCTGGATAAAATATCGTTTAAATCGATTGATTGAAGCGATTGTTTGACGGCGTAGTTCATCATTGCTTCGTTTGGTGGTTTGAAGTTGTATTTTTTGAATTTTTACTCTATTCTCATAGGTGATGCATAAAAAAATGCTATAAATTCAAGGTTTCATAAGTGATTTTGGCGAATGTCGAGATTTCAAGTGTATCATGTGAGGTGAGTTAATAAGAAAATTTTAAAATTTAGTCTTGATTACTATCACGGTTTTCGATTGATTGTCGCCGTCCCGGCAAACGCGCCTACGTCCCAATCCGGCGGGTTTGTCATTATCCATCAACCAGCCATGAAACATGTTCACTCGATGAATACGGGCTTTGCTGTACAAGCAGAAGCCGACCGCCTCGCAGACTTTGTGTTGTTTACCCAACGCAGCTGCATTCTCAACCTCTCGGGAGAACTGAGCAAAGGTAACGTCTCGTTTCCTCAGTTCTTCCTGATGGCTTATCTGTCCAGTGAGGAATATCTGACGATGTCCGACATCGCCAAAAAAATGGGTCATTCGACCGCCGCAGCCACCGGTTTGGTGGATCGCTTGGAAAAGCTCGAGTATGTGGAGCGCATCCATGCCGCCGAAGATCGCCGCAAGATCATGGTGCGCATCACGCAAAAGGGCGTGGAGTTGGTATCCCGCATGCGCCGTGAAATTTCCGCTGATCTCGCTTCCATGTTGGCTAACATGGATCAGGAAGAAGCGGATACGGTCGAAGCCACCCGCCGCGCAATGGCCACCTTGCCTCAGGCTTGATCGAATTGATCCGCCTGTCGGTCGGCTCATGTTTGATGCATGAGCTCGCGAATCGATAGTAAACCTCCGCTGCGCTGCAGTCGCTGCGGAGGTTTTTATTGCCGTGCTCCTAAAGACCAACGCCTTTATGAATGGGGCTTGTATGAATGCCCCCGTGGGACCGCAAGCAGACAAGCAGGTTGACAGTTCTTTCCACTGTCCCATAATGTGAGAAACCACTCACTTTCGCATCTCATTCGTGAGCATGTGATTACCAATCACTCACCATTTCCCTATGAAACTCTTTTTTCAAAAGCATCATCCAGTGACAGAATTCCGCCGTTCCATATCATTCTCCGCAAGCGTTTTGACCAACGTGTTCATGGCATCGGTCTTGTTTCTGCAACCTGCTGAAGCGGCCATGCTGCCTGGTTCCCAGCCGAAAGAGTGGCCGGCCGACCCGACGAAACACCAAGTCGCCATTCGCCGCGAAGCTGCGGATGAAAAACAGTCCGCCATGATCGCTGCCGCAGAAGCGGCTCAGCCTGCGGCAGAGGCGCTGCGCAATGCGGCGCATGCCCTCGACCGAAATGATCCGCTCGGTTTGGCCCACAAGAAAGAGGTTCCGCTACAAGCCGGAGATAAGGTATGGTGGTATAGAGAGTTGCTCGGCATCCGCATCCCCTATGCGATCACGGCAGATGCCGTCGCCTATTATGCGGAATTGGTTGGTAACTATGGCAAGCAGCCACTCCATCGCTACACACAGCCATCGAGCAGCCTTGACTACCGCGCCGCCGTCAAGTTTCACCAAGAGTTCAAGCTGAATGATAAAACGTTTCATGACGTCCACGTTGTCACTCTCAAACTGATCTTCTCGCAGAACTTCGTTGCTACCCAGACCGAAGGAATGCAGTTTGAGAAGCAACGGGTTGTGATCCTCGATGCCAATGGCAAGGTTCTGTTCATCAGTGGCGACGGTCCGACCGAGGTGCCGGTTCTGTCAATCTAAGGATCCTGCGACAATCTCGTGATCACGAAAAAGAGGACTTCTCACATGCGTCAACGTTTCTCATGCGGACCTACTGCGAGGATAGATAGAGATTTTCTGTCTTGGTGATCGCCGCACAAAAAAACGCGTCCCTTTTTCGAGTGGGACGCGTTTTTTATGAGAGTAGGCTTGAGTGAGGGAATTATTCCTCTGCATTGGCAAAGTCCGAGTGGGCCTCGTTGACGCGCTTGCCCCCTTTGTATTCCTTGCCGATTTTTTCCACCAAACCGCGGGTTACGAGGTTTTGCAGTTTCTCGTAGGCGCGCAAACGAAGCATTTCCTCGCCACCAGAAACCGCGTTGCGCAGTTTCAGTCTCTCAAACGTACGCTCGAACAACTCGTTGAAGGGGAAGATCTTGTCTTCCATGAGGACACTGACAAGTTCATCGGTAACATGATCAGGAAGGCGTCGTGAGAAGCGTGTGCGTTTCGTTGTAGTTGCCATAACGCGCTTAGGATATCACACATGTTCCGGAAAGCGAGGGAAAAAATTCCCGGATCAGCACAAATACCATGGTTTTGTCAAGACTAAATGCTTAATTTTTGCTTAGTAAATGACAAAAATCGTGCTCAGTGCAGGCAATAGAGGTATCCATCTCGGCTTGCCACGTAGGCCTTGCCGTCCCAAACGATTGGCGTGGCATCAAACATTTTTTCGCGGATGCGATCGATGCGGCTCAACTTTCCCTGATCGCTGACGCGGTAGAGATCGAGACCGTCATCATAGCCAATGAGAATGGTGTCATTGGCAAAAATCGGAGTGGAAATCGTGCCAGCGGGGAGTTTTACGGAATCGAGCACCAGTGGTTGGGCGAAATTACCATCGAGTCGTGGCCCTCGGCTCCGTTCGTTGCTCAGGCGGGTATGGTCGAACACACGCAGTGTGCCATCGACACTGACGGCGCAGGCCAAGCATCCACCGCCTGGGGCATTGCTGCCGTAGCGGGCGTTGAGTGTCACCGAACCGACGATGCCACCCTGCCACTCGCAGAAGGCCTGATCTGGCCAAGGCAGATACCAGACGACGGCAGCGGAGCCGTTTTTTTGCGGATTGATTTTCATGACACCGCCTTGACCGGCTATGAATTGCTTTTCGATGCCAAGCAAGAGGCAGCCATCCTGCGTGAGAGGCATGGTGCTTTCCAAATCGCCGCCCACATCCAGTGACCAGTAGGTGGATGAAGTTTTGGTGGATTGGGCGTAGATGCGTCCGCAACCCGCTGCGACATAAGCCGTAGATCCCAACAGGGTGGGAGACGACTCGCAGGAGAGTTCATAACCGTAACGTGGTAGGTCTTTTTTTCGATAGAGTGTGCTTTGATGGTCCACGCGAGGCAATTGCCATGAGCCATGCTGGCGGGCATGGAGTGGATCGGGCGAAAAAAGCAGAAATTTCCCATTTTCCAGAGGGACTGCGGCACGGCTGCCGACGATCACCGCGGAGGCATCGCAGTCGCGGCTGTTGGAATCGGTAAGCACGGTGTCGTGACGCCAAAACTCCCGTCCGTCATCAAAGGAAATGCCGCGTAGCGACCAAGCCGGATCTTTGCGCAGGTTGATGCCGAAGCCGTGACGCGAGCCGGTGATAAGAACGCGGCGTGTGCTTTCATCGCCGGAGCCTCGATCGAAGTAGGTGGGGGTGCCCTTGATCGAATCATCCAAGCGAGAGGCCCAGAGGATCTTGCCGGTGGCAGCGTCGATCTTGCGCAGGTGGTAGTCGAGTGATCCCTGGATCAGCACGAGTTTACCATTTTCGCGAAACAGTAGGGGTTGCCCAGTCCAGCCCGCGCCGGACATATGATTGATCCGTTCTTTGAAAAAGGTTTTTCCTGTGCCGAGATGGGTGCGCCAGAGCACACGCAATTGTCGGGGCGCGCGGTTGCCGTAGTAGTTGCGCTCGAAATTTCCCAAATAGGTGGGTAGTAGCGGCGTCACCTCGGCCCCGATCGCTGGCCATGCAAAAGTAAGCAGAAACGATAATGCGCGTTTCATGGAAGCGGGGAGTGAATCATAGTTTGCAGAGCAGCGGGTAGGGTGTCAGTCGCAATGAAGGGGAGTTGACGGTAATCCTTGTCCATAAAATGCCACCATTCATGCGGCAATGTGCCAAATCCCGCAGCCCACATAGCCTCTTTGAGCTGTCTCATGTTTTCACGAACGACGGGATCCGGATGATGATGGTCCGATGCCGCTAGCGGAGAGAACTCGTCAAACTTCGTCGGCACCGCTGCGGGAGTGCCGTCGAGATGTTCGAGGCTAACATCCACAGCGCAGCCGTGAGAGTGCAAGGACGGTTGCCGCATGGGATTGGCAACGTAGCGATCATCATGTCCGCAGGCGTCCCACAGCGCGAGTTGGGTTTCGTGCGGGCGATAGGCATCCCAAATGACCAGTCGCAGGTTGTTTTTCCCCAGCAGATGATTGGCTTTTTTCAACCGCTTGGCGGTGTTGATGTGAAGTAGGGCGGGAAAATCGCGGTGATACAACGGACGACCAGCGAAGTTGTGGGCTTCTTTGTATTGCAGAGCGATGCGTAATGAGGTGTCGAAACTTGTTAGATTCACGAGATCGGTATCCGCGACATACACTTGTCGATCTCTGGGTAACCACGAATGGCAGGCTACCGATACGAACAATAGCAAAGGCAACAAGATACGCGGAAGCATTCGAAGCGTGAAAATGTTTGTGCCGCGGGCTGCAAAAAACTCCGCAAACTGCCCGTGATGCTACGATCACGGGCAGTGGCACGGTCCTGTTGTTAGGCCAGTTCCTGACTGTGGAAGCTGTTCCAGTCGTCGAGGTTGTTCAGGTTGATGGCATCGCGGATGCTGCCATCGTCGGCGCGTCCAATGGCATGGCAAATTGCGGCACGCGTCTCATCGGTGTGGATGTATCCGGTGATGGCAGCGTTCAGCGCGGAGATAGCTTCGGCGTTGAGCTTGGTGGCGTTGGCCTTGACCCATGCTTCCGTTTGCACATAAGTGGGCTTGGTGGCAATGAAGGCAAGAAACGACTCGCGATCGATGCCGATGCCGTCGAGGACCATTTGGTCGTAACCTTGACCGCAGCCTGGGTAATCCGTATGGAGTTTGCCGGCGGCGGCAAGAGAGGCTTTTTGCCAGAGGCGGGGAAGATGAAGGACGCCGAGAGGACCTGCGGTGCCGCTGCTGATGGTTGGTACGATGGTTTGACTCATAATGATTGGATGTCTAAAGGAGGGAAGCGGATGCTAGCAGCAATCGGCCGATGTGCAAACAAACTTGGTCAAACGGTGGTGAAAATGCGCGCGATTTTTTTTGATTTGGTGCTTCTTTCACTTGAAAAATCGGTTATGCTTTCTCACCCGGAAAAGACAAAAAAGATGTCGGTGCGGGGTGCAAGCAGTTATGAGTGATCAAGTGAAGGGAATGGAGTTGGCGATGGCCTGTGCCAAGGCGGCCGATGAAATGCAGGCGGAAAACATCCAGGTTTGGGATGTGCAGGGGCAATCGACGATCACCGACTTCGTTGTTTTGTGCTCGGGTTCTTCGATGCCGCACTTGCGCGCCATCATGCGCGATGTGGCCGGTCATGTGATCGAGTGGCACGGCGTGAAGCCGATCCTGTCAGAGGGAAATGCCGACAGTCGCTGGGTGGTGCTGGATTACATCGATGTGATGGTGCACGTCCTGCATACGGAAATGCGCGAGTTTTATGATCTCGAATCGATGTGGGCCAAGGCCGTGCCGATCGAGTGGAACAAGGAAAAATGACTCAGGGGCTGAGTCGTTCGATGTTCCACGTCTCGGCGTCAGCGCGAGTGTAGAGGAAGCGGTCGTGAATGCGGGCTGGGCCACCTTGCCAGAATTCGATCGTTTCCGGAACTACGCGGAAGCCACCCCAAAATGAGGGTAAGGGAATCTCACCGTGTTGGAATTTTTCACCAATTTCCTGGAGTTTTTGCATCAGCAGTTTGCGCGAGCTGATGACCGAACTTTGCTGTGAAACCCAAGCCCCGAGTTGCGATTCGCGCGGACGCGAGGCGAAGTATTTCAGTGATTCGGCCGTCGAAATTTTTTCTGCACGACCTTGGACGATCACTTGCCGTTCCAGTGTGATCCATGGGAAAAGCAGACAGACTTGGGGATTTTTTTCGATTTGACGTGCCTTGCGGCTCTCGTAGTTGGTGAAAAAAACAAAACCCTTGGCATCAAAATATTTCAGCAGAACGGTCCGTTGTAGAGGCATATTGCGCTCGTCGACGGTAGCCAGAGTCATTGCATTCGGCTCATGCACTTCGAGATCGATGGCCTGTTGAAACCATCGCGTGAATTGTTGGACGGGATGGGCGTCCAAATCGTTGCGGTGGAGTCCCTTGGCGGAGTATTCTTTGCGGAAATCGGAAAGATCCATGACGGCGGAACATAGCACGGGCTCATGGCCTGTCGAAGCGAAATACGACAAACCCTGATCGAATCCCATTTGCAAGAGACATCGGGATAACCCCAGTATCAGCCAAGCAGAGAGGTGATGCGGCGGCAGACTTCCTCGACATTTTCACGCGAGTTGAACGCGGAGATGCGGAACCATCCTTCACCTGCAGCGCCGAAGCCAGAACCTGGTGTGATCACCACCTGGGCATCGTGAAGCATGGTATCGAACATTTCCCATGATGTCTTACCAGCGGGGCATCCGACCCAAACATACGGGGCGTTTTCACCACCAAAGACCGGAAGACCTGCAGCCTTGCAGGCCTCGCGCAGCAATGTGGCATTGCCCATGTAATGCCTGATCAATTCAGCGACTTGAGCTTTACCCTCGGGCGTGAAAAGCGCGGCGGCAGCTTTTTGCACGGGATAGCTGGCACCGTTGAACTTCGTGCTGTGGCGACGTGACCAGAGTTGGTGAAGAGCGACTTTTTGACCGCCAGTCGTGGAGCCCATCAGAGTCTTGGGGATAACAGTGTAGGCGCAGCGCACTCCTGTGAAGCCACCGTGTTTGGAGAAGGAGCGGAACTCCATCGCGCACTGGTGGGCACCGGGGATTTCGTAAATCGAACGTGGCACATTGCTATCTTGCACAAAGGCTTCGTAAGCAGAATCGAAGAGGATGATGGTGTCGTTGGCGAGAGCGTAATTGACCCACTCCGTCAGTTGCTCGCGCGTGGCCACTGCTCCTGTGGGGTTGTTCGGGAAACACAGGTAGACGAGATCGACTTTCTCCGCAGGCGGCGCGGCGACAAAGCCATTGGAGGCATCGCAACGTAGATACACCAGTCCCTCATACGCGCCGGATTCATCGGCATCGCCGGTATTGCCCGCCATGACGTTGGTGTCGACATAGACCGGATAGACGGGATCGGTGATGGCGATGCGATTGCCCTTGCCGAAAATATCGAGGATGTTGCCAGTGTCGCACTTCGATCCGTCCGAGATGAAAATTTCATCGGCGCTGATGTTGAGTCCGGCATACTGATGTTGTGCAATGGCTTCGCGCAAGAAAGCATAACCTTGCTCGGGGCCGTAGCCTTTGAAAGTGCTGCGGTGTGCCAATTCATCAACGCCCTCGTGCATCGCTTGGATGACGGCGGGAGGGAGTGCCTCGGTCACATCGCCGATGCCGCAACGGATGAGTCGCGCGGCTTTTTCCGGGTTCTCTTGTTGAAAAGCAGTGACACGACGGCCGATTTCAGGAAACAGGTATCCGGCTTTGAGCTTGAGGAAATTTTCGTTGATGAATGCCATGGCGACGCAGGCATAGAGAAGGACGCCATGGCTGACAAGTGAGAAATGTTACTCGTCAAAAAGCTGCCTTCTACGTTGCGTCTGAGTAGAGACCTTTTTGCTGAATCCAAGATCTCACAGGTTGAGGCAACCAGTTCGCGTCAAGGTAGTGGGGATCGAGTGGATCCCTCAGGGCGCTCGCGGAGGCTGGATGCTCACCTTGCAAGTGCATCATGCGATAACCTTCGCGCGCCTGAGGAGTCTCGCCTCGTGTGAACACCAAAAAGGTCAGATGCTCTGCCAGTATTTCCGGATGTTTCCAGCGGGGCAACGCCTGCCACTGGTCGTGCCCCATCAACCAGAACCACTCTGCGTCGGGAGCAAGAGCGAGAAAGTGTTGCAAGGTTTGATAGCTATAAGACGGCGGAGGTTGAGTGATTTCCCAATCCTCGACCTGCATCCATGGCTCGGTCACGGCAAGTCTCAACATCGCCAAACGATCTTCGGCGCTGGCCTGGGTGGGCGCTGTTTTGTGAGGCGACTGCTGGCAAGGCAGAAAGAGGACGGAATCGAGTGCAGCTTGTTGATGCGCAAGTCGGGCAATGTGTAAGTGTCCCTCGTGAACCGGGTCGAAGGTGCCGCCAAAAAGTGCGATGCGCGCGCCCGCTTTCATGACGAAGCTTTGGCCTCGAATTCTCTCTTCGATACCTTGCGGCATTCGGCCACAAAATGATTGCAGGCTTCGCGACAGAGCAGGGGGATAGCCAGAGGTTCGGGGAGTCCGCTGCTCACACCATTGAAGCGGGATGCTTCGCTGTCGGCGAGTGGCGTATTCTCGTCGATCTTCCAGAGAATTTTTTTCGCACACTGGTGGGCAGGCCCGCAGACTTTCTGCACGAGTTCTTGTGCGCCCTCGTCACTGATGCTGCGGGCGAAGCGATACATCCCAGTCTGGCGGTTGAGCTTGTCGCGCAGGGTTTGCACTTCGAGTGTATTCCGCTGCTGTGCCACCCACAGCCCGAAACATGCTGGGTAGAAGCCATCCAGTGCTGCCAGCAGCGTGCTGGCGTCAGCCAATTTCATCATCCAACCGCGGCGCAGATTGGTTTGCCCCTTGGTGAAACGGTATTCGTTGTCCGCCGAGTAAGTGGAAATTTCCCGCGCTTGATAGGGATCTGCGGTGATTAAAAAATCCGCAGGCGCTCCAGCACTCTGAAGTATGACATCGCGGTCGTCTTCATGGCAGAGCCAATAGGACCCATTCTCGGCGGGAATGATCTCCAGTTGTCCCATGCGATGGAATCCACGGTCGAGTAGTTGTTTCAGCCAATCCAGTTGTGTCATGAGTGCGCGGGGTGTTGTTGATCGAAGTCGTGGATCTGATCCAGAATCACATCGGCAAGCAGTCGCTCGGTGCCGATGGCAGAAGAATAGTAAAGCTTGCGGCCGTGGAGTTCGTGTGGGTTGTGTCGGAACACCTCTCGCTGGCTGGCGGCTGCTCCTACCTCTGATTCCATGCCTAACAGAACGGGGATGTCTTGAAAGGAGTGGAGGCCATCCGCGATGAAAAAGGGCACCACGACCACGGTCTCGGTGGTGGCCATCTGATGCCAATCGGCAATGAAAGGTTGCTCTTCCATGTAGGCATCGATCACCGTGGCATAGCCAGCAGCGCGCAGTTGCTCACACTGGTCCTTGATGGCCTTGGTGCTGTTGGCGTTAAGGTTCGTGCCGTGTCCGACGATGATGAGCGTGGTCTCTGCAGGATTGATATCCGGGGCCACCTCGCGCGCCCGGCGCAGCAAAAGTTGGGTCATCGATGGGTGGATGCCTACGGGCGAGCAGTAGTGGAATGTTTTGCCGCGCACCTCCGTGGTGGGGCCGGTGAGTTCGAGTTCGCGCGGAATTACGTCTTGGGTGAAATATCCTTCACTGATGAAATCAGGCACCACATAGATTTCCTCACAGTCGGTGAGATAGCGTGCCTCACGAAACGACGGTTCTTCTTTCCAGAAAATACAATGGACTTCAGCAAACAATCCGCGCCGGCGGATTTCATCGGCATGATCGAAATAGGGCACGGAAGAATCCGGATTTTCCGTGGATCCGTGACCGGCGATGAACAGGGCGGCGTGCGGTTTGGGTGCAAATGGCATCTCCGTGATACTGGAGAGAGAATTCCGGATTTGTAAAATGATAATTGCGACAATGCAGAAAAAGGTATCTGATGCGCCCGTGTTGTCCGAACTGCATGTGTGGAATGATCCTGTGGCGCGCGACGGGCCCACAAACATGGCGGTGGACGAGTGGTTGTGGCGCAGTGCGGAAAAACCGATACTCCGTTTGTATTGTTGGACTGGCGAGTGGATGAGCATCGGATATTTCAGCAGGTCATCGGCCGTGCCGGCCAATAGAAATTTTGTGCGTCGTCCCACTGGAGGTGGACTGGTCGATCATGGCAGTGACTGGACCTACACATTGGTCATTCCCCGTGGTCACGAACTCGCGGAGATGCGTGGCGCTCTGAGTTATGAGGTCATTCATCAGGCTCTGTGCGATGCATTAGGAGCCGAAGGCATAAATTGTCGACTGCTGGCGGACGAAGATGAGCAGTCGAGCGACTTCTGCTTTCGGCGACCTGTGCGACATGATCTTGTATGGCATAACGGTGAAAAAATCGCGGGTGCCGGACAACGACGCGGCAAACAAGGGTTATTGCATCAGGGTTCCGTGCAGGCCGTTGCCAAATTCCCTCTGCAACGTGGTTTCGCCATCGCAAGCTGCTTGGCTGATGCGGTGACGGAATCGCAGGTCGCAATCGACGAGACGGAGGTTCGGCGTTTGTCCGACGAAGTCTATCGCCTCTCTTCATGGAATCGGCGTCGTTGATCCCTGCGTCTTGGAGATTTCGCACACGTTTTACGCATTGCTTATTTTCTGGATGTAGGTAGGTTGTTTTTGTCTGCGAATGAGTGGGAGAGAAATCAAAAAACGGAAATCCGAGCATTACAGTGGACTGCTCCCGTCCAAAGGCTGGCCGCAGAGAAATTTGAAGATGTTGCGTCACCACGTCGTCCCAGGGTTGTTTCGCAAACGCCAGGGTGAGACCAAGTCTCTAGCACGCGAGGAATTGGGAGAACAAGAAGTGCGTGTCACATGGATCGGGCACTCGGGCTTTTTTGTCGAGATCGGCGCAAGGTCTGTGGTCATTGATCCGAACTGGGCGAATTGGCTCGGTTTTTTGAAGCGCATCCGCGAACCCGGTCTGCATCTGCACGAACTACCGGAAGTGGATTTGGTCCTAGTCAGTCACGCGCATCATGATCACATGCACAAAAAAAGCCTAAAAACCCTGCAATCCAGCGCAGGTGTCGTGGTGCCCACCGGCAGTGCCACCCTGGTCAAAGGGCTGGGTTTTCCCGCCGTCCACGAAATGCAGGTATGGGACGAATTGCAATTCGACGGGCTCGAAGTCATCCACACACCTGCCCTGCATTGGGGCGCGCGATTCATCCACGACACGCACAGGGATTATGGCGGATACATCGTCAAGGCCGGCGGTCGCACGGTCTATCATTGCGGTGACAGCGCCTATTTTCCCGGCTTTGTGGAAATTGGTGAGCGTCACAACATCGATGTGGCACTGATGCCGATCGGCGCGTATGAGGCGCCGAGTGGCCGTGACGTGCACATGAATCCGGAAGAGGCCGTGCGCGCGTTTATGGAGCTAGGTGCCAAAACTCTCATTCCCATGCACTACGGCACATTTCCTCTGGGCAACGAGCCCATCGACGAACCTGTGAAAAGATTGTTAGCGGAAGCTGAACGTTTGGGAGTCGCGGATTGTGTGGTGGTGCCCATGGAAGGGGAGTCCGTTCTTTGTTAGATCGATGGACATGGGGAAGCCTGGGGTCGATTCTTGGATGCGAGGATCCGATGCAATGAAAAAT
Source organism: Verrucomicrobiota bacterium (assembly GCA_046052105.1). Taxonomy (GTDB): domain Bacteria; phylum Verrucomicrobiota; class Verrucomicrobiia; order Verrucomicrobiales; family Akkermansiaceae; genus UBA956. Next base: position 757 of record JBJOMZ010000047.1, on the reverse strand, counting down.
TTTCGCATCGCGCGCGTATCAGTGCTATTGTAAGATATCGACTCATGCGAAAAATCCTTTCTCTTCTCTCTCTGACCTTGCCACTTGCGGCGCAGGATGGTGGTCAACTCTACGGCTTGTATTGTTCCGCTTGTCATGGTGCTGATGGCAAGGGCGCCACGGGTGGCCAGTTTCCTCCTCTCGCCGGATCGCCTTGGCCACTGGGAAATCCCGAGCGCGGCATCAAGATCGTCCTGCACGGTCTGCACCAACCCGTGGAGGTCAACGGCAAGACCTACAACCTAGAAATGCCACCGCAAGGCGCCGCGCTTCCCGATGACCAGATTGCTGCTATCTTGACCCATGTGCGCGCTTCTTGGGGGAACAAGGCTGCCGCGGTATCGGTCGATCAAGTGAAAAAAGTTCGTGCCGCCACGATGCAGCGCAAGGAGCACTGGACGGCTGCCGAATTGCTCAAACAGCATCCGTTGGAGAATGCCAAACCAGCACTGGCAAATCTCATTTCCCATTACTACAAGGGGTCCTTCACATCCATGCCCGACTTCAGCAAATTGAAGCCCGATGCCGTGGAAGAGGAGCCATCGGGCTTGATCGATTACAGTTCCTACGCCAAAACCGACAACTTCGCGAGGACATGGGAAGGCGACCTGGAGGCTCCAGGAGGCAAGCACGAGTTTTATCTTGATTCCGATGACGGTTCGCGACTCTGGGTGGATGGCAAAGTGGTGGCGGAAATCAAGACGATGGGCCCTGTGGG
>JBJOMZ010000046.1:0-20308 GCA_046052105.1 Verrucomicrobiota bacterium | reverse complement strand
CGTCTGAACGGCTTCGGAAAACCAATCGACCTGAGGATCTGCGGCACCAGTTTCCGTTTCGCCCTTTTTCAGAATATGGTCGAGGATTTCACGCGTCAGACCGAGACGCACGTCATGGGCCAGACGTTCGATGAGATTGTTGCGGTCGATTTTTCCGCGGCGCAGGTCCTGCACGGTGGCAACGGCGTGTTCTTTGATGGCCTTGTGAGCGGTCTCACGACCGACGCCGTTTTTCACCGCCTCCATCATCACCGTGGTAGTCATCAGGAAGGGCAGGTAGTGCTGCGTTTCCGAAACGATCATTTCCGGATAGGTTTCCATTTGATCGAGAATCGTGAGGAATGTTTCCAACAATCCATCGAGCGCGAAAAAGGCATCCGGCAGCATCACGCGGCGCACCACGGAGCAGGAAACGTCGCCTTCATTCCACTGATCACCCGCCAGTCCCGCGGCCATGGCGAGGTAGCCCTTGAGGATGACATGGAAGCCGTTGACGCGTTCGCAAGATCGCGAATTCATCTTATGCGGCATCGCGCTGGAGCCGGTTTGTCCCGGTGCGAAGCCCTCGCTGGCGGTCTCGTGACCCGCCATGAGACGTAGGGTTTTGCAAAAGGATGACGGTGCCGAAGCCAGGTCGGTGAGGCAGGAAACTACGCGGAAATCAAGCGACCGTGGATAGACCTGACCGACGTTGATCCACACGCCTTTCATGCCCAGATGGCTGACGATGCGTTGTTCCAAGGCGGAGACTTTGGAGGCATCACCATCGAAGAGGGAGAGTTGGTCCATCTGCGTGCCTACGGCGCCCTTCAGTCCGCGCACGTGGTATTGCTCGATCGTGGATTGCAGATTCCGCAAGCTGTGGAGGAATTCCTCACCAAACATCGCGATGCGTTTGCCCATGGTTGTCGGCTGCGCGGCCACGTTGTGGGTGCGAGCGGTCAACACGAGATGGCGGGTGCTTTCCGCGTGCTTGCGGAAACGATGGAGCACGGCGACGCATTTGTCCCGTAGCACGAAGAGCGATTTGTAGACTTGCAGTTGCTCGACATTCTCCGTGAGATCGCGCGAGGTCATGCCCTTGTGCACATGCTCGTGACCGGCGAGGTCGTTGTATTCCTCGATGCGTGCCTTCACATCATGGCGGGTGGTGCGTTCACGGTGCATGATGGAGGCGACATCGATCTGATGCTTGACCTTTTCGTAAGCGACGATGGCTTCGTCAGGAATATCGAGTCCCAGGTCTTTTTGTGCCTTCATCACCGCGATCCAGAACTCGCGTTCGAGCAGGATGCGACCTTCTGCGGACCAGATCGCCTGCATGTTTTCGGAGGCGTAGCGTTCGGCTAATACGTTTGCAATCACGCGGTTTGTTATCGTATCGGTAGAACTTCGGCAATGCCTTTTCCCAGATGTTGCTGGTGAAAATGAAAATCCGTCAAAAAAAGGATTGCCATGCGGGCGGCGCCGGGTGTAATTTCCCGCCCGCTGCAACAGTAGCGCGCGGTTAGCTCAGTGGTAGAGCACCACCTCGACACGGTGGGGGTCGTAGGTTCGAAACCTACACCGCGCACCATTCTTTGATGCAATCGTCTAAGCGGAGCAGGCACAGTTCAGCTGGGATGGCAATGAAATCCCTGCAAGACAGTCCTCCACAATTCCGATTCTCCCGGATGGCCATTTTGTTCTAACAGGAATTGGATATCCTTGTGAGGGAGCTCTAGGCAGGTGGGATCACCCGGGAGTTGGGGGCGGATGGCTCGGACGATGGCCCATACGGCCCAGGCGCGGGCGGAGCGCAGAGCCCGGCGTTCACCGCGCAGACGCGTTGCCTGATGCTGGTAACTGAGTCGCGGATTGCCGGGGAAATCATCGCTATCGTGATGACGAATCATCCACGCCATCGCGGCATAAGGTAGCGGCCACGACTGCAAGATCGGATCCTCCGCGGCTACGTCGGCATAGAGCGCACGCGTGAGAGCCAAAAGCGCGCGCCCCGCTTGTCCTCGATGCCACAGTGCGTGTCCATAACGCAGCGCATCAAAGTAGAACGCCGCGTCTCGCGCTTCGCCGTGCCGACCGAGCACGTGGTGGTCGAGCGTTTCTCCCTCTACCAGAGCGGGGAGGTGCGGGCATGGGAGATGGTGGTTCACGACGTTGTAGCTTCGTGGCAATGAATCATGGTAGGGCAGGGGCGTCAATGGCTTGCTTTTCGGTGGACGATGTGAGCTTGATTGAAAGGTAAATTGATGAGATAGTAGGTTTATGGAAAATGCCTCCCCACATGGCTCCGCACCCATCATGCGATTCCCTCGCATGCTGTTGGGAGCGGCGCTGATTTTTTGGGGCTGGATGGTGGAGCTGCCTGTCGCGGGATTGGCAATGGCTTTTTTGTTCGAGGGGCCGCATTGGCTGAACATGCGTTGGGATTTCGGGGAAAAAGCTTATGTCCGCGCTTGGTCGCTTTCGGTGACCGCGATGCTGCTGACGGCATTGGTGCTGTGGATGAACGGCGTGGAGCCAGAGACCGTGCGTGAGTTTGTGTCATGGATGCCGATCTTCCTGATGACGGTCCAGTTCACGCAAGCGTATGGATTTAGGGATACCATTCCGCTCAATACCTTTTCCTATTTTTCCCGCAAAAAACTGGCTTTGGATCGCGAGCTTGGAATGAATCCCGAGACGCAAAGCATCCCATTTACTCCCGTATATTTTGTCATCACCCTGTTATTTTCCGCGGCAGGTCGCAATGCCTATGATCCGTTTTTTTTCATCGGATTGCTGTTGCTCACGGCCTGGTGTTTGTGGAGCTTCTCTCAACTGCATTTGCGTCAGAAGCGTTCGCTGATCGTGGGGTTGGTGCTCATGGCAAGTTTGGCGGCAACCACGCAGTGGGGATTGCGACGTGCGCATGAAATGCTGATGGGCGGCGGCGGTGGTGAGGGTGGCGTGTCGCAAAGCACGCAGTGGCACCGTAGCAATACCAACATCGGACATGTCGGAAAAATCAAGCAGTCATCGGAAATTTTCTGGCGTCTGCGCCATGAGAGTGGCCCTGTGCCGGATTTGCTGATGACAGCGTGCTACAACCGCTATTTCCCCAGTGGCCACTGGCGTTACGAACCACCGGATGGCACCAATCAGGAAATGGATTTCAAGGGGCTTGCTGCCGTCGGCCGCGTGGACCGTGGTGAAAACGCAGCGGATGATGAGAAGCTCTATCGCACGACGGGCGATCTTACCGTGGGTGAAGAGGATCGCTGGGATCTTCCGCGTTTTCGCATCGTGGGCGCGGTGAAGACCGATTCGCTCCTACCCCTGCCGGGATCACTGTATTCGCTGTATGTCAATGCCCAGGAATTGGAGTTCAATTCCATCGGCTCCGTGCGCATCACGCCGCGCCATGCCGTGGTGGAAGCGGTAGTGCGCTGGGATGGAACCTTTGATCGTGACGGTCCGCCATTTGCGAAGGAAAACAACAAGGCAGAATCGGTGGATCGTGCTATCCCGCCTCAGGAGCGCGCGGTGTTGCGCGACATTGTCGATCAGCTAGGCCTGCGATCGATGCCTCTCGAGGAGAAGATCGCCACGTTGCGATTGCATTTCTATCGCAACTTCAACTATTCCACCTACCTGCGTATCCAGGACAGGCTGGAGGAGAAATGGAAAGCCGAGCAGAAAGGCGCTCGTTATCGCACGATGACTGGCCGCGACAGTTTGCTCGCACAATTTCTGTTAGAAGAAAAAAGCGGGCACTGTGAGTATTTCGCCACGGCCACGACATTGTTGCTGCGCGAGTCGGGGGTGAATGCTCGATATTGCGTGGGTTTTTCGGTACAGGACCGCAATCCCAAAACCGGCGAACATGCCTTGCGCGGCACGCACGCGCATGCCTGGTGCCGGGTTTGGAGCGAAGGAACCGGACGTTGGATCAACGTGGACACCACTCCACCCGCGTGGGTTCAGACCGAGCTCGGGATGAGCGGATGGCGGAGGGATTTTATCGATGCCTGGCAGCGTATGCGGGAAAACTTTACCGTCTGGCGCACCCAGCCTGAAAACAAAGCGATGGTGATCACGGTGTTGTCTGTCCTGGGCTCGGGCGTGGCGGCATGGGTGATCTACCGGCTGTGGCAGACCCGCGCGCGCACGATGCGTCATTCGGCAGCGAGATCGTTCGCCCAACGCAAAACTCCCCTGTCCGAGTTGGAGCGATGGTTGGTAAAAAAAATCGGCCCTCGTCCCGAGGCGATGCCCTATAGCCGATGGTTGCAAAAACTGGAATCACAGATGGATGCGCGGATGCTCGCTGAAGCCATCGCATTGCACAATCAACTGCGTTATGATCCGGCGGAGCCAGAGGAAGAGGCGCTGCGGCGTCTGCGTGAAATTTGCAACATGGTCCGAGCTCAGAGCTGATGCGGGATTCCGATTCGGCTGGGCATTCATTCCTCTTGGCGGGATGAGATGATTGCTGTAAGCAGTGCGTGTGAACAACAGCGCCTTGGGCATCTTTGATTCGGGAGTGGGAGGACTGACGGTGGTCAGGGCCGTCCAGGAACTACTGCCGGCAGAGGATATTGTTTACCTCGGAGATACGGCCCGCGTGCCCTACGGCTCAAAGTCTCCCGAGACCATTCGCCGTTTTTCTGATGAGGATGTGCGCTACCTGTTGCAGCAGCAGGTGAAAGCGATCGTAGTGGCTTGTAACACCGCCACCGCCCATGCCTTGCCGATGTTGCAGGAGCGCTATCAAATCCCGATTGTCGGCGTCATTGAGGCCGGTGTGGAATCGGTGTTGGCCGACCCGCGGGCAGAACGCGTGGGCATCATCGCTACCCGCGGAACGGTCGCTTCCCATGCCTACGAACAAGCGCTCGCGCTGCGCCGCCCAGACATGTTCATCATCGAACAAGCTACGCCCTTGCTCGTGCCGCTGATTGAGGAAAACTGGATCGATCATCCTGCGACACGCCAGGTTTTGGAAACGTATTTGCAGCCTCTGTTGGACCAGCGCATCGACACCCTGATGTTAGCCTGCACGCACTACCCGTTGCTGGTGCCGGTATTGCAGGAAATGATCGGCGATCGTGTGCGGATTGTCGATTCCGCCACTACCTGCGCGCTTCATTTGCAACAGGAGCTGCGACAACGCGATATGCTGGCTGAGCCTTCGCGGCAGGGTCATCTCTCCATCGCCCTCACCGATCTTTCCGAGCAATTCGAAGCCCTCGCCAAACGATTCCTGCGCAAGTGTCCGCCGCACATGGCACGAGTGGAGCTCTAGAATCCGCCGCGCGGACGAAGCTCGATCTCCTACCGGCAGAGCAATCCCCAAACCTTGATTCCTGCTGCTGGAATTTGCGTTGAGAGGGAGAAATCGCTTTACAAACAGCCTGCGTCGCATAGCCTTCCCGCTTATGTTTCCTTTGCAAAACGTGGTTGTTTCCGAATGCAAGGACTTGTCGGCGGAATCTCGTGATTGCAAGCGTTTCCGGTCTTTCTCGGCGATAGTGAGTTGCTTCATAGCGCTGGTCTCGACCGTTGTCGGCATGGCCGAGCAACCAGCGAAAAAAGACGAGCGCAATCAACCTGCTAGCATCGAAGAAGCACCCGAAAAATCCCAGGATTCTGCGCAACCGCAGACGGGAGAGGAAATCGCTCGACAGCTTGATGCGCAGTCTCTCAGCCAGCCTGCGAAAGAAGGTCTCAAGGTCTTGATACTTGGTGACTCGATGGCGCTCAGCGGATTCGCGGACACGCTGGATCAGTGCTTCCGCTCTTGCCCGGGTGTTTCATCGGTTCACACTGTCATTTGTTGTGGGACGAATCCTCTCTCCTGGCTCAAAGCATCCCCTTACACTCACGCAAAAACCCGTTGCGGGTTTTTGGAGATCCAGAATCATGACGGAGCTGTCTCGGAGATCAGGGACATATACGGCATGAAAAAAGGCCACAAACCCGCTGTCCATGCCGTTCCCAAGATCGAGGATTTGGTCGGCGAATGGAAACCCGATATCATCGTTTTCCAAAGCGGTAATAATTTTTTCGATCTGTTCAAAAATGGCGAAGTGATCGATAAAAAATCGGCGACTGTCATTAGGGCGCATGTCTCGCCGTTGGTCACGTGGATCATTTCCAGCGCACCGACTGTGAAAAAATGGTATTGGGTCACTCCTCCCCAGGCTGGCAACGTGACGACGGAAGTGCAGGGATTTGTGTTTGATTCGATCAAGCAAAGCGTCGATGGCTACGCGGTGATGCTGGACAGTCGTGAGATCACCAGTTATCCCTATCCCTTACAAGATCGTGATCGCATGCATTTTTGGGGTCAGGCTTGCAACGATTGGGGGCGGAACACGTTTCGCATGATTGCCAAAGATCTCGCGGAAGTGGAGATGACTAAGCTGCCATCTCTGGTCTCCATCGCAGCCGAGAGATCCTCAACCGCAGCTCCGGTGGCGATTCCTGTGGCCGATGCGCCGACGGCGAAACAAAACATCCGTGTGCGTGCGAAACTTGTCGCCACCTCCAGCGCTCCTGCCAAGAAAGATTTGACGACCTACGGCGAGTATCTGGTGGTGTATCTTTACGATGTGATCGAGGTCAAATCCGGCAAATACGAGGAAAAACGATTGCTCCTGCTCCATCCGGCCTTTATCAAGAAAGAAGAGCAAAATCTTTCCCGTTACAAAGTAGGAAAACAATACGAGTTGGTGATTCAGGAACTGGATGACATCTCGCTCTGGGCCACCACACGCCGTAGTCCGGAAAATGACGATCCCGACTTGATTCCCCACATGCTGGTGGATGACATGAACCGCCATCCCGATGCGAAAAACTCGGTCGAAGTTCCTTCAGAAAACTCCACAGCGCCATGAATACTCCGTCAACGCATCATCCCGCCATGCCCCGGTTCCTCCGCTTTTTCTCGGTGGTTTGTTGCTTTTGGCTGGTCGGTTGCTCGCTTACCGGCGGTTCGGCATTTGGTGATCAGCTCAATCGCAACGCCCGTGTGATGGTGGTGGGGGATTCCTTGACGGTGGGTCCCTTCGGCACCCGTATGCAGGAATGGCTGCATACCAACCTGGGAGCCCATCGCGTCTTTGTCTACGGTGCATGCGGCTGTTCTCCCGAGCATTTGCTGTCGGAGACAAAAACCTTTTTCGCGCCATGCGGCTACCGTGAAACTACGCCGCACACCCGAAGATTGGAAATCCACCGCAATGGTCGCAGGCCCGCTACGGTGGCCACACCGAAAATCCAAACGCTCATTGCCAAACATCGGCCTGAAGTGATGATCATTCAGCTGGGCACCAATCATTTTGATACTCTGGCACGCGAAGGGCGGAACGCGATTCCACAACTTGAGGTGATCTATGATGAATTCGCGCGTGCGCTGCGCAAACCCGGAAGCTCCGTGCGCATGGTGATCTGGATCACGCCGCCGGATTCCTCGAAGTTTCCCGCATGGGTGGAACAGGAAATGGTCCGTATCATCCGCACGAACAATCGTAAGTATCATTATGGTACCATCGTTTCGCAGACTAAATACATCAATGGGGTCACCGGTTCGGATGGGGTTCATTACAACGACGCCGGGGCCGCTCAGTGGATCGCCCCGATTCTTCCCCAACTCGACCGCAACTTCACCAAGTATGGCATCAAGTAATTCCCCCCATGGTCTTTAGTTCGCACTTCTTCCTGTTTGTCTTTTTGCCGCTGGTGCTGGCCTTGTATTACCTGAGTCCGCGCGGCTTGAAACATCCGGTTCTGACGGTCCTGAGCTACGTCTTTTACGGTTGGTCCAACCCGCTCTTTGTGGTCCTGATGTTTGTCTCCACGATCATCGATTACATCGCCGGCCGCGCGATTGCCAGTGCGGACCCGCGAAATCAGGTGGGCGGGGATTTCGTTGCGTTAGAGGAAGGTGGCTCGCGCAGTCGTTCCCAACGCATGGCGCTGTGGGCGAGCATGATTTCCAACCTCTCGCTGCTGGGTTTTTTCAAGTATTACAATTTCGGCATCGAGAACGTCACACAGTTGTTCGCCGCCTTGGGATGGGACGGCCCGGGGTCTGCGCATTTCCTTCATGTAGTGCTGCCCCTGGGCATCAGTTTTTACACCTTTCAATCGATGAGTTACAGCATCGATGTGTATCGGGGCCACGCCAGAGCGTTAAGGAGTTTTCCCGATTTCGCCTGTTACATCGCGTTGTTCCCGCAGCTCGTGGCCGGTCCTATCATCCGCTATCAGGACGTGGCGGATCAGATGTTCGAACGCTCCCACACCTCGGCAAAGTTTGTCCGCGGTATCGCTTTTTTCGGACTAGGCCTCGCCAAAAAGGTTCTGTTGGCAAATCCTTGCGGGAGAATTGCTGATACGGTTTATGAGAGTGTCAACCGCGCTCCTTCCGATGCCTGGAGCGGAATGTTTTCCTATGCCATGCAGATTTATTTTGATTTCAGCGCCTATTCCGACATGGCGGTGGGTCTGGGCCTGATGTTTGGTTTTGTCTTCATCAAAAATTTCGATTCACCCTATCGGTCGCTCAGTGTGACGGAATTCTGGCAGCGTTGGCACATCAGTCTATCGACCTGGTTGCGCGATTATCTCTACATCCCGCTGGGGGGGAATCGCCGTGGGCCTGTGCGCACTTATATCAATCTCATGACCGTCATGTTGCTCGGCGGCCTATGGCATGGAGCGAGCTGGAACTTCGTGTTGTGGGGTGGAGGACACGGACTCTGGTTGGTGATGGAGAGGTTCTGGAAAGAGCGGGATTGGCCCAAGCCACCTTGTTGGGCACGATTGCCACTTACGTTCCTCGGCGTGTCCCTGTTGTGGATTCCCTTTCGTGCTCCCGATTTTGCGACGACCTTGGCGTTCTACACTGACTTGCTGCCTGATGCTTCGTCGATGACGAGTTTCACCACGTTCACCGGCGCCGCCATCCGTTCGCCTTATTTGCTCGGCAGCATGGTGTTGGCCGGAGTTGTAGCATTTTTCGGCATTCCCTCATGGCAATTCACCCGTCAACTGCCGCCGTGGAAGTTGTGTTTGGTATTGCTGATGGTGGTCGGCGGAGCGGCGATGTTATCGAGCCAAAGTTACAATCCGTTCATTTATTTCATTTTCTAACCTATGAGCGATATCCAACATTCCTCTCAGGGTTCTGTGGCTCATGTCATGGGTAAGTCGGAAAAAATGGCGGTTGAGGAAATCGCCAGAACCGTGGTGGATCCGCGTCATGCTTGGTGGGCGATCATGGTTTTTTTGCTGCTGATCACCGTGGTCGGGCTGTCCGACCTGCGTCTGTTTTTTGACATCCCTGCGGCCGCGGCTTCGGCGGAAAAGCCAGCCTCGCCCGCGTGGACATCGGCTCCGGCGGTGAGGGGGATACTGGAGAAAAATCGTTCTGCGCTGGATTGGATCAAACGCACGGAAGACCATGTCAGCAAGGAATCGCCCTTTTCCCAAGCGGTCCAGCCATGGATCCAAAACGGTCTTCTGATGACGGGCGAGGGTGTCGGCGAGGTGATGGTAGGGCGCCAGGGGTGGTTGTATTATCGTCCATCTTTCCGTTTTCTAACCAAGCCCGATCAGCCTTCCAAAGCCGATGTCGGTTATGCGGCATCTGCCAAGGCGATCCTCGCTTTTTCTGAAGACTTGCGCGCAAGCGGGATCCAGTTGGTGATCGTGCCCGCATGGCCCAAACTTGCGATCCACCCCGAGAATTTCGGCGCGGGTCATCCTTCGTTGGCTTTGTCGTCCCAACCTCCTGCGTATGAAGGATGGAGAAAAACACTGGAGCAGGGCGGCGTGACGGTGTTCGACTCCGCCGCCTCTCTCGCCGCCGCCAAGGCGGAGCATGAAGATGGTTCGTATTTAAAGACGGATAGCCATTGGAATCCCCATGGGATGAAACGCGTGGCCTCGGATGTGGGATCTTTTTTGATCGAAAAGCGGTTCGTCACCAAGGGAACGGGGGCGGCGCTGCAAACGCGGAGCCATGTCCGCAATGCGGGAGATTTGTTGCGCATGCTGAGGCTCCCAGAGTCGATCAGCAAGTTACGGGAGGAAAATACGGAGATATCCGTGGTGCGACGGGCTGACGGTGCCAGATGGTTGCCGGATCGCGCCTCTCCCATGCTGGTTTTGGGCGACAGTTTTTGCAATATTTTCAGCTTGGCCGGCATGGGGTGGGGCGAGGATGCTGGATTCACCGAGCATTTGGGTGTGGCCTTGGGTCAACCAGTCGATGCGATCTTGCGCAACGGCGATGGTGCGCATGCTACTCGTGCTTTGCTAGCGCGTGAGCTGGGCCTTGGCCAAGATCGTCTTGCAGGAAAAAAAATCGTGGTGTGGGAATTCGCCGCATCGCAAATCACCGAGGGCATCTGGCCCGTGATTCCTTGTCGGTTGAAGCGTGAGGAATCGCACGTTGCCTCGCAGGAATATCTCGAAGTGGCCGATGGCGAGACGGTGCAAATCATCGGCACGGTAGCGATAATGGGAGATGTGCCGAATCCGAATACATCCGTATACAAGGAATATGTCATGCCCATGGTGCTCGAGTCTCTGCAGAGCGCTGATGGCACTCCTGTCAGCGCTGCGAGGGCTTTGGCCTATGGCTTAGTGATGCAGGACAAAAAGCTGACCGCGTTGGCATCGCTGCGTCGGGGTCAGAGGGTGAAGGTGACGTTGCGTTCCTGGGCAGCGGCGGAGGCCGAATACGGCCGTCACGAGCGCAAGGAATTTGATGACGAACTCTCCCTTGAACCGGTCAACTGGTGGGAAAGTTTTTCGATTGTTGAATGATCGCTTTGCCCTTTCCGTATCTCTCACGCTCATCGCCTAGTTTTATGTTTCGTATCTCCCTTGCCCTCGCCTTGATTTCTTTGTCTTCGCTGTCCCAAGCGGATCCTTTGCCCGCTCTGCCGACCGCCGCAGCGGACTCTCAGGTGACCGGCATTAAAACCGATTCGGGCTGGTTTTTCCTGCCGGCGGAGTTGGCGCATTTGCGCTCAGATGCCTCTCCCGCGAAGCTCACAGGCGACGCCAATCCGATTCCCGCCATCAAGGATTTTCATCAGGCGCTCGCTGCCAAAGGCATCAAGTTGTATGTGCTGCCCGTGCCGGAAAAATCCCTGATTCGTATGGATCAGTTGGTGACCTCCGATCCTGTTGCCGCGGCGAAAGGCTACGGACAGGTCACAGAGAATTTCATTAAGAGCCTCAAAGAAAATGGTGTGACCGTGGTGGAAACGCGCGAGATGCTCGCCCAGGCCGCCGCCAAGGCTGGAGCGCAGGAAGATCCGGTTTATTGTCGCACGGATTCGCATTACACCCCGGCTACCTGCGCTATGTTGGCAAAAACTCTGGCCGATCTCTTGCACAAGGATCTGCCCTCCTTGTCCGCTCATCCAGAAAAACCCAAGCTCGTGTTGGGTGTTCCGACCAAGATCACAATCCAGGGCGACCTCGCGCCGACCGGCACGAGCGAGACGCTGGCGTTCACTCCTGTGCTGACATCGGCCGACGGTAAATCCGCGCCAGCTGTCGACCCGGCATCACCCGTCTTATTGCTAGGCGACAGTCATTGTCTGATTTTTCACGCCGGCGGCGACATGTTGGCCCAGGGTGGTGGCTTGCCCGATCATGTGGGAGCGGCTCTGGGTTTCATGCCCGACGTCATTGCGGTGCGTGGCAGTGGCGCAACGTCAGCCCGGATCAATTTGTATCGCAAGGTTCGCAAAGACGCGAATTATCTCGCTGGCAAAAAAGCCGTGATCTGGTGTTTCTCCGCACGGGACTTTACCCAAGCCGACTCGTGGAAAGTCGTGCCTCTGCCATGACACGGCGATCAGGATCTGATCATTTTCCTCGCAGCAACGGGTGGCCAGGTTTGGCCTGGGTGATGTGCGGAGGTTTGAGGTAGACGGGTTGAACGATCTGAGCCGACCATCGGGCTTGCTCTTCGCTGTCCATCGATTGCCACGCTTGCCACAGCAGTCCGGCAGCGGGTATCTGCTGGGGAATCGTTTGACCAAAAACCTCATCGGCAATCAGATCCAGCGAAAAAACGGGAACTTCTTCTAAGAGAATCTTTGCCAGATCCTCCTTGCTGCCCATCATTGGAGAGGGAGCACAGATTCCGTTGTGGATGTCATACCACCACCAGTCGCCGCGCCGTGCATCGCCGATCGCACGGCAGCGAGGCGCAGAACGTGCCGTCGGCGTGGCAAGAACGGAGGGCAGTCCGATCAAGGTTGCCGAGTGGGCGATGGCGAGTCCCTGCGCTACAGCGATGCCTACACGCGTTCCACTGTAGCTTCCAGGACCGGTGCCGACGAGGATTCTGCCGATTTTGGCTCCGCGTAAGGGAACGAGCAACTCTTGCAAGGGAGCAAACACCGCGCAGTTGTGACTGCGTTCGCTGACAAAAACCGTTTCCTGCCACGATCCGTTCCACAACCCCACGCTTCCCTGAGGAGTGGAAGTTTCCAGAACCATGGTGAGCGAGTCTTGCATGCGGGGACAATCTTGCAGAAACACGCGAAATTGGCAACCGATCGCTTTTTTGCCATTTTTGATGTTTCTCCCTTGCGCAGCAGCGCCCCACACGCTTTCTTAACGCCGTTCAAATTCATACCATGACAACATACGCAAAAGGCCTTGAGGGAGTAATCGCCAATGAATCCGCGCTATCGAATGTAGAGGGAGCGGAGGGCCGTTTGAGCTATCTGGGTTACAGCATTGATGAACTGGTGGCGCACTGCACGTTTGAGGAAGTCACCTATCTTCTTCATCACGGCCATTTGCCGAACCGTGCGGAACTTGTTGCCATGGAGCAAGAACTGCGCAACCAGCGTTCTTTGCCGCAGGAATTGATCGACTTTCTCAAAGCACTCCCGAAAGACAGCAATCCGATGGATGTAGTGCGCACCGGCGTCTCCATCCTCGGCATCTTTGACAAGCGCGCGAAAATCGGTGAACCCGATGCGGCCGCAAATGCCGCGATCGCCATCTCTCTGGTGGCGAAGACCCCGATCATCGTCGCCGCATTCCATCGCTTCCGTCAGGGACTTGAGCTGCCGCCGATCCGCACGGATCTCTCGGAAGCAGCGCATTTCCTTTATCTGATCAATGGTGAAGCTCCCAGCGAGCGGGCTACGAAGATCCTCGACGTCGCCTACACCCTTCACGCCGATCACGGCATGAACGCTTCCACTTTTTCCGCCCGCGTGACGGTGGCTACTCTATCGGATTTTTATTCGGCCATGACTTCCGCCATCGGCACTCTCAAGGGGCCGTTGCACGGCGGTGCCAACGAGGGCGTAATCCATATGTTGGAAAAAATTGGCAGCTTGGAAAACGTTGATGCGTTTGTGGAAGGAAAACTTGCCCGCAAGGAAAAGATCATGGGCATTGGCCACCGTGTCTACAAGGTTCTCGACCCCCGCGCTCCACACCTGCGTCGCTTGGCGATCGAACTGACCCAAGAACTCGGCGAGCCAAAGTGGATCCAGATGTCCGAGCGCATCGCCGAGATCATGCGTGAACGCAAAGGGCTCAATGCCAATGTGGATTTCTACTCGGCTACCGTGTATCATTCGTTGAACATTCCGACCGATCTTTTTACACCGATTTTTGCGATTGCACGTATGTCGGGTTGGACGGCACAGGTTCTGGAGCAGTTGCGCGACAACCGACTCTACCGTCCTCTCACCCTCTACACCGGCCCACAGGAATTGAGCGCGGTGCCGCCGATTGATGAGCGTTGATGACCGCTCACTCATTTGAGCGGTCTGGCAAAACCATAGACCTCAACCCCGCCATGTCATCAGGCCTTCCTGCACGCGGTTCGAGCGCAAGCAGTGCACTCGACTCGGGAATGTCGATGCGGGTGTTTCGATCGCCAAGGAAATGCTGGTCAGCCCCAGGGTATCGAGTGAACGGAGAAATGCAGCGCGCGATTCCGACCACCCGGTAAACACGCAGATGCAGGCGCTGAGATCGCCGCTGTGTCGCGCAATGAGACGGCTCAATCCCTCAAAGTTTTCTAACGGAGAAACCTGGACGGCAGAGAGTGCTTCCAATAATTTCATCGAATCCGCCAAGCCACGTCCCGCGCTGATGACTTGATCGTTGTCGCCGAGAAACATCAAATCCAGCATCACCTCCTCGGTATCGATCTCTGCCACGAAGGATGCGGCGACCGACACCGCTTCTTCGAATTCCGCTTCGCGACCGAGGGCGAAAGTGTCCAGCACCAGAGCGTAGCGCGGGAAAACCACGTCTTCGACTTCCTTGACGATAGGTCGTCCCTGCTTCGCCCACGATTTCCAGTGAATCATGCGCGGTGGATCGCCGGTGCGGTATTCGCGTAGGGAAGTGAATTCGCCACTGCTACCTTTTTGTCGTGACGCCGCGTCATCCCCAGCATGGTAATGAGCAGAACCGGGAAGATGAAAGGGTGGAAGACGGTAGCGACGCGGCAGCACGATGAGAGGATCTGTCGATGTCTTGACCCTACGTGCACGCTGGAAAAAGCAAAAGGGATCGGGCAAAAGCACACGCAAATCATCCATGAGAATGCATCCGCGTTTTTGCGGGATTAAGGAGATGCTGATCCGGCAATGCTCTCCTTCTCCGCAGGCGACGGCGCTCGTGCTACGACCTCCGCGAAAAAGAGATCCTTTGTCAATCAACCACTGCCAACGGTTGAATGCAAAAAAGCGGTCGAATCCGTTGCGCAGATTTTCTCCCGGTTCGCGGCTCAGCATGAACATCGGAAGAGATGGTCGCGGATCAGGCGGCGTTTCCCACAGTCTCCAGTGCTTCAGAGCGGCACCGCGGTTGTGCACGTGGACGGTGTAGCGCAGTTCCAGACCGGCTGCGGCATGCGATGGCAATTCGCGTTTCGCGGAGAGCTGCGCCCGCCGGGTCCAGGTCCAAATCAATGCGACCGAGCACAATCCGAACAGGAGCGCAAACATCTGAAAGAGCGGCATGAGCGGACTGCCCATGAGCATGGTTGCAGAAATCACCGAGGAAATCAATATTCCCCAGCCCGCGGGAAGAATGCGACGGAATAACCAGAACTTTGCCGCCGTGGTCCATCGATAAAAATGATAGAAGATTCTCTGCATGGCAAAACAAACGCGAAGACGGGGCGAATGCACCGGTTTCAGGGTTTGGGCTTTGGTTGTTGATCCACCAGAGCGGTGTGCTTGTCGTAGAGGGTTCGGAGCTCGTCCACCGCGGCATCGGGCAGGTATTTTTTCAGTTCCGTAAATGCGATGTTGTTGAGATAGTTCCTACTGCGGTTGCCGCTAATCCCCAGCTTCAGCTCGACCTGTGATAGCATGCGCGGTCCGTGATCTGTGGCGACGAATACGTAGAGAGGATACTGTATGGCGGAATTCGGCTGGTCTGATAAATACTTCGCGCTAACCGTGGCCCAGCGACCATGCACCGCCACATCCATGATTTCGTGGCGGCCCGACCCATACATCAGTTCCCCAGCCATAGCCTTCATCATAGCCAGAATCGATCGATCGTCCTGAAATGCGGCACAGAACGGAATCACTTTTTTCAAACTACGTTCCTGCACCGCTTGCAACCACGATTGAAAAACTTCCCGCACCTTGGCAGGATCGGGCTGGCTTTGAGCGAGTCCGCCGATGCGCACAGCATCCACCACCAGCGCATCCGCGAGCTTGGTGGACCAGGTTTTTTTCAGTTCCTCATACCAAGTGAGGCATGACTTTGCTGGTTGCTCCGGTTCGTCCGCCAGTAGCTTCCAATGGCCATCGCTTCGCTCCAGCCATAGTTTGTGCAATTGGATGGCTTCGGTGTTGCGCGGGGCGTAGGATTGCAGCACCAGAAGCGCCTGATCTTTTTCTTCGAGAAAACCAACGCGGCCAAACAGGCTGGATCCGATCGCAGATCCTTGCAATTTTTTCCACAGCGCGATCACGCCAGGCATTTCCGAAAGCAGGGCTTTTTTCGCAGGTGCCGCTCCCGTGCCCCAGAAGGTTGCGAACTCATTGTTTTGCAGACTACTCTCAATCTGGGCCATGAGCGCTTCGGCACGGCTCAGGTCCACACCCTCGAGTCTTTTGCGCGATTGTTCGTAAATCTTTTGATAGAGCGCGAGTTGCTCCTCGTCCTCATAATCCATGATTTGCCCCATTTCGTCTTCCGAAACATCGCGTTGCCAAAAAATTTCCGGCATGATCACACGGGCTCTCCCTTCCGCATCCTGCTGGATCGAAAAAGTTAGAAAATCTGGCTCCTCGCTGATCGAGTCCGGATGCAAAACCAGCAAGTCCACGGTTGTCTCATCGCCAAGTTCGAGAGGGGTGCCGAATGCATGGAGAGACTGAGGGTGAGTGAGCAGGCTCCACGGCCATTTCTGCAGAGCGCCCGAGGCGAACTTGGCGGAAAGCTGGCGCACGATGGTGTCCCATTCCGGCAAGGACTCGGAGGAGTATCCGCCCAATCGCGCCAGGGCTCCTACTTGGTCTTGCTCGCGTATGGCGGTAATCAAGCCCTGCAGGAGTTTGTCCGCATCGATGCTTTTGAGCTGATCGACCGTGATCTTTCTCTGCATTGATTCCAGCAAGCGCTGCGCGGATCGGCGCTGGAGTTCTTCTCGTATGAAAATTTCTCTGCTCAGCATCCATTGCTCGAGCTGCTGTCTCTCTTGAAGAATCTCCGCATCATAACTCACCACACTGTTCTGAAACGATGACATGACGGGAGCAGCCATCCATTCATCACCGCGTTTGACCACCGCAAAGGATAGCACATGCGAGGGACTGCCAACGACGTTGTGCACCTGGGTGAGAATTACCGCGGCGTTTGTGCCCCGCATGGTTTCTTCGGCTATCTCGAAGCCCTGTTGCATCATCTTCTCGCCGCAGGATTTCCACGCACCCATGATCTGGTCCTTTTTCCGATCTCCGGTCTCGGGGTTGAGGGCACATCGCTGCAACAGTTTTTCGTTGCCAATATTATCGCGCAAGCCTTCCGCAAAAGCGATGGCCGCTTTCGCAGGCGTGTCTGCCGCTAGGCACAACGGAGCGATGAGAGCGATGAATAAAAGAGCAACGAACGCACGCATCACAGAGTTTGGTGGAAGATGTCCTTGGATTTCAACGACAGGACGAATCCAGCAAGTAGATCAATGGTGGCGGAGATGTCGTCGAGATGCGCGGTTTCCACTACCGAGTGCATGCAGCGCAAGGGCAGGGACACGAGAGCGCTGGGCACGCCGTCGCGGGTGTGGAAGATCTTGTCCGTATCGGTGCCGGTGAATCTCGAACTGGCCTCGTGCTGGATCTCAATCTTGTTGATTTTTGCGACTTTCATCAGTCGCTCAACCACGAGCGGGTGGTTCGCTGTGCCGTGGCTGACGGTGGGGCCGCCACCGAGTTTGACACAGCCGAACTTATTTGGATCGATGCCAGGAGTATCGGTGGCGTGCGTCACATCGAGACAGGCGCAAATGTCGGGCATCAAGCGGTGTGTGGCCATCATCGCGCCATTGCCGCCGATTTCCTCCTGCACAGCATTGAGGCAAATGAGTGTGAAGTCCGGACGTTTTTTCTGCGCAGCGATTTTTTTCATCACCTGTGCGATGATGAAGCCACCAATACGGTTGTCCAGCGCGCGACCGACAAGGCGCTGGTGTGCGAGTTCGAATGGGCCGTCGTGATAGACCGCCACATGCCCCACGCGCAGACCCATGGCAGCGACTTCCTTGGCACTGGAGGCTCCCACATCCACCCATAGGTCGTGAATAGCCGGCGCTTTTTCACTGCCCAGTTCATCGCGGCGCAAATGGATGGCCGTATTGCCGATGATGCCCGTCACTTCGCCCTTGTCACCGAGGATGCGCAGTCGCCGTCCGCGTCCGGTGGCGGCATCGCTTCCGCCCACGCGGTCGATGCGCAAAAAGCCTTTCGCATCGATGTGTTTGATCATGTAGCCGATCTCGTCGGCATGAGCTTCGAGCATCACGGTGCGCTCGGTATTTCCCTTAAGCGTGGCCCAGGTGGAGCCATAGCTGTCACAGGTGACGTCATCGGCAAATTGCCGCGCATATCGGGCCCAGACCCGTTGTCCCGGCATCTCGAAACCTGTGGGACTGGGGGTGTGAAGCAGTTCTAACAAAAAACTTTTTTCATCGGCTTTCATGATAGGATCGGGTGTGATGTAAATCTCTAGCACACTGACACTGGAATGCACGCACAAAGTCAAACGTGGCACGGGGTTGACAGCAGACAAAAGCGGGAAATAACTTCACGCGAAAGATTCACAAGAATCCATGACATAAGTGAATGAGAGCAAATAAGAATTCGCCCCATTCATAGGATGCAGATAGGAAACCAATCACCCTTGCAGGCGCATCTTGCAATAATGGCAGCAGTTTCTTCTCAATTCTTGACAGTCCGACCGCTTGTTCAGGAGAATCAGAACACGGACGCGCAATCGATGTGATGCGACATCGAAATTAACATAGAGGGTAAAAATCATATGAGAATCATCATCGCGGTCATTACTTCGGCCTTACTGTGCATCACCCAGATTTGTCGGGCGGAAAACTCGATAATTACCTTGGGTCTGATCGGCGACTCGACGGTGGCGGAACAATCCGGATGGGGACCCGCACTGACCAACCGGCTTCAGCGCAAAGCCACAATTCTCAACCATGCGGTCAACGGTGCGACACTCGAATCGCTTTCAAAACGGCTCGACTCCCTTATTGCTCTGAAGCCTGACTACGTGTTGATCCAATTCGGCCACAACGATCAAAAACGTTATGGCACGGAAGCATACCGCGGACATTTGCAGTCGTATGTTGATCGCATCCAGCGGGCGGGCGCTAAGCCGGTCATCGTGAGTTCGGTAGCACGCCGTGTTTTCGATAGGACGGGCAGGATCGATGAGAAGCATGGATCAGGTGAAAACTCGAAGCTCAAAGGAACCCTCGCCGAATACGCAAGTGCCGCACAAGCCGTGGCGGTTGAGAGGAAAGTGCTATTCATTGATTTATACCGCATCAGCATTGCGCATCACAACCGGATCGGCCGTGATGCTTGTATGGAGTATAATGGGAAAGAAGGCGACACCACGCATTTCAATCGCAAGGGAGCCGAAGTGATCGCGGATCTTATCCTCCAGGAGCTGAACAAAATCATTCCGGAACTCACACCCCAGCCCTGAAACGTGCTTTCGGGGTTGCACGTCATGATCGGAATCACAGCATCATGTTCGTAAGTCCCTCATGCTCCACAACTTTCCTTGAGCAAGTGCACAGGAGCCTTTCATCATGCGTGCGCCATCCTTTCTTTTCGGACCAAAACGCTCGCGTGCGGCGGCAAATGCTTCGTTGACAAACACCTTGCTGCCAATCACCGCTCCCGCCGTGAAATACCTCACGCGATAGCACAGCATCGCTGCCATGTTCAGCTCTTGATACACCGTATCGTTATCAGTCTGCTTCACCGCATTCGGATCAGGTCTTTCACCGGGCTGGAGAGATTTCCGCGTCACCGCTTGCAGGCGCTTGGTTTTCGCTGCAGCCACTTCGTCACTTGCCGCGCCACTCTTGCGCTCAATCGCTAGGCCTAACAATTTCCGATACATCTTCGCCACTTCCTTCCATTTCTCCACCTCAAATCCCACGCCCTTGTGGCCCATGCAAGCACGCACCAAGCCCTCGCGGGCCTTTTTGCCGTTTCCTTTCGGCCCGCCACCAATTGCCTCGCCGTAGCTACTCCAGCGATACTCCGCCGGGTCCTTCACCATCCCCGCCCGCACAGGATTCAGATCAATATAGGCCGCCATCATTCGTGACGCGGTGCCATCCTCCACAATCACGCTCTTGTAGCGCTCTTCCCACAAGGTGCCTTTGCGTTGGTTGCACAGGTTATACCAGCGCGTCATGCGTTGCAGCACGGTCTTCATGAACTGGCTCAGATCGTGCATGCGGTAAGTGTAGCGCGCATGAATTTGCTCCGCATAAGCTGTCAGGCCTTTTTCCCGCGCTTCTTGCAATTCCTTTTCCACCAAACGCACCACCGCATCGCTATAGATCGCCCGCAAACGCTTGAGCAATTCCTCGTCCGTCAGCCCACCCTGCGGCATAGGCGGCACTTCCAAAATGATGTGGAAATGATTCGACATGATGCAGTAGGACAAAATCCGGCAACCCGTGAAATTCTCATACATCCGCAGGTAAATGCGGAACTGCTCCCGCTCCGCGTCCCCGAACACAAACCGCCGATCCACC
>JBJOMZ010000045.1:0-20771 GCA_046052105.1 Verrucomicrobiota bacterium | reverse complement strand
ATCATTGATCGCCACCAACTGATTATTCTGCGGACGATTATTCACATAGAAATTGAAAGCCACAGGTACGTTTCTGATGATCACCTGCATTTCATCAAACTGGATATTGATGTTGTAGGGATTATGCAATGTCACCAGTGGCGTGTAGAGCAAATGCCCCATGCGAGTGAGCTCGGGATCCGAATTTCTGAGGGTAGCAATCCAGTTCGAGTGAGCGTCACGGGTCACATAACTGAAAAGAATCTCCACCTTGGCGATCACAGGCGCAGGGTAAAAACGCCGAGGCATCAACATGGAACCAGGGTCTATGCTTTCTTGTGGCTGACGGTAGTAGGTAGGTGAGGCATCGGCACTAGTGATATCACGGTAAACCGTATAGTATGATTGCAGGGTGGACCAGAAAGGATCCGACACCCCAGAGATGCGATGGGTGCTTTCATACAAACGACGACTGTTGTATTCCGATGGCATCGCAGCCAATTCAAACATGGAGGTTAGATCCTGCTTCAATCCGCCATTTCTGACATCGGCCAATAAGCCCATGGAATAGGGAGTCACGACGTTGCGAAATTTGCCTGCCTGACGGCTGTTTCCGAGCAAGTCCGCTTGATTCAAATCCACCAATTTGCCCTCCGCCGCTCGGGCCGCGACCAATCCAGCCGCATTCTGATCTGATGGGAGGAAATTCAAATTGCTGCCGTCACGAGCCTTGATCAAGCGGGGCTCCGGGCGGAACCCGGCGAGCAGGGATCGACGCTTAGCCAATGTATCATTTTGCGCGAGATCGCGATAGCTATTGATGCGGGCCTTGACCGACTCATCGGATACGTGCCATGCGTAGCTTCCCTCACGGTTGCCATTGAGAGTGATCGGCACCAGTCCTGCTCTGGCCTTATCCGCATCTGTCGCAGCAGCGCCGAGCGTGCCGGAGTCCACCAAAGCAATGGAATTGTTGGCGGCACCATTGGTGGCATAATTACGGGCAGTTGTAGCCATCGGATCGGCATCGGACACCATCCAACGACGAAAGCGCGAGGTTTTTTCCGTGCTGTAATTCAATGGGGTATTCGGATTCGAATCCCAGGATTCCCAAGCGCCCATCAGATTGGGCTTTGCTGGATTGGGAGATAGGATTTCCGAAGTTGCCGTAATCGCACGGTCAGGCCCAAGCGATTTCTGCAGCTCGGCGATCGCCATCATTAGGGCAAAACGAGCATTGCTGCGGGCTACCGACATCGCGTTGCCCTGTGAGGAACCGCGCAAGGTAACCGAAGAAAGAGACAACAAACCGATCGCCACAAGAGTCAAAAGCACCAACAAACTGATCGTAATGATCAGCGTAAATCCCCTCCTCTGCCTGAGAACAAGCGGGAATCTGTGTAAATATGAAGATTTTTTCATACTTCGTAGGTGAAATATCAAAAACAGACTAACGGGGTTGTGCACGATGTAAATACAAAAATCCGGCTGATGACAAAAGTCGATTTCTTTTTTTACCGCAGATTTCCAATAGATTTTCATCACTTGGCCGGAGAATCATCCTATCGACTGCCTCACTAACGGAAAAATAAGTATTTTTAAACAATACAGGAGCGAATAACGCACGGTGAGGAAAATCTGGCATGCTGCTTTCCGTGTGTTATGGTGGTTCGGGCAATGCAACACTTTGACGAGGAACTGAAAAACATCCGCGAGGCTGGTTTGTGGAGATCTTTGCAGCCTCAAGAAGTGATGGGAGTCGCTGGTTTGGAAGGCATGGTATCATTTGCCAGCAACGATTATCTGGGACTTGCTTCCGATCCATCCATCGCAGAGGCCTATCATGAAGGTCTGCAGCGCTGCGGTCATGGCTCCGCATCCTCGCGCCTTGTCTGCGGCACAAGTCACGAGCATATGAAGCTAGAAGAAGAATTGGCGGAACTGAAAGGCAGCGATCGCTGCCTGACATTTTCTTCCGGCTATGCCGCCGCCATGGGCACCATC
Organism: Verrucomicrobiota bacterium; assembly: GCA_046052105.1. GTDB lineage: Bacteria > Verrucomicrobiota > Verrucomicrobiia > Verrucomicrobiales > Akkermansiaceae > UBA956. The sequence continues at coordinate 18,788 of JBJOMZ010000045.1, read as the reverse complement.
CCGGCAATCCTGGGGAAAGACGATTTTATCATCGTCGACAAATTGAGTCATGCCTGCCTGATCGACGCAGCAAAACTCTGTGGTGCCACGATGAGAGTCTTTCCGCACAACAACACCGAAAAGCTGGAAAGTTTGCTGCGCTCGATCCGCGACAAGCACGGCACGGGTCGGCGGATTCTCGTGATTACTGAATCGGTCTTTAGCATGGATGGTGACACGGCACCGCTGCAGAGCTTGGTGGATATCAAGGACCGCTATCAAGCCATGCTACTGGTCGATGAAGCACATGGCTTCGGCTTGTTTGGCAATCGCGGTGGTGGCCTATGTGAGCAAGAAAATTTGCAATCGCGCGTGGACCTACAGATGGGAACCTTGAGCAAAGCCGCAGGACTCTCAGGCGGATTCATAGCCGGATCGCAAGCGTTGATCGACCTTCTCATCAACCGCGCACGCTCATTCATCTACTCCACTGCACCTTCTCCAGCACTGGCTCATGCCGCAAGACGAGCTGTCGAAGTGATCCGCTCATCAGAAGGAGCTCAACTGCGCGATACCCTGCAACGTAACATCGGAATCTTTACCCAAGGATCTGTTCGGGAAGGACATCGCACGCCTATCGTCCCCATCGTATTGGGGCCCAATTCTCTTGCCATGGAAATTTCGGAGCGATTGAGAGAAATCGGTTTTCTCGTTCCCGCCATCCGCTACCCCACCGTCCCGCGCCATACCGCTCGTTTGAGAGTATCCCTCTCAGCACGGCACACAGAAAAATCCCTGCTGCGCCTGAGCTCTGTCTTGGCGGATCTCCTGCACGACGGTCCAACCCCATGAATCGACGCACATGGGGTTGTGCAACATGGCTTGCCTTTTGTTCTGAACCTGTCCAATCTACCAACCGTTTATGAAAAAACTCGTTTCCACATGGATCGCTTCCTGCCTGTGCCTCGCACCCCTGCATGCGGAAGATGGTTTTGTTCCTCTTTTCAATGGCAAGGATCTGTCAGGCTGGTCCGTGGTCAATGGCGATGGCAAGTTCTCGGTCGAGGACGGTGCGATTGTCGGCACAGGAATGAACGTCAAATCAAACACCTTTTTGCGCACGAACAAAGTCTACAAGAACTTTGATTTTCAGTTTGAAATGAAGTTTGACGATCTCAGTGGCAACTCGGGCATGATGTTCCGCGGATTGCAAAAACCGGGAACAAACGGACGAGTGCACGGTTACCAATGCGAGCACGACAACGGCAAAGCGCGTGCATGGACGGCCGGTCTGTATGATGAAGCCCGCCGCGGATGGCTTATGCCGTCACCACTGAACGCCAAAAGCACTCCAGAACAAAAGGTCGCACAAAAAGAATTCACCGCACAGGGACAAAAAATCATGCGGTGGGACGACTGGAATCAGATCCGAATCCGCTGCGAAGGGAATCATATCCAAATTTGGTTGAACGGAGAAATGCGTGTCGACTACAAAGACGTAGGACAAGATTTCACTCCTGAGGGCTTCTTCGCCCTTCAGGTGCACTCCGGTAAATCCTGCCACGTGCGTTGGCGCAAGCTTCAGGTCAAGGAACTTTGATCACATTCCCCCCACCCTCCTTATCACCATGGGTTTTTTCAAATCTCTATTCCATAAAATTACCAATCGCGCAGAGATCGATTGGGATGTCATCGAAGCCGATCTCATTGCCGCGGATCTCGGGATCCGCGGCGCCATGGAGATTGTTGATGAACTGAAAGATCTGGGTCGCAAGATTACGGCGGAGGATGTTGTCGATGCGGCACGCAAGCACATCACTCGGCGACTCCCAAAGACCAGTCCCGTTCCGCAGAAAAGGACCGATGGTAAACCCTGCGTGATTCTGGTGGTGGGCGTGAATGGCGTGGGCAAAACCACATCATCAGCAAAACTCGCGCTATGGATGAAAAACCAAGGTCACTCGGTATTACTGGCTGCCGCTGATACCTTCCGAGCTGCTGCCGTTGAGCAACTGGAACGATGGGGCGAAAAACTCGACATACCGGTCGTGCGAGGAAATGTAAATGCCGATCCCTCTTCGGTCTGTTTCACAGCGCATCAAAAAGCGATCGCACAAAAAACCGATTTTCTCATCTGCGATACGGCAGGACGTCTGCACACACGCCATAACTTGATGGAGGAACTTACTAAAATCCGACGTGTCATCGGAAAAAACGACGAGTCCGCTCCCCACTTCACATTGCTTGTAGTGGATGCCACCACAGGATCGAATGCCTTGCAGCAAGCCAAGGAATTTCACAAAGCTTGCCCGCTCGATGGCCTCATAGTTACCAAGCTCGATGGATCAGGCAGAGGGGGCATCATCGTGGCAATTCATGAGCAGTTGCACATTCCCACGTCATTCGTCGGAACAGGTGAAGAAGCGAAAGCTTTCGCGCCATTTGATTGCGAAGCTTTTGTGAACGAGATGATTTGACATGGCGCATTGTTACATTTTTGCCCACATTTGAAAAAATGTGCTTGATGGCATGAACCGTTGTGATATTTTCATGAGTACGTCATATGAAAAAAACCTATTACCTCGTGCCATCTGTGACTTTACTGGGAACCCTCGCCGTATTCCAGTGGAGCAAACAAAACGGCGACTCGAACAACCCCAGCGCTTCGTCCGCTCAGGCGACGCCCAGCGCAAGATCCTTCACGGACATATCAATCTCTGAGCGATCTCTAGCGAGCAAGGGAATGCTGTGGGAGACCAAGATTGAGAATGGTCGGGAACGCTCGAGTAAGGTGATGCCCGTGAATGCCGAATCATTCGCGAATGCCGCGCAGGCGCAAACCGGCGATAGGCTGACCCTGCAGCTATCAGAAAAAATTCCTGCCTTAGACGCAAAAATTGCGGGTCGTAAAACCGAAAAAGACGGCACCGTGATTACCCATCTCCAGGTGCAAGGAACTCCACAAGGACAACTCACGATACAAGAAAACAACGCCATGGGATTCTTCGTGGCGCAACTGTATTATGAAAACCATCCAGTCGCCTATGAGTTCAAAAAAACCGACGGTGGTATGATCGCCACGCGTCATGAACTTAGTGAGATGATTTGTTCCTTGATCGACCAACAAACCGACGCTGTGACTCAGATGGGGCTGCCACCCGTGGATGCAGCACGCGGCAAAAAATCCTGCGACGAAGAAGAACGCACCGCAGAAACCGAAAGAGCGAAGAAGCTCTTGCAGGAAGCTCGCACAGGATCCGGGAGCACGACCACTTCAGGTATTTCGATTAGCATCGCCGACGCGAGCATCACCGAGGGCAATAGTGGTTCCAAAAGCCTGGTATTCACCGTGCGACTCTCCAAATCTGACCGCCAGAAAACCATCAGCTGCTCATTCAGCACGGCGAATGGTACGGCTACCGCTGGCACGGATTACTCGGCGGTCTCCGGCACGGTATCGATCGCAGCCGGAAGATCCAGCGCCACTCTCTCGGTTCCCATCGCAGGTGACACCGTGGTGGAGCTCAACGAAACCTTTGCGGTGAATCTCGCCAGTCCCGTAAACGCAGTGATCGCGGACTCTCAAGCGATCGGCACCATCACGAATGACGATGCTCCCCCCAGCGGTGTTCCCGTCTTCAACAGTCTGCCGGGTGCGGTCGCCGTTGCTTATCTCGACATGGACGGCCAAGTCGTATCAGGCACTCAGTGGGCCGGAGGCGGAACCATCACGGCACGCGGCATCGTGGGCACTCTCTCGGATGCCCAGTTGCTGGAAATCTGCCGTCGCACGGCGGAAGATTACGCTCCATTCCAAATCAATGTAACCACAGACGAAAATGTGTTTCTAGCGGCTCCGTCCAATCGCCGCATCCGCTGCATCATCACTCCCGACAACGAGTGGTATGGCTCCGCCGGCGGTGTTGCCTATCTGAATTCATTCACTTGGACGGGTGATACACCCTGCTGGGTATTCTCCGATATGCTTTCGAATTCACCTCGCTACATCGCGGAGGCTGCAGCGCATGAAATCGGACACACACTGTCGCTTTCACACGACGGACGCATTTCTCCATCGGAAGCCTACTACCAAGGTCATGGATCAGGGGAAGTGGGTTGGGCTCCTATCATGGGCGTGGGATACTACAAACTCCTCGTGCAATGGTCGCGTGGTGAATACCTCAGTGCCAACAATACGGAAAATGATTTGAACAGAATCACCACACTCAATGGCTTCGGGTATCGTGCCGATGCCGTTTCCAATACCATCACCGGTGCCACACCACTCGCTAACACATCGGGATCCTTCTCCGCCTCCGGTATTCTCGAAACGACTGGCGACTTGGATGTCTTCAGCTTTACCACAAATGGCGGAGCCTGTTCGTTCAGTGCTCTGGGAGACAGTCTGAGCCAAAACGTGGACGCATCAATCGAGATTCTCGACGCCAGCGGAGCTGTCATCGCATCGGCCAATCCCGACACCCTGACCGACGCTTCCGTCAGTGCCACCTTGGCTGCCGGCACATATTATCTGCGTGTTTCCGGATCAGGTCGTGGCGACGTGTTGGCCGACGGTTATTCGAACTACGCCAGCATCGGACAATATACGATATCCGGCACCGCCCCATAAATCAAAGTTCTGTGACTTTTTCCCACGGGTTTGTCGATTCACGGCAAACCCGTTTTTTATTGTTTACCCAGGAAAAGAAGTCGCAGGGAGTTCAATACCACGATGACGGTGGATCCTTCATGTCCGAGAACCCCCAGGGGCAGAGGCATGGCAAAGCCCAAAGAACCGAGAGCCAAAAGGATCAGAACGCCAAGAGAAATGAAGAGGTTCTGGCGAATGATGGATCGACAGGTTTTGCTCAGTCGATAGGCAACCAATACTTTTTCCAGTTGATCATTCAACAAAATGACATCGGCCTGTTCCAGCACGGCGTCGGATCCTCTCAAACCCATACCAATCGAAACATCGGCCACGGCGAGCGAGGGGGCATCATTCACACCATCACCCACCATGGCCACGACTTCGCCCCTGCTCTTCCATTCCCTGATGGCTTCCACTTTGCTTTCCGGTGTCATGCTGGCGCGGGCCTCATCGAGGCCAAGTTCTTCCGCCAACATCGATGCCGATTCAGGTCTGTCGCCTGTTAACATCGCAACACGAATCCCCCACTGTTGCAATTGTTTGACGAGTGGCTTGCTTGATCGACGCGGAGCATCACGGAGCAAAATTCTGCCCACGACTTCACTTCCCTGCACCAATACTTCGGTCAAGCCAGGGGCGGGATCGGGGAAGTGTGCCAACCATACGGCATTGGGAAAAAGACTGCGGCGTCCCTGAGCCAGCGACTGCCCCGCCACTTCGCCGCGCAGTCCCTTACCAGTAATCGACTCCGCGTGCGCCACGACATCGAGACGAGAAAACTTTTTCAGTCCGGCGCTCGAAATCGCTCTCGATAGCGGATGGGTGGACTGCTGGGATAACGCGGCCGACCATCGCAATAGATCATCCTCATTTCCTTCGGGCCATGTTTGGATGGACATGATCTGGAACTCACCCTCTGTCAATGTGCCGGTTTTATCCACGGCCAGGCGATCGATGGTGGCGAGATTTTCTAAGGCAATTCCGCCGCGGAACAAAATTCCTTGTCGAGCCGCGGAAGCGATTCCAGCCAAGATGGCACTGGGAATGGAAATTACCAACGCGCAGGGTGAACTGACAACAAGCAGTGTCATGGCCCGATAGAGAGCGGATGATTCCTTGCCATCAGACGACCAAGCGGGCAACCCAGTGACCCAATGCCACCAGCAGAATGCCAACGCGCTTAAGAACAATATTCCCATCGTATAGGGTGTACCAAAACGATCCGTGAACTTTTGCGAGGGAGCTTTGCTGGCCTGAGCTTCACGTATGAGTCGTATGATCTTTGCATGGGCACTCTCGGCAGGCAGACGCAGGACTTCTGCATCCACCGGTCCCCATGTGTTGAGTGTGCCGCCGAAAACACAGTCGCCCGCGTGTTTATCGACAGGCAAAGATTCTCCCGTCAGCATGGATTCATCAGCGGAAGTCTGACCGCTGACAATTTTTGCATCCACCGGAAATTGGGAACCGGGCAGAACACGAACGATTTGCCCTATCGTCAATGCATCCACGGGGGTTTCCCGCGTTTCTCCGGAATCGACTACCACCCATGCGGTTTTTGGTGAGTCACGAAACAAGGATCGGATCTCCCTCTCTGTTCGAGCCATGGCCATTGCTTCCAAAGCACCACTCAAAGAAAATAAAAACAAAAGGGCTGCACCCTCCCACCAGGCACCGATGACAGCCGCACCCACCGCCACTGCCAGCATCAGGAAATGAATTTCCAATTGCCCGCGGCGCAGGTTCCGCCAAGTATCACCCACCGCATCCCATCCACCTGCAAGATACGACAGCAAATAGAAAACCACTGCCATCGAGGCTAGCTCTGTCTGGCGCTGCATCCAGAGAGCGAGACACAACATAAGTCCGCAGCAAGCAGCCGATGCCAGCAGCCATTTCCAGTGCAGTTCTTGACGATCCGTTGCTGCTTCCATAGGAAGATTGAATCATCGATGAACCATGGCATCCAGCCCGATTTGCACGAAGGCAATCGTATTTTTTGCAAATCTGTCGTGTCACTTGAGAATGCTTGTCATCCCGTTCCGTTTGGTGCAAGCTGTTGCCCTATGAAACATATCGCGACCGCACTCGATTTTTCCGATGCTTCCGATTCCGTGCTCAACGCCGCCATGGCGATGGCACAATCGCAGCAAGCCACGCTCCACATTGTTCATGTATTGGAGCCTCAGCCGAGCTACACCGCCTATGGCATGACACCGGAGGAATTCCCGGCCATTCAATTGTTTCAGGAGGAATCGCAGAAACGCGCCGAAGCCAAACTGCATGAGGCACTCGCCACGGCACGGCAGCAAGTTGGCGATGTGCGAATCGAGCTGATGATCGGTTCACCTCTCCACGCGATCATCGATTACGTGAAAGAGAAATCCATTGATCTGATAGTAATCGGCTCACACGGTCACGGTGCAGTGGCCGCGTTGCTGATCGGTAGTGTTGCGGAAGGATTGGTGCGTAAGGCGATTTGCCCGACATTGGTGATCCCCTGCCACATTCCTTCCTAAAAAAACTGCCCTGGCGTGCGACCATTGATCCGCGAACCATCCATTGTCATGAGGGTCTCTTGCGTCATTTCCATGTTGCTGCTGGTTGTATCCAACGGCCTGTTTGCCGAAGAAACACGTCACAAACGCCCGCTGCTATTAGCCAACTACTACTGCTGGTATCATAGCGGCAAGCACCAGAAGAGACCGTTTCTGCACTGGACCTACGAATCCTGCGGAACCAACGTATTGGCAAAAAAGGCGCAAAAATCAGGAGAACCCCCGCTCAACAGTGTCTTTCGGCCATCCGCTGGGCTTTATGATAGTGCTGATCCGAAAGTGGCGGAGTGGCACGTGAGGCTCGCCCAATCTGCAGGAATTGATGCCTTCTTGGTCGACTGGTGGGGCACGCACAACGCGCTTGATGAAAACGTCGATCGAGGCATCGTTGCGGCTGCGGGCAAGCTCGGATTCAAATTCGCATTGCTTGACGAACGCGCGCAGTTTCACCAAAACCCTAAGGAATATCGCGACATGCTCACTCGAGCACTCATGCGCTACAAGGATCATCCGAGTTATCTGCACATTGAGGAAAAGCCTGTCGTCTATCTCTATCAGGTTGCTGCTGCACCTGGACTTGTGGCAGACGAATTCCCGCGACTCAGGAGTCACGTGGAAAATACCGTGGGTCCTGTGTATTGGATTGTAGACAAGATCGCACATGATCCCGAAGCATCGCGCACTGGTGACATCGATCGCGAAAAACGCATTCCAGCAGAATGGCTCACGGTTCCGGGCATAGACTGCTTCGGATTCTACAGCACGTTTTCCCACTTCCGGGCGCATGATTACGAGTCGCTGGTGGGCAGATATCGCTATCTGACAAAGCTCGCGCACGATGCGGGAAAGAAGATGCTGCTGCCTGTCCATCCCGGACATGACAACTCTCATTTCCGAAACGATCCCTATGTGATGCCGCGTCGGGACGGTCAAACCCTCAGGGATTTTCTCAAAGCAGCCACCGACGCAGGGGCGGATTGCATCATGGTAACGAGCTGGAACGAGTGGCCCGAATCAACCGTGATCGAACCATCATCATCATGGGCCGATCCTTATCTCTATCTGAGAATTTTAGCGGAGTGGAAAGGGGTAGCTTTCACCATTCCATCTCCACAATAAACAATCAGCAATCGCAGCATCTATCGCAGAATCAGGGCAACTTCCTGATCGTGCTGTAAACGGTGCCTATCATCACGGATCCTTTGGTGGATTCCAGGTCGTAACCGATTTTGAGCGTCATGCAGGGTTTCATGTCCTTCAATTCCAGCTCCACCGATTTCTTGTCAGGAGACAACTTGGCGGATAGAACCTCCACCTTGTCGTGAACTCGCACGTTTTTACTCTCGGACTTGAGCGCGTTTTCCAGAGCCTCGGTATCGGGATTGTCGACCGAAAATTCACCTGACCCGTATTGAGGACCGCGCACGTAGTTCCAGCGCTCGATCGCGAAACTACCGGGATCGGTGGCGAGTTCGTCATCGAGCTGTTGATCGAACGTAAGAATGACACCTTTCGCAGTGATTTTTTGCGCGCTGGGAATCAGCACCGCCTGATCCTTGACGAAACGGACTCGCTGGAACGCACATTCGCTGGGCGCGTTGGTTTGCCACCCACGGAAACCCAATACATACAAGGATCCATCCTTGTGGAAGCGTGCACGCATGGCAGAAGACTGCAACTTCGCTGGGATTTTCACCACGCCGCCTTGCAAGGCATCTCCGACAGCGGCGGGGAGCACACGATACAAGGTCGACTGGCCGTAAGACAAATGGATCAGCTCACCAGCTTTAAGTCCAAAGTCGGTATCTTGCGGCACCCAAACCTGAGAACCACCGCTATTGTCCACACTCATGGGAAGATAGCACAGGGGTTCATGAAAAGGCTTATCCTTGCCGATCTCATGACGGCTCGGCTCAGTCCCAAGAAAAACCGGAGCCTGTGATGGAGTGAAATAATTGAGCTTACAGCAAGGCTGCCATGTCCCCTCGTTTTCGCCGGTGGTGATCTGCCCCTCCGGACCCACGCCCAGCCCCCCCGGCGCACGCAGGCCTGAGGCAATCACTTCGAATTTTTTGCCATCGGGCGAGATTTTCGCAACGATGCCGTGATGAGGAAGAATCTGATCGAACCCCCTGCCCCCACCTTTTACTGGTGAGCCTTTGCAGAAATAAAAATTTCCCTGCGCATCAGTCTGCAGATCGAAAGCAAACTCGTGAAAGTTACTGCTGATGAGGACATCACGGTTGAAGGCCTCGAAGTAGTCGATCTCGCCGTCCTTGTTCAAATCATGCAATCGGGTAATTTGATCGCGGCCGTTCACATAAATGGCACCGTTCACAACTTTCACGCCCAGTGTTTCAAACAAACCGCTGGCGATACGACGCCATGTAAGTTTGCCCATGTCCTGTTGAAAACCGCTTACAGTCCAGACATCGCCATTCCACGTCGAGAGCACGGCTGTATTCTCATCGAGGAAATCGAATCCACCGAAACGCAGATTCGACTTCCATGGATTGCTGGCTGGCAAGGAAATCTGATCGACCGCCCATGAGGACCCTTCGTCGGGCTTGCCTGTGGTGCCTGATGAAGTAAGTGTTTCCGTGTATTGCGGCGATCCCCCCTTGGTGAGGTCTGACAGAGTCAAAGGCTCGGCAGTGGTGGGCTTCTGTCCACGAGCGAGCACGACCTGGAATTTCACCAAATCTTTGCCCGCCGGAACTCGCAAGACAAGGCGGTTCTTGCGACCATCGGCGGCAGCGAGAGAAAGGGTCGATGCGGAAGAGCTCAACTCGGCAAACAGACCGCTCGCACTCTTCGCGGATTTGCCGTCGGCGCTGACTTCCATCTCACCGCTTTCGTCGGCGAGCAGAATCAGCAGATCCTTGCTGCGAGCACCGATTTCCCAGTGACGCGTGATGGCAAAAAGCTCAGGCCCGGCGAGATCCGCCGTAGCTGCCTCAAGCACCTTCGCGCCCAGCACTTCTGATGCAAAAACAATGCGGCCACCGTTTTTGTAATAGCCCACGTAGCGACCGTGATCCGACGGAAGATTGCCGAATCCTTTCAGCGGACGTTTGTCAACAAAAGAACCGCTGGCATCGGCGTAACCACTGGTCGCATCGGTGACAAAAATCGGGGTCTGATCGTTCAGTGTGACGAGTTTCCCATGCGCCCCAGTCCAGGGAGTCCCGCCCCAATTGACAAAACCGGCGTATCCACTGACCCAGCGCAATGTCTCAGTATCGAACATGGCGCTGTGCTTGCGTCCACCCAGATCAACCAGAATCCCTTTGTAAGCGGCAACACGAGACTTGCCTTGGAAGTTGTGGCTGAAAGTGTTCGACCACGCAGGACCGAATTGCATTTCTTCAAACCAAGAAGCGGCGCCGCAAGGCGACACGAAAACGGCAAGTGATAGAATCAGCGCTTTTTTTGTCATTGCGAGGCGAAAATGGGTGAAGATCGGCAATTTTGCAAGCAAAGTACGAATTTTTCGTACTCGCTACCAACTCAGCGCCATGTTTCCCTTCAAAAAGTTGATGGATTCATATCAACTGCAATTTTTTCTCTGGTGAATTGGGGTTTTTCGATCAGTGAGAATACAAATCAGATTACCAGCAATCTCATAGCTCCACTCGTCCTAATGATACGCCGCAGTCTGGATGTTACCGTGTATTCGGAACGACCCGAACTGTGGTCTTCCAACTCTCGGAATTGTGAAGAAGCACCACCGGTGAAAAGGCGAGATCGTTTTCTCTGTCTTGCTTTCTCATGTAGACGCATTGGCTTCCATCACGACCGTGGGCTTTGTCGCTGCAATCCCGCGAATCGGCGTGTTCCGCACGCCTCCTCGGTCGGTTGCTGGCGGTGTTTCAACCTCCGTTGCTGCGACTCCTTTCTCCATCGACATGATGGCAATGGACTTCACTTCTCTCTTCGGGTTTTCGGGACCAAGAGTGGCCCTACTATGCTTTCTGCTGACTTCTGGATGCCCTCACCTCTCCGCTCATCATTGCCACATATACAATGCGACTCTCCGAGGAAGTATGGAACTTCAGCTATATTGGCCGCCTCATCTCTGTCGTGTTGCTTCGTATGTGGATCTTGTTCATCGGTGTAGCGTTTTGCTTCTGGCTTCCTCCAGACTCAGCCTCACGGCGGACGCCCTAGCTTTTCATCTAGACCGTTTCTCAAAAGTTCGTTTGTGATCATAGGGTTTTTGGTGTGCAAAACGATTTGATTTTTTCGGTATCACACATCATGTCCCTGAGAGAGTCGAAGAGCTTTTGGCATAACTCCTCGCCTTTTCTTGTGAGGTAACCTGCCAGGTAATGGCTCTTGAGATGCTGCCAAAGTCTTTCAACGGGATTGGAGAATGGGCTCAATCTTTGGAAATGCAGATTTTTATTAACCGCTAGATCAATGTATCGGGAAAACTGAGGAGAATTTGCTAGGCTATGGTTGCAGCATGAACATTTGAGGGCATCTTACCGTGCTCCTCATGGAACTCGTCTGGTTCAAAAAAGATTTGCGTTTGCCCGATCACGCGGCGCTCACAGCTGCGGCACAACTGGGGCCCGTATTGGGTTTGTGGATCTACGAAGATGAGGTGATAGTCGCGGAGGATTTTGATTCACGGCATCTCGGGTTTGCGAATGAATGCCTGGCCGAACTGGAAGAACATCTGGCAGTCTACGGAGTGCGTTTGCTACGAAGACGCGGCGATGCCATAGCCGTTCTTGAAGAACTCTGGCAACAAACACATTTTAACCGTCTGCACAGTCATCAGGAAACAGGCAACATCATCACCTACCGACGCGACCTAGCGGTGATCGCATGGGCACGACAACGCGGTGTGCATTGGCAGGAATACGCGCAAACCGGAGTGGTGCGGAAACTGCAGCAGCGCGATGGCTGGGCGGAGCGCTGGCTCCAACGCATGACACCTGTGCCCCGTGGCATCCCGAACGGTTTGCATGGCATCAACACGAGCAACCTTGCGGGTGAAACGATCTGCACGGCTGATGACTTCGGCTTATCACCCGATCTCAGCGAAGCCCTGCGCCAACGTGGCGGCAGTTCACGCGGGCAAGCTGCGCTCGAGAGTTTTCTACAACATCGTGGTGTGGGCTACACCAAGGAAATGTCTAGCCCGGTGACCGCGTGGGATGCATGCAGTCGCGTTTCTCCGTATCTCACGTGGGGCGCACTGAGTATCCGGCAATGCCTCCATGCCAGTGCTGATCGACGCCGAGATCTGTTAGAACAAAAAGCCTTAGGCCAGCACGTCGATGCCCGTTGGCTATCTTCGATCAAGTCATTCCAAGGACGCCTGCGCTGGCATTGCCACTTCATGCAGAAACTGGAAGATGAGCCCGCGATCGAACACCGGAATTTTTCCCGATCCTGCGATGGCCTGCGCGACGAACTCCACTCTGATGTCGAGAGTTTGAACGCATGGAAAGATGGTCGCACCGGCTATCCGATGATCGATGCCTGCATGCGGGCCTTGACCGCCACAGGTTGGCTGAATTTCCGCATGCGGGCCATGGTGATGAGCTTTGCCAGCTATCATCTCTGGCTGCATTGGCGTGAACCAGGTTTGCATCTCGCGCGGATGTTTCTCGATTACGAGCCCGGCATCCACTGGAGCCAGTGCCAGATGCAATCCGGAACCACCGGTATCAATACCCTTCGCGTCTACTCTCCCACCAAGCAACTTCTCGATCAGGATCCGCAGGGCGCATTCATTCGACAATGGCTTCCCGAGCTGGCCCACGTGCCCGATGCCTATCTCGCCGAGCCATGGAATATGCCCGCTCTAGAGCAGCAATTCTGTGGTTGTGTGATCGGTCGCGATTACCCCGCGCCCATCGTCGACCACCCCACTGCCTACCGTCATGCGCAAGAAAAAATGCACCACCTCCGCCAGCGCGATGACAGCAAACTCGAAGCCCGCCGCATTCAGAAAAAACATGGCAGCCGCAAGCAAGGCACGAAAAAATGGCGCTAATCACCCCTTCCCCATCATGCCACATTTTTCACGATACATCGGCGTCGACTACTCGGGCGCAAAAACACCCGACAGTAGTCTGAAAGGTCTGCGCATCTACCTCGCCACGCCCGACGAAGCCCCGCAGGAAATTCTTCCTCCCCGCGGGTCAAAAAAATACTGGAGTCGTCGTGGCATCGCTGAATGGTTGTTAGAGATGTTACTCGATGAAAAGCCCACACTCATTGGCATCGACCACGGATTTTCCTTTCCGCTCGAATACTTCACACGTCACCAACTGACGCTGGACTGGGATCATTTTCTGAGCGACTTCTGCCATCATTGGCCGACCGATCGATGCAGCGTCGATGAGGTAAGAAAAAATCTTCAAGGCCATGGCGCGGAGCGCACAGGTCACACCCGTTGGCGCCGCATCACAGAGAAACGAAGTCATGGTGCGAAGTCGGTGTTCCATTTCGACGTGCCCGGCAGTGTTGCCAAGTCCACCCACGCCGGCCTGCCATGGCTGAAATTTCTTCGAGAACAGCGCGGTATCAAACTCCACTTTTGGCCCTTTGATGGCTGGGCACTGCCCGTCGCGAAATCCGTCGTGACGGAAGTCTATCCGTCGCTGTGGAACCGCGACTACCCTAACGAAACTCGAAGTGCCCACCAGCAAGATGCCTATGCCATCGCCCGTTGGATGCGCGATGCTGACCAAACGGATGCTTTAGGGCAAAAATTTTCTCCCCAACTTACCGATCGAGAACGAGAAATCGCATGCACGGAGGGGTGGATATTGGGAGTGCCGTGACTCTGAAGATCCGTAAAAAAAGTAGCCTCGCTAGGATTCGAACCTAAACAGACAGAATCAAAATCTGTAGTGCTACCGTTACACCACGAGGCTATGTGGTTGGTCCCGTTCGGGGGCGGAAAAATAATCAACTCACGCCGGATGACAAGTACGAATTTGAAAAAAATGCACTTTTCCGGATTCGGGCGTGGCATCATTCGTGCACGACTTTCGCCTGGAGATCCCCGATGGCCCATTGGATACCGGCGAGGTAGTGGCTGAGGATTTTCGGATTCCAATACATGTCGTGATTGTGACCCAACGAGCAATAAAACACCCTGCCTTTGCCGTGGTTACGCGCCCAGGCCACACCATAATCGCCATCGCTGCGCTTCATGCCGCCTACCTTGGCCGATTTCTCGACATTCAGACGCAACAGAACCTGCTGCTTGCGAGAATTGTAAGGATCCTTGTGCTGATAGATCTCCTCTTTGAAATTCATGCTCTGCCCGTTGAACATGGCTGCCAGTGGATGCTGCTCCATGCCTTTTTCGACATCGATTTGCACCTCAGCCGCCGCATTCCATGGGTGACCATTGAAGTATCCACCGATCATGCGTCCGTATTCCGGCATGTTGTAAAGCGTGTCCGTGGCTGCGTGAATGCCCACGAATCCTTTGCCCGACTCGATGAAGTCCATCAAACTTTTGCGCAGTCGCGCGGTGCGCTCGGTGGCAGCCTTTTTTTCCTCGTCGGACATTTTTTTCAACACCTCGGGATGAGGAGAAAGCACATCCTGCGTGGTACTGAGGAAACAAATTGCATCGAACTGCTGGATGGCATCAGGTTCGAAATGGGCCAGATCATCGGACACCAGCGCCTCAAACGCACCGGTCTTGCGGCCTAGCTCGGTAAGCGCGACTTTTCCCGTGGCGATCGAGGCGTGACGAAATCCTGCGGTGGCGGAAAAGACGAGCAATTTTCGTGACTTCGACGGCTTGGCATGGGCTTCTGCTGGCAAGGCCGATGCGATTTTCTCCACTGCGCCAGCGGGAGGCGTCTCGGACGATCCCTTATTGGATTGAAGGAGCACGAAGGACGCCAGCAGCGCCAGAGGGAGAAGCAATTTAGTTTTCATGGAATTATCGATTTCTATACGTGGCGCAAAAAACAAAGTTTCAGAGCAAGATCAGACCTCTCCTTCTGGGTAAAGTTGATGGAATTTGATTGCTTCATACCCGACGGTGAGCGCGGTGCCAAAAAGTGTTTCCTCGGTCACGGTGCGAGGCACCTGTGCGGCAGGGCGCGCCAAGCCCATGACCAACTGCCCGTAATTTTGTGCACCGGCGCAGTGCTGGAGCAGGTTCAGCGAGATGTGGGCTGCATCGAGATTGGGAAACACCAAGACATCCGCGGTATGGCGGACTTTGCGGTCGGGCAATTTCACCTCTGAGGCACGGGGATCCATGGCGACATCAGCTTGCAGTTCGCCATCGATTTCCAACTCCAAATACTGCTCTTTCACTGCGGCCTGAGCCAACGCTGTGGCGGCGGCCACTTTGCGCGCTGCGGGTGTCATGGAGGATCCTTTGGTGGAGTGACTGAGCATCGCGACCATCGGTTTTCCTCCGAGGTAGTGACGCGCCAATTTCCCCGTCTCCACCGCCATCGAAGCGAGTTCTTTGATATCGGGATCAGGGATCAATCCGCAATCGGCAAGAAACAGCACACCATCCCGACCGAAGTGCTCGAGATGCTCGGCCACCAGGACCATGGCACTAAAAACACGAGGCACATCCGGCAAGGGTTTGATGGTTTGCAAAAGTGCACGAAACAGGCTCGCGGGCAACGATTGATTGCCACCGATGAGACCGTCGACCAATCCGTATTGCACCATCATGGCGCCAAAATAGGCGGGCCTGGAGACGAATTCGGTGCCGTCGGGGATCTCCACGCCGCGGGCGCGACTGCTTCGCTCGAACATTTCCGCAAATCTCGGCAACTCGCGCGACTTCGAGGGATCCAGAACATTGACAAATTTCAGGGAAATATCGTTTTCGGTCGCCATGGCCCGAATCCGATCACGATCACCGAGCAAAATGGGGAGCACCACCTCCTGTTCGACAAGGTGCTCGGCAACACGCAGAACACGAAGGTCCTCGCCTTCGGAAAAAACAATCCGTTTGGGATGACTGCGCAATTTTTGCGTGAGCGAAGTGGTGAAAATATTCGTTTGGTGAGAAAATTTCATCGTCGTGATTCTTGGCGCTAGTGTTATGCCTGCATGTACGGTAGCAACTTTCAGGTCACACGACAACTAGAATCCATGCCCGCCGACTACCACACCCACACACCCCTGTGCCATCACGCAACGGGAACACCCGAGGAATATGTGGATGCCGCGCTACGCGCCGGTCTAACGGCCTACGGAATTGCCGATCACGCACCAGTGGGTGAAGGATATTTTGATGACTGGCGGATGCTTTTTGATAAAATTCCCGACTATCTCTCATGGATTGAGCGGGCTCGTTGTCATGCACATGGTCGTATCGATGTGCGATGGGGATTCGAGTGCGATTGGCTGCCCGATTGTCGGTCCTGGATCGAACGTCTGCGCGGCATGCAACCGGACTACCTGATTGGTTCCGTGCACTATCTTGGCACCTGGGATTTCGATAACCCCCAATGGCTCGGTCGATGGGCGGAAACCGATGTGGAAGAAGCGTGGAGTCTCTATTGGAAAGAGTATGCCGCCATGGCCGAGACGCAAATGTTTGACATACTCGGCCACCCCGATCTGATCAAAAAGTTTTGTCATCGTCCCGAAGGCGACCTTCGGCGTTTTTACGAACCTGCTATCGAAGCGATTGCCGTCAGCGGTTGCGCGATCGAACTTAACACCGCGGGATGGCACAAACCTTGTGCCGAAGCCTATCCGAGTGGGGAATTCCTCGAGCTAGCCCGTGCGGCAGGCATACCGCTTGTCATTTCTTCCGATGCCCATGCCCCATCCGAAATCGGCAGAGATTTCTCGCGCGCGATCGAACGAGCGAAGGCTGCTGGTTACACCGAAACATGGGTCTGGGAGTCCGGCCATCGTCGGACCGAGCCATTGCCCTAACACCGCATCGAGCCATCGACATCCGTCAAGTTTTTCCCAAGAGACAGTTGCCAGTCCAGCGGGTATGCGCTAAGAATCAAGTCGATGAAACGAACGATCACTACCATACTGCTCGCACTTGTCGCGCTCAGCATCGCATCTTGTCAACGCGAAGAAAAACCGACAACCACTCCCGCACCAGTGAAAGCACCTGCGGCACCTCAAGTTACGGTCAAGACCAATCACGGATCCTTTATCGTCGAACTGAATCAAGAAAAAGCCCCAGTCACCGTGGCGAACTTCCTCTCTTACGTTGACAAAAAACACTACGACGGCACTGTTTTCCATCGTGTAATTGGAACCTTCATGATCCAGGGCGGCGGCTTCGAACTGAAAGACGGAAGCCTAGTGGAAAAAACAACCGGTGAAGCCATCACCAACGAAGCCAAAAACGGCTTGAAAAACGATCGGGGGACGATCGCCATGGCTCGCACCGGCGATCCGAACTCGGCAACGGCGCAGTTTTTCATTAACGTGAACGATAATGCCATGCTCAATGCCCCCAACCCAGACGGGCACGGCTATGCGGTGTTTGGAAAGGTCGTGCAAGGGATGGAAGTGGTGGACAAGATCAAAGCTGTCAACACCGCGATGCGACCGCTGACGATGACGCATCCTGCAACGGGGGAAAAGATCACCCAGCCTGCCGGGGACGTGCCCACCGAAAATGTTGTGATCGAGTCGATCACCAAGGTCTCCAACTGAGCATTCTCGGATTGAGCGCCAAATTTCGCAAGAAACATGCAGGAAACCTCGTTGCGTTTCGCTGCTGATCAGGCCATGCTTTTTCACCGCGCGACACCATCAGCGCTGAACCTATCTCCTCCATGATTCCTACTGAACACTCCGATCCGATCAATGCCCAAATCCTCGCGATTTCCGAGGACTTGGTCGCAGGTTTTCAAGCCCATCCGTTTCAAGTCATCGCGGAAAAATCCGGCGTGCCTTTCGATACCGTCATCGAGCGCATCAAGGCTATGCTCGAAGCTGGGGTGATACGTCGCGTAAGGCAAACTCTGCTTTCCACCAAACTCGCCCATGGCGCGCTTGTCGCATGGCGAGTACCTGAAGAACACCTCAATGCCGCCTTCGACTTCATGTCGAAAAACGACCCCTTCTCAGGTCACGTGGTCATTCGCTCCACGGATACCGAAGTTTCCGGCTCTGGCTATCGTCTCTGGACCACGCTGAAAGTTCCTGTCGGGCAATCCCTGGACGAACATGCGACCGTGCTAAAACGCATCGTAAAGGCTGACGAGTATCTGCTGATGCCTGCCAACGGGGTATTTGCCCTCGGAGTGGGCCATGTACGCCGCAAAGCTTTGGAGCCTGGTGACAAGACCGATGAAACAGCCCAAATGATGACCACTGCCACCGTGGAGCTCGACGCGGAAGAATGGAATGTGCTGTTGGCCTTGAAGGAAGAATTGACCTTGGATGAAATCAGTCCCAGCCCATGGGAAGGACGGGCCAAGATCGCAGGCGTCTCACTGGAGCGCTTTTGTCAAGTTGCCGAGACGCTCAATCAGAAAAAGGTCATCGGTCGTTTCTCCACCTTTCTCGAGCACGTCAAGCCGTCCGCTGCCGGCGAGCGCGTCACCCGTTTCAATGGCCTTTTCCATTGGGCGGTGCCGCAAGGTCGTGAAATCGAAGCA
>JBJOMZ010000044.1:0-20869 GCA_046052105.1 Verrucomicrobiota bacterium | reverse complement strand
GTCAGCACCTTCAGGTCTTTCACTCGATTCGAGAACCTGCTGCGCCGTGTTCCCCCCTTCTGGGTGATCTTTGATCCCCACGCCCCAGAGCTTGAAACTGACATTTTTTCCCATCACGCGTTCATCAGGGCGCGCGAATTCCATTTCTATCATTCCTCTCTCATTACTTTATGGCCGGTCATAACAAATGGTCCAAGGTCAAGCACATCAAAGCCAAGGTCGATGCTGTCAAAGGCAGGGTCTTTTCCAAATGTGCTCATGAAATTGCCCTGGCCGCACGGGCGGGTGGCGGGGATCCTGCGGCGAATGCCCGCTTGCGCACGGCGATCGACAACGCCAAGGCCGTCTCCATGCCCAGGGAAAACATCGAGCGGGCCATCAAAAAAGGTACAGGCGAGCTAGGGGGGGCTGTCATTCAAGAAGTCACTTACGAAGGCTATGGCCCATCGGGCACGGCATTTTTGATCGAGATCGCCACCGATAATCTGAACCGCTCAGCTCAGGATATCCGCACCATTTTTTCCAAAAACCAAGGAGCTGCCGCCACTCCGGGCGCGGTGGCTTACCAGTTTGATCGCAAAGGGGAAATCATTCTCAATACCGATGCCGGAAACGATGACGAGATCTTGGAAATCGCGATCATGGCAGGTGCTGACGATGTGTTTTCCGACGACACCGAACATGTGATCCATACTCCCACCAACCAGTTGGCCGCCGTGGCGCATGAACTCCGTGCGCAGGGCCTGGCCATTCGCTCCGAGACATTCACTTCCATCCCCCAAACGCCCGTGATCATCGATGATCCTACCGTGGCAAAGCAGGCGCTGAAACTCTATGACCTGCTCGATTCCTATGATGATACCCGCAATGTGTTCACCAACTTCGAACTATCCGACGCGGTGCTGTCACAACTTAACTGACCTAACAAAGACCGATTTACCTGCATGAGCGATTCCATCCCATCCGACCCAGAAGCCAAAAAACCTAGAAAAAAGGCTTCTAAAAAAACGGCTATCTCACCCATCGAGGATGCCGCACCCGCCCCAAAAAAGGTGGCAAAAAAAGCGGCAAAAAAATCAGCGGCAAAAAAAGATGTCGCTGTGGCAACGGAATTGACCGCTCCGGCAACTAAAAAACGGGCAAGCAAAAAAGCGACAATCATAGCGGAAGAGCCCGCAAAAAAAAGCAGCGTAATTCGTGCGAAGAAAAAAACCGCAGCAACTACGGAGTCACCTGCAGCATATATCGCGCCTGTAACTGCTTCCAATCCCGCCCCAGCTCCGCTGCCAGTCACGGATACCGCACCAACTCCCGCCCCCACTCCGTTTCCCGCTCCACGCAATCCTCAGCCGCAACCTTTCCAACCCGCGCGCCAGCATCCCAACGATTATAAGAAAAACAAGTTTGGTAAGAATAAGAAGAATGGTTTTGATCGGCATCCCAAACAAAAGCACAAAGGGAACGGACAAGCACCCGGCGGCTTCAAACAAGATCCCGATGCCGATCGCTCCCATGCAGTCCTGGAAGGTCCGAAAACGGAAGTCGAGGGTCTGTTGGAACTCACGCCCAAGGGCAGCGGCTTCTTGCGCAGCGTGAAAAAAAGTTTTGAGATGGGCAAGGACGATGCCTTTGTCGCAACCTCGCTGGTCAGCAAATGGGGATTGCGCTCAGGTGCTGTCATCAAGGCCCTAGCTCAATCGGGCCCCCGTGGTCCGCAGGTGGTCGAGATTCTCGCCGTCAACGACATGCCGCCAGAGGAAGCTCGTCGACTTCCGCACTTTGAGGAACTCACCGCGGTGAATCCGAACAAGCGCATTCCTTTTGAAAACGATCAAAACCGCTTCACCACACGCGTGCTCGACATCGTCGCTCCCGTGGGCCGAGGACAGCGCGGTTTGATCGTATCGCCACCGCGTTCGGGAAAGACGACACTCATGCTCCATATCGCCGAATCGGTGAGACAGCGCGAGGACGACAATCTGCACCTGATGATTCTGCTGGTGGACGAACGCCCCGAGGAAGTCACGGAATTCCGACGCGCCTTGCCCGGCGTGGAAATCCTCGCGAGTTCGAACGACGAACACCCTCGCAATCACTGCCGCATTGCCGAATTGACGATCGAACGAGCCAAACGTCTTGTCGAAGCAGGCAAACACGTGTTTCTGCTGATGGATTCCATCACCCGTCTGGCACGCGCCTACAACAACACAGGATCCACGCACGGTCGAGGCATCGGCTCAGGTGGCGTCACCGTGGGGGCACTGGAAATCCCGCGCCGGCTTTTCGCCGCAGCGCGCAACACCCGGGGCGCCGGTTCATTGACCATTCTCGCCACCGCATTGATCCAGACCAATTCCCGCGCGGATGAGGCGATTTTCCAGGAGTTCAAAGGCACGGGCAACATGGAGATCGTGCTCGACCGCAAGATCGCGGAAAACTACATCTATCCGGCTGTGGACATTTTCAAATCCGGCACTCGTCGTGAGGAGCTGTTGTTACCCGAACACATGCTGCACAAGATCCACCTGATCCGCCGCGGATTGTCCGGACACAAACCGCTCGAGGCCATGGAACGCTTGACCTACTTCCTGAAAAAATTCCCCTCCAACGCGCAGATGCTACTGGAGATCAAGGGCTGATTCATACGTCATAGCGCCACATTTGCGGCGTCCATTCGCCGCTTTTCCAACTGTCTTTGGTGGCGAATTCCCGCACGATCATCTCCTTACCCGAGAGGGTGATATGGAGTATGGCTTGGGATGGTGAATGGAAGTGAGCGGCGTTGTCCGTGTTCAAAAATGGCACTCCTTGGGTGGTATTCACATCTGCCGTGCCATCCCATCGCATCGTGCGCCGCACATGCGTGTGGCCGCATATGCAGGCGGCAATCCGATAGGGCGAGATGATGCGATAGAATGCCTGCGCATCGCCATAATCCCATTCATGGTTTTTGACCTTCTCGTCCGCGACCGTAGCGGAGTAGCGGTGGACATCCACGTGATGAATCAACACCACAGGTTTGCCGCTTTTTCCCACGTAGGTTTGCAAATCCTTTTCCAAAAACGGTAGACTTTGCATCGGAGCGTAGCGGCGTCTGCGAGTCACCTGCGGCGCATCTCCAGCAACGATACCGAGGGCAACGAAATGCACGCCGCCCCACTCCCATGAGTAATGCAATCCGTTCTCGGATATGTGCAGTAGCCCCTTGCGTCGCTTATTGCGGGCGATGATCTCCTTCACCATGGGAGTATCTCCCTGCGGGCCGTCGTGATTGCCGTGGATCTCGCGCACGGGCCAGCGCAACAATCCCTCACCGCCGTTGAGTCCCCAATCGCGCGTAAACGCCGCGCATTCGGTGGCCACCATGTTGTATTTGCCCGGTCCTTTGTCGCCGTTGTCGATGATGTCCCCCGCATGGATCACTCCTTCCGGCACGGGAATGACTCCCCCGCCGAGATTCGCAGGAAATTCCTTTCCGGGAAGTTCATTCAACCATCGCAGCAGGCTCTGATTGGTTTGCAAAGAATGATCCAGCATTTTGCTCGGATCCTCCTGCATGGCAGAATAATGTGTGTCACCTACCACAAAAAAAGAGATACGGGGTAATTTTTGCGTATCCGCCATGACTCTCGGAGCTAAGGCCGCACATACGGGTAGGGACCCAAGAAAAGCACGACGCGTCATCGGAATTTGTGGCAGGTTCGGGTTCATAACTCCCATACTGTGGATCCATGCGGTTTCTTCAAGGAAAGTTCGCTTCGATTCAACTGACTTCCGATTTTTTGAAACGTGACCTACCCTGCTCTCGTAAATGGTCTGTCATGACAAACATCACACGTCGGAATGCTCTCAAAACCATCGCGGCCTACGCTTCGATCCAAATCGTCCCAGGACATGTGTTAGGGCTTCGCGGACAGACCGCACCATCGAATCAACTGACGCGGGGCATCATCGGCTGCGGTGGCATTTCCTCATCCCACCTGGGAATGCAAGGCAAGTTGCTCGCACTCTGTGATGTTGACAAAAACCATCTCGGTCAGCGCATGAAACAGGCCAAAGCCGAGGAAAACGGCATCAAGGGCTACGAGGATTTCCGCGAAATGCTGACGCGCAAGGACATTGATATCATCCACGTCGCCACGCCTCCTCACTGGCACGCACTCATGGCGATCGAGGCCGCCAAGGCCGGCAAGGACGTCTGGTGCGAAAAACCCATGAGTCGCACGATCGGCGAGGGCATGGCGATGGTAAAGGCCGTGGAAAAACAGAACCGCGTTTTCCGCCTGAACACCTGGTTCCGCTTTAAGGACAATTTTTACGGCATGGGCGTTCCGGTCAAACAACTGAAAAAGGCCACCATGAACGATCTCCTCGGCTGGCCGCTGAAAGTAACGGTTTCCGGTGTGACGGGATTCGACTGGAAATTCTTCTGGGTCGGAAAAACCCATCTTCCCACTCAACCGGTTCCCCCTGCGCTCAACTACGATATGTGGCTCGGCCCCGCGCCGATGAAACCTTACAACGCGCACCGCACCCACCAGACCTTCCGCGGTTACTGGGACTACGATGGCGGTGGTCTCGGCGACATGGGTCAGCATTATCTCGATCCCGTGCAATACATTCTTGGCAAGGACGATCAGGCCCCCATCTCGGTGGAAATCGATGCCGATCCTCAGGACGGTGACGCGATCGGCACCTGGCGTCGCATCGAGTTCACCTACGCCGATGGCTGCAAGGTGATCCTCGACGGCCAGAACAAGGACAAGGAAGCCGCCTACATCGAAGGACCCAAAGGGAAAATCTTCAAAAATTTCCGCAGTGACATTCCCGACCTCGACAAAAAGCTCGCCGCCCTGCCGGATCCTCCGGAACAGATTGTCGACTTCCACGAGTCAGTGAGAACACGCAAAAAATTCGCTCTCAATGAACAAAACGGATTCTGGTCTTGCACCATGGTCAACATGGGAGTGATGGCCCATCGCCTGAACAAAAACCTCAAGTTTGATTCCAAAACGCTGAAGTTCGATCTACCCGAAGCCAACGAGTTGATCCATCAACCCATGCGCGGGCCGTGGAAGATCGACGTCTGACGGCAGTCATCCTTTTTCGGAATCGATCGTTAACATCGAATCTGGACACTCCCGCCATGCGCTTGAGCCTCGACATCGATGACCATTGACATGGCGAGAAAAATCGGGAACATCAAGCGCACGGAAATGGGCAAAGGAGTAAAACTGAAGGACATCGAAGCGGGACTGTTTGTGCCGCAGGACTACTTTGCCCGTATCGGCAGCAAGGCGATTTTCCCTGGCAACGCTCCGTTCGAGGTCGACCTCGGCTGTGGCGACGGAGCGTTTTTGCTAGCGATGGCGAAACAATTTCCTGAGCGCAATTTCCTCGGGGTGGAGAGGTTGCTCGGACGCGTGCGCAAGGTCGCGCGCGACATCACAAGAGCAGGCCTCACAAACGCCAAGGTGCTGCGACTCGAAAGCAAATACACCGTCGAATGGTTGTTAGAAAAGTCCAGCATCGACCGACTCCACCTGCTTTGCCCCGATCCTTGGCCAAAAGGTAGGCATCACTCGCGCCGTTTGGTGCAGCAGGAATTTTTGCAAGCACTGTGGGATGCACTCAAGCCCGGCGGTGAGTTCCTTTTCAAAACCGACCATGAAGAGTATTTCCAATGGGTCTGTCGCGAGGTTTCGGAATTCGGAAAATTCACGCAATTGCCTTGGAGCGACGAAGATTTTTTCTACCCAAAAACCGACTTCCAATTGCTCTGGGAAAGCCAAGGGAAAATTTTGCAGTCGCTGCGGTGCTTGAAGGATGCCTAAGCAGGGCATTCAAAAATCCGAAATCAAGCATCATCCATCGTGAATTCTTCCCATGGTGCAACACGGTTCCTTTTGATAGACGATTGTTGATCCGCAATTTTGTTAGATACGGCCGATCGACTAAAAAAAGATCGATAAAATCGTTCTTGGATCAATGATCCGGCTACAATTCGTTCGTAGCTTCCTCCGTGCGTTCGAGGCGCCAGAATCTGCGCGGCTCGTTCATCGGCCAAGAGCCGAAATTCTTCCAAGTGCCGTCGCCGTCCAGTGTTCCGACGGGCGGAGCGCTGAAGTCGAGATTGAGACTGGTGCGAAGATCATAACGGAAACCGGCGTGAGCCGGCACGAAGACAGCCGCCTGACCGGGTGTTGTTGTGGTATCCACGGTCAATGGACCAGGAGTGTTGAAGTAGGCATAAGCATCCCACTCGAGGACAGAAACAGGCGTCGAATTGTTTTGTAAACTGTAACTTGCTCCCATGCCCGGCAGTTTCTGATAGAGCATTTGTAGCACTCCATCCCGCTTCCAACGCACCTCATCGTAGGTGCCCTCCCAGAATCCGAGATTTTCGTGGGTCAAGTTCATACGAGTCCAGTTGTTGCGATCGGGGTCTTGCGCGAGGGGCTCAGAAAAGACGGCCGTTATGCCCGGAAATCGGTTGTCGTTGTAGAGCACGATGATCCTGTCCACGGAATCGGTGATGACGATCGGTCGCCCCATGAAACTTGCGCTCAAGGCGGGGCCAGTGCCCCCGTATTGGTCGGCGGGGCGATCGAGATTGCGTGCGGAAACAGTGCGCTGTTGCCAAGCAGCACCATCATGGAAAAAGATGTGGTATTGCCGAGTGTTGTCGCCGCTGGCGGCATTGTCCGCCCACCAGTTGGCAATGATCGGGCGACCTGAGCTGTCAGTGGTCATACCAGACTCATTCATGATGCTGTGATTTTGTGGAAGATCCTTCACGATCTCGGGAAGGTGCGCCGCAGGCAGGCCCGCGAAACCGATCCGCTCAACTGCGGGCAGGTTGATGGTGGTGCCGTTGCTGCGTTGCCACGTAACCCCTTGATCGGGCGAACGCAGATAGACATAGCGATGGTTCGTCTGCATAGTAGCGGCCGAGTTACGGAAAGGACCGGCGAGATGAAGCATCCCATTGGGACCGATTGTCATCCTATCGGGATAGAAGCAGTTGCTCGGTGAGTCACCATTGCCCTTCATGAAAGGTTGATGCACGCCGCTGGTCGCGTGAACGGGAGCCCATGTCGATGTCGCCGTATCATAGCGATTGAGATACCAGTCGCCAGAGCCCGAACCACCTTCACGGAAGAGGAACAACAGGTCGCCATCAGGGAGGGTCAGGTATTTGGGATACGTGACGACATTTTCCTGACCTGTCATCTGCCCAGCGACCAGCGATATCGGTCCTGTTCCTAGCACCGAGGTGGTGCTTTTCGCATAACGCGGAGGAATGACGCCATGCACCGTGGCGTGCATGCCCCAGCTGATATGCAGAAAGCCACTTCCGTCGATGGCAAAGCTAATGACGCAATGGGTATTGTTGATTTCGGCGGAGCTGATGACAAAGTCTGTGGAATACACTTGCCAGACGGATTCGTCGATGTAGCGACGGGCGATGAGAACACACCTGTTGCTCGGGTGGCTGGAGTTGGTGGCGTGTTGCCCGTAGTATGCGATGAACTGCTGGTCACCCACCGTGATGAGGTTGTCCTGAATGAAGGCGATCGAGTTGGTCGCTGAGCCTGCATAGCCATTTTCATCGGTAGCCTCATTGCCATCACTCACCGGAATGAACGATACGAGTGGCAGATAGTCCGGTGGCGGAGGAGGTGGTGGTGGCGGCTCGGTGCTTGATCGGGTGAAGTTTCCCAAGGTCCAGGTCGAGGCATCGGTTCTCATGTCGGAATAGAAGCCGATGGCTCTGCCGTTGGTGGTAATGGATGTGGTCAAGGTTCCGACGACAGACGTAATGTTCGTATGATGAATCGTCTCGATACCGCTTTTGATGGATCCGAGAGTCCACCCTGTAGCGGTGCGCTCGATGAAAACGGAGTCCGGTCGACCGGAAGCAGGGTATGCGGTTGCGGAAGTCGTATTGCTGCCACTCGCGTCAAAATTGGTGAGATACATCGAACCGCTCCGCCATCCCCAAACGAAATAATTGGCGCGACTGGTCGGCGTCTTCGTATTCGCAACCGCTACTGCTACTGTATCGGCGGAATGATTGAATGTGGCGGAGATGAGAGTTGCCGTGATCCGATCACCCGTCGTTAGTGCAGGGAATTCCTCCGTGAGATAGGTTTCTTGCCCCACCACGCCATTCGCATGTCGAGTCGTAGTAGTCACCGTGACGTTTGTTCCGCTGGGAGTAAACGTTTGATTGCGGATATTCGGCGACGTCAGCAAGTTGCCACTTTCGCTAAAATTGGTGAAACTGGTGACCGTTTGCGCGCGGGCAAGTCCTAGGATCATAACGATGGCCGCGAGAACGGAGGGCCATCGATGATGAGATGTATAGATAGGAAACACAGGTTAGATTGGATGGGTAACACTGAGGAAACGAGCAATCCACGCTGGATGGAATGGGTTCAAACGTTTGAGTGTGGATTCACCGTGGCAAGAAATCACAAGAATCGCATCCGGTCAACTCGTCAAATTGCGTACATGAGCAGGGCGATCGAGGCAGGGAAAACTCGTAGTGCGGGACTAGAGAGCTTCGATTTCCGCCATGATGCGTTCGGCGATTTTTTGGTAGCCCTCTTTGCCTTGGTAGTCCTGACCGGAAAAATCGATGGCTGGGCCGATGCTGACGACGATGCGGGCAAAGCGAATGCGGCCCGATCCTCGAGGCAGAGCATCCATGGCGCCGCGGATACGAACGGGTTGCACCTTGACGTTCGCCTTGGCGACGATCAGACCGACGCCAGGCTGGCCCTTGCCGAGAGCTCCGGTTTCACTGCGTTCGCCCTCGGGGAAAACCAATACTTTTTCTCCGCGATGCAGCAATTTCACCATGGTCTTGAGGCTGGCCATATCGGGCCGCTCTTGATCCACGGGAATGGCATTCCATTGACGGTATAACCACTTTCCGAGTCCTACAAATAAAGTCTTGCGGGCGAGGAAATACATTTCGTCGTTGTACAAATTCCCGATCAAGGGTGGATCGAGGAAACTCTGATGATTCGCCGCCACCAGCACGGGGCCATCGGTGATGAGGTGCTCTTTCCCCTCAATGCGCAAGCCGAACAAAGTGCGATATGCCGCACCAAAACTCATCCATCCCAACCAATAAATCCATCGCATCATGACCGTATTATGCTTCATTCACCGCCAAACCCTGGCTTCGCAAAATGTCGAGCGCGGCAGCCACTGCCGATGCCACGGTGTGATCAGAATTGTCCAACACCACCGCGCCATCTGCCACCAGCAAGGGGGCCGTCGCGCGATTGCTGTCCGCCTTGTCGCGCGCTGCGACGCTATCCGTCACCCCCTCGGCAGAACGACGTGCGGCGCGCACTTCCTCAGAGGCATCCACGTAAATTTTGTAGGGTGTATCGGGAAAAACGATGGATCCAATATCACGTCCCTCCATGACTACGCTGGTGTGTTGCAGATAGTCACGCTGCTTTTGCACCAGCACCTCACGCACACGGGGTATGGCGGCAACAACAGAAACTGCAGTGTTCACGGCGGTATCACGCAGTTCTTCATTCAACTCTCGACCATCGATGGCCACGGTGGAAAAACAACCTTCCACTCCGCAGACGATATCCATGGAATCGAGCGCTGACAAAACCGCGGCACTGTCGTGCGGGTCTAGGCCGAGCTGCAACACCTTCCATGTCACAGCGCGATACATCGCACCGGAATTCACCATCACTAGGTTCAGTTCCCTTGCAAGGCATTTGGCGATCGTGCTTTTCCCCGATGCCGCAGGACCATCGATGGCGATGGCAAAATGAGCGCTCGTATGCATCAGCGGGTATGGGAAACGGTGGGTAGTTCGTAAGCACTCGCGTCGCTTGCTTCCGCCATGATGGCATCGAGGTGTCGGGAAAAACCTGGGTATGAGGTATTCACGCAGGCGGTGTTTTCCACCATCGTTTCGCCACTAGCAAACAACCCAGCAATCGCGAAGGCCATTGCGATGCGATGGTCGCCGAAACTTTGCAGCGTGGCTCCGTGCAGCGCGTGCCCACCCGTGATTTCCATGCCGTCTTCGAACTCCTCCACCTCGCCGCCCATGCTGCGCAGGTTGTTCACCACGGTGGTGATGCGATCGGTTTCTTTCACCCGCAACTCCTTGGCATTGCGGATCACGGTCTTGCCACTGGCCAACGCTGCGGCCACGGCGATGACAGGAATTTCATCGATCAGGTTCGGCACCTCAGCGGGGAAAATTTCGGTACCAGAGAGTGCGGCACCACAAATCTCCAGATCGCCCATGGGCTCGCCATCTTGTGAGGAAGCATTCACCACGGTAATCTTCGCGCCCATGCGGCGCATCACATCCACGATGGCGGTGCGCGTAGGATTCAAGCCCACGTGGCGAATCAACAATCGCGAACCGGGCATGGCAGAGGCGGCCACGATCCAAAATGCGGCGCTGGAAATATCGCCCGGCACACGGAAGTCGCGCGCTTGAGGAATTTGCCCACCGGTCAAGCGGATGGCCTGGCCCTCGCGCTGTGTTTGCACCCCAAAGGCCTCGAGCATGCGCTCGGTATGGTCTCGAGTTTCCGCCGGCTGAATCACAGTTGTCACACCTTCACAAAACAGCCCCGCGAGTAGCACTGCGCTCTTTACCTGAGCACTGGCTACCGGCATTGTGTAGGAAATCGGCTGCAAGGAACGACCGTGGATACGCAAGGGCGCGCATCCGGTTTTTTCACCAAGGGCATCGATCTTGGCGCCCATTTGCGAAAGCGGATTGATCACCCGCCCCATAGGACGTGAGGACAAAGATTCGTCTCCGAACAATTCGCATTCGAAGGGCTGAGCCGCCAGCAATCCCGCCAACAAGCGCATGCCGGTGCCGGAATTG
The DNA here is from genome assembly GCA_046052105.1 of Verrucomicrobiota bacterium. Lineage (GTDB taxonomy): Bacteria > Verrucomicrobiota > Verrucomicrobiia > Verrucomicrobiales > Akkermansiaceae > UBA956. The sequence goes on along the minus strand of JBJOMZ010000044.1, from coordinate 9,972 downwards.
CCGCAATCAATGGGCTTCTGCGGCGCCTGGAGCTTACCCTTTCGACCGTGGATGCGCAAGGCGATAGGCCCGAAGCCGACCATCTCCTCCAATACCTCATACGAAACACCCGCTGCGGCCATGGCATGCAGTGTATTGAGACAATCCTCACTGGGCAAAAAATTGCGAATCAACGAGTCGCCGTCGGCAAGCCCGGCAATGATCGCGGCGCGGTGTGACATGCTTTTGTCTCCTGGCACGCTCAATTCCGCTTGCAGGCTCTGGATGGCTTTTACTTGAAAATGACTCATTCGCGATGTGATGGAGGATAAAATCGGCCATACGCCATCGACCCTATGATCCCATGCGCGCAAGCCGCAGACATCCAAGCGAAGCAGCCGAAAATTGCAAGCCCATTCCCCGCTCGATTTCCACAATCGATGGTATTTTTGCCATCGCCAAACGAAGCAACATTTGCGAAAAAAACTCATGCGTTTGCCTCTCCTTCTGCTCAGCTTGCTACACGTTCCCATCCTTGCCGCAGAAACGTCTCTGCCCCCTACCCTAGCGATGCGCATCGAAAAGGAACAGGCATCCTCCACAGAATTCACGAAAGCCTGGCAGCAATGTCCTGCCGAACAGCGCCCCGGTATGGCATTCCTGCTAACCCACATGTCCCCCCGCGATGCTTCCTCACTCCCATCTGAATTTCTGTTAGAAAATATCAAACTCGCCTATCAGGCGCGGCAGGAGATGCCATGGGGCAAGGACATTCCCGACGAGATTTTTTTCAATGACGTATTGCCCTACGCCGTGCTCGATGAGAAACGCGACAACTGGCGTGCGGATTTTTACCAGCGCTTCAAGAAAATCGCCGGTGATGCGACCACCGCTTCTCAGGCCTTGGAGCGCATCAATGCCGCCATCGCCAAGGAATTGGGCGTGGAATACAACACCAAACGCCGCGCACCGAACCAGGGTCCCCACGAGTCGATGAAACTGAAAATGGCCTCCTGCACGGGGCTATCCATCCTGCTGGCCGATGCTCTGCGTTCCGTCTGCATCCCCTGCCGCATCGCTGGCACCGCGATGTGGACGACGAAGGAAGGCAATCACAATTGGAACGAAGTCTGGCTGCCCGAGCACAAACGCTGGCTTTTTACCGAATACCATCCGGATAAAAATGGCCTCGATCACGGCTGGCTGATGGCCGATGCCGCACGCGGCGTCCCAGGATCGGTCGCCCATGGTGTGTATGCAACATCATGGAAAAAAACCAACGCGCATTTCCCGATGATCTGGAACATGAGAGACACTAGCGTAGCGGGCGTGGATGTCACGCAGCGCTACATCGATCTCGGAGCGAAGACCATGATCCAACCCGGCGAGTGCGAATTGCGCATCGATTCCTTCCTCACTGAAGCTGATGGCAGCAAAAAACGTGAGGCGCTCGACGTGGAAGTCCGTCAATTCGATGTGATCGTAGCCAAAGGAAAAACCCCTTCCGCCACCGCCGACATGAACGAGTTTCTCAGCATCCGCGTGCCCCAAGGCGTGCGCTACCAGGTAGTAATTCCCACGGAAAACCCCAACCGTCCGCGCGCCATGGAAGCGATCGCGCCGAAGAACAAGGAGGAATTCTTGCGCGTGAAACTGGAGGTAAAATAACGTGGTGGAGGCGTCTCGCCTCACGCCTGACTCATTCCCTGGCAGGGCACAAAATGTCGCCCGCGCATCCCCACGCAAAAAATGCTGGATAAATGCCAAACGTATCCTAAAATAAAAAACGTATGACAACAGCACAGTTATCCCCCAAATATCAAGTCGTCATCCCGCAAGACATTCGTAAAGCGATGAACCTCAAGCCGGGTCAGCGCCTTCAGTTCAAGCAAGTCGATGGAAAAATCGAAGTCAGCCCGATCATGACACCGGATCAGCTGAGAGGCATTCTGAAGAGCAAAGCCCATGTCGCATTTGTTCGGGAAAAATCCGATCGCTCTCTGCCATGAACGTGCACTGCTTCGATACCTCGGCTTTATTGGAAATCACTCACGATGGAGCCAATGCCGCGAAATTCGAAAGCGCGCTGCTCAAGTCGGAGACGGTGATCATCTCCTCGATCAGTCTTTACGAGATCGCCCGCTACTGCGTACGCGTCTCAGGGGAAACGATCACCGGCCAGATCATCGCTTTTTTGCAACAATACCAGATCAGCGCCGTCACCGTTGAAATCGCCGAACTCGCCGCCACCGTGGGGGCGCGCCACAAACTCGCCATGGCCGACTCCCTCATCTACGCCACGGCACTGACCCACAAGGCCACGCTGTGGACCCAGGATGCCGATTTCAAAAGCCTCCCCCACGTCAAGTATTTGCCAAAAACCGCTCCCGCGAAATGAACCTGTGGCAGAGGCGTCTCGCCTCACGCCTCCCCCGGTATGGAGGCAAGATGACACCGCCACGATCACTGCCCGCCAAGCTTCTCTAACGCCTGCCTTTTGGCAACCGATTCCGGTTGGGCGTCGAGCCATGTTTTGGCCGATTCGAAGTCGCGCAGCGCCCAAGCGCGGACCGCTTCTGGAAGATGCATGGATCGCTCGAATTCATTCGTATGCTCGGCGATATAAGCCGTCGCTTCGGCAGGGGAAAATCGCGTCCAACGCTCGAATACATCCTTACGGACATCCAGACGCAGGGACTCGGTGGCGAGCCTATCAATCCAAGAAAAGGCACTCGCGGGGTCCTTGCGGATGGCCAGTTCACTGGCCCATGCACGCTGCAGACGCACGGATTGTTTCGGCAGCCAGTCGTTCAGCGCCTCCGTGTACGGTTTTTTTGCTTCAGAAGTCACAGAGGGAGCCCCGTCCGTGATCTCACCCACCGCAGCCATACTATCGGAAATCCGCTTCAACCAAACGTGGGCCTCTTCCGGCGGATCCGAGCGCGGCTCCAGCGCTTTGCGCAAAAGATCTTTCTGGCGCGATATGCTCTTGATGCTAGCCAGAATCTCCGCCAGCTCCTCAGGATCGGGCGCTCCCGTTCTCCATTCAATTATCAGACGCTCGCACCGATCACGCTCTTGTATTTCCTCGCTAGGCGTAGCATCCATATTCTGCGAGGGACTCGCTTCGCGCCTTGCCAAAACATCCGCCGCCGCACGTAATCTCTCCTCGACTTGGGAACGCAAAGCGGGGTCGCTGATGGAGGGAGCTAACAATTTCCCGAGTGGCTCTGTAGCATAACTGCTCTCCATGATCGCCCGTTGCTTTTCGGGAGAAAACAGGCGGAACTGTTCGACGCAGTCCAGTGGATGATCCTTCACTCTTTGCTCGGCGAGATCTCCCCACACCGATACAAATTCGCTATGCTTCACGACCCCATCCCGGCTCACAAACATACTGAACGCCCCCCAATCGATCTTCGCCCACTCCGAGAGAATTGAATTGAACATAAACTCATTCATCTCCGCATCCGTGGGCCTCGCCGCATAGTGGCGCAGCGCCTCGGCAGGATATTTCGCCGCCAGCATCTCGATCAGAGCGTCTCGTTTCCATTGATAGGAATTGTTCCGCTTCTTTTCCGCGAGCGCGATCAAAGACGAAAACGTGGTTGCCTCATCCATCTGAAGCTGGAACTTTTCCTCCTCGCTGAGGATGAGCGCCTCATACTCCGCCACCACATCCAACCTGCGCGCGCTTTTGGCACGCGATTCCTGCTCTGCGGACGAAGCCACCGAGCCGCCGTTGCGCGCACTGTCGGTCAGAGACCATATCATGTAGCCCGTCACAAATGCCAGCACAAATCCGATCCACTTGCGAGTCATCGCGCTACCTCACTTTCCCACCGTTCCCGCCACAGGGCTTTCTCGCGCGCATCCAGCGACGAGTGCTCCAGATTCTGTCGCAGGGCTTCGGCGATTTGCGGATCATTCCGGGTCTTCGGGTCATTTTGCCAGCGGTCGTGGATGTCCTTCAACTGCTTGTAACGCTTGGCAGTATCAGAAATTTCCGTCGCCCAGTAGAGCGATGTGACAAGATCGCTCGCCTGTTCCAGGGCCTGGTAGGATAGGCTCTTCACGGCAGCTTGCCGAAGGACACCCGCAGGCATCCGCTCCACCGCATTCTGGATTTCCTCCGCACGCTCGCCGTAACCGTAAGCGATCAACGCAGCCCATTCCGAGGCCTTGGCATCCGGGTTCGCCTGCAAGTGCTGCAATGCCTGCTCTGGTGCGGTGCCAACCCATGATTCATACACACCGCTCAGATCGAGACGTGTGCCGCCGTGTTGCTGCGCGAATGACATCACCACATCCACGGGAGCATCATCCTCGATCATGAGCGTGAGACAGCGTTCACTCATCACATCGCGCAAGGTATCCGGTGGCAGCGATTTTACCTGTTTCCACAATTCATCGGGCGATGCGGAAGAGAATAAATTTTCCACCACGTCATTCATCTGCTCACGCGGCATATCGCGCAAAAGCGGAAACGCCCATTCGCCCGGCGGACCTAACAACTCCCGCAAGGTGTCCGTATTTTCACCGATCAACAAAGGGTGATACTGCGGATGAATTTCCTGTAACAGCGCCAAGGCTTCCGCCATACCGACACCAGCCGCTGGTCCCAGTTGGAGGTAGTTTTCGAAAATGTGCGTTACCCCGTAATAATCGGGACTATCGTTGAAATCATGCGAGGGAAAACACGATTGCAAATGCGGCGATGGTTGTTCATACAGAGGCAATGCCGTTCGCAGCGATGGCAGCATGATCGCCATGGCCTTGCGCGGATCCGATCTCATTAGGTCATCGGCCATCGAACACCTCGCCAACATCCGATCCATCGGATTGGGCAGCAATTCGTCGATGAGTGCCTGCGCCATCGCCTCATCGCGTTTGACTATCTGATTGAATGCATCCCCTACCCAACTGAGCACCTCCGCAGGCTCGCACATACTGGCCAGCACGCGCACCGTTTTGAAGGAAACATCCGCTTCTTCGCACAAGCTGGCAAGCAGGTCTTTTTGCTCCGATACTTCCTGCGTTGCGATCCAGTCCAGACAGGCGTCCAGATCATGTCGAACCCAGCCCACGCACACCGCATCCAACTCATCAGGTTTGTGAGCCTTGCACCATTCCAATGCTTCCTGCGGTGACTTTTCTGCCAATTGGCTTAACAGTTCACTGGCAAATTCGGGACGGGAAGAAAAGGGATCATCATCAGTCAAATCATCTTTCATCCCCCACTCCAGCAACAACTGTAATCCCGTGGATGGATGATTTTCGATACACGCATTGAGTATCAAATGTCTTTCCTCCTTCATGATGGTTTCACCCGCAGCATTGACTGCTGCGAGCGGATCGAGCAAGGCCCATTGGTGCAGGGCCGCCTCGCGGAGTGGCAATTCATCATCTCGATGATGTGCCATTACAAAAGCCCACGCCGCCTCAGGAGCCACCTGGAACCATCGCTTGAACAACCCTTCCCACGCGTGAGTTGGCAGTGGTTTCTCCTCATAATTTTCCGCTGATTTATCGGCAAACGGATCCTCCATGACCAGCACCCGCACTCGTTTGGTCAACATCTCCTGCGCCAGCGCCGCGCATTTTTGTGCATCGGCCAGGGGCAGTTGCTGTGCGAGTATGAGGGCCGAATCGATCGAAGACGCCTTCGCAAATGCCTGTTCGTGAAATGTGGCAGGCTCTGCTGCGCCAGCAGCTGAGTGGAAACACATCTTCGCACGAAAATGCCCTGCCAGACCGCCGAGCAACAGCCCGCTGCAGAGAATCAGAATCGTCATTTTGCGCTCGGCTGACACGGGTGCAATCTATCGCAAAGAATTTTTCCGACAAGATGATTTCTCCGTGGGGCGCTTTCCAAGCACCAAACCATTCTAAAAGATTTTGGCAAGGCACTTGGAAAGCGCCGCCACGACAACAAAAAACCCCGCAACCCGGAGGTGGCGAGGTTGTTTGGTTCGTTGCGGGAACGATTAGCGGGAGTAGAGCTCCACGATCAGCTGCTCGTTAACCATTGGATCCACGTCCGAACGCTCAGGCACACGGGAAATGGTGCCTTCCAGAGCGGCGCGATCGAGAGTCAACCAGTCGACCAATGGCACGGCCTGGGTGAGATCGAGCATGCGCAGACCTATTTGCTGCGATGAAGGCTTGGCGGCGAGTTTGATCACATCACCAGCCTTGCACTCGTAGCTGGCCACATCGACTACCTTGCCATTGACAAGCACGTGACCGTGATTGACCAACTGACGGGCTGCTTGGCGGGTGTTGCCGAAACCGAGGCGGTAGCAAACATTGTCGAGGCGCAGCTCGAGCAATTGCAGGATGATTTCACCTGTGATGCCACGACGGCGGGCGGCTTCCTCGTAGTATCCACGGAATTGTTTTTCAAGAACTCCGTATTGAAAGCGGAGTTTCTGTTTCTCACCGAGAGCCACCGAGTATTCGCTCTTTTTCTTACGACCTGCGCGAATGCCGTGCTGACCGGGTGGGAAATTGCGGCGCTCCAACGACTTGTTGGAACCAAACAACGGCACACCGAAGCGGCGGCTGATTCTTGTGCGGGGACCTGTGTAACGTGCCATGATCTTGAGTGGTAAAAGTGTGGATTAGACGCGACGGGCTTTTTTAGGACGGCAACCGTTGTGTGGAACGGGAGTCACATCGTCGATAGAAATGATTTCGATGCCGATGGTTTGCACGGCACGAACAGCGGACTCACGACCGGAGCCGGGGCCTTTCACGCGGACTTCTGCTTCACGTAGACCGTGACCCATGGCTTGACGGCAAGCGTCTTGGCAGACTACCTGAGCCGCATACGCGGTGCTTTTACGAGAACCTTTGAAGCCCATTTTACCAGCGCTGGACCAGCCGAGAGCATTGCCCAGAGCGTCCGTTACGGAAACGAGAGTGTTGTTGAAAGTGGAAGTGACATGCACGATCCCCTTGGTGATGTTTTTCGAGCCTTTGGCCTTGTGAATCTTGATGACCGGCTCCTCACCACCGGCGATCTCGGCGAAAATGTCGCGTCGCTCGTCTTTTTTAGGAGCCGCGACTTCTGCGGCGGGAGCTTCCACGGGAGCTGCTGCTTGCGGCTCAATTGCATTATTGTTTTCCTCAGACATAGTAATGGAGATCTAATTATTTCTTCACACCCACGGTCTTCTTCTTGCCCTTGCGGGTGCGGGCGTTGGTGCGGGTGCGCTGACCACGAACGGGCAAACCACGCTTGTGACGGATGCCGCGGTAGCAGTTGATCGAGGTAAGACGCTTCAGAGCGACCTGACGTTCACGACGAAGGTCACCTTCAATGGCGATGCCATTGCTTTGGATCGCTTGGGCAATCTTCACGAGTTGCTCCTCGGAAAGCTGACCCGTGCGGATATCGGGATCAATCCCGGCTTGTTCGAGGATCTTCGTGGCGGTCGGGCGACCGATGCCATAAATGAACGGAAGAGAAGCTTCGATGCGCTTCTCATTGGGAATTTCTATACCGAAAATGCGGGCCATGATATTTGCGTAGATTCGCGTTGAGGCGCATGCAACAGAGTCGATGAAGCGATGCGGGGCGGCGTTGATACCAGAGATAGATGCGCTGGCAAGCATGAAATGAAAAAAAAATGATTTTTTCTCGGAATCAGGCGCATTTTTTTCATTTTTGCGTGTTTTCGGTCGATTCTACCGTAAAATTGCCGTTTTCCCATGCCCAGGTCACGAGTTTTTCCTGCGCTTGTTCCATCACGATCCTCGCGGCTTTCCGATCATCTGTGTGACCCGCCAAATGAAGCATGCCATGGATGACGTAACGGAGCAACTCGCGCATCAGCGGCTCGCCATGCTCACGCGCTTGTCGTTCGGCCACAGCGGGACAAATGACCAGTTCGCCATGGAGAAAGGTGATAACATCCGTTTCCCCTGCTACATCCATGAACTCACGATGAGCGCGGTCTGATTCTGCGGCGCTGACGAAGGCGATTTCCAATACTTCAATGCTTTCGAGATGATGCGGCAAGCATTGAAAAGATGCCAGTCGTGGCCAAACGCGCAAGGCAGCGAGTCGCAGAAAAACCAGCGAGTCCTCCGTGAGTCGCACCTGCGTCTGGTGATTGATGATCTCCACTTCCGGGATTTCACTCCTCATAGAATTGTCGGGTTGCGGACTTCACAACCGTCGACTTACGCTCGCCGGTTTCTTCTGTTTTCGTATAGCTGATGCGACTATGCATCATACTGCGCAGAGTGTTGGCAAAACTTTCGCGGACCTTTGACAATTCACGTAGTGTCAAGGAGCAGTCATCGAGCTGGCCATCGGTCAAGCGGGCGCGCACGATATCATCGACCAGTCCACGAATCTTAATGGGATTGGGTTTTTGCAAGCTGCGAGAAGCGCTCTCAATCGCATCCGCCAGGCTGAGAATGCCTGTCTCCTTGGATCGTGGCCGCGGACCGGGATAGCGGAAATTTTTGTCGTCGATCTGCGGCAAATCCTCCTCGTTCTCCAACCCCTTGTCCACCTTATCCTCTTCTTGCGCTTTCAACTCCTGGCACTTGCGATAGAAATAGTAAACCATGGTATCGCCATGATGTTCGAGAATCGCATCGATGATACGCGGATTGAGTTTGTGTTTGAGAGCTAGGTCCACGCCGTCCTTGACGTGGGCGATGATGACGAGAGAACTCATCGTGGGAGTCAGGGCATCGTGTGGATTCTCCATACCATCCGCCTGATTCTCGATGAAGTATTCAGGCTTCTTCAGTTTGCCCACATCGTGAAAATAGGCACAAGCACGGCACAAGGCTGCGTTGGCACCGATTGCCTCCGCCGCGGACTCCGCCAGCGAGGCCACCACCAGACTGTGATGGAAAGTGCCTGGGGCATCCAACTGCATTTGTTTCAGCAGCGGATGATTCAAATCGGACAACTCGAGCCAACTGATGTTCGTGGTCAGCGAAAAAGCTCCCTCGAGCATGGGCAGAAGACCGCTGACAATCAAAGCCGTGATGAAGCCAACACCAAAAGCAACGGCACACATCGTGCCATCCGAGGCCCATTGGTCCTGATGATTGCCATCAAAAACATGCAAGATGTGTCCATAAATCACCCCGAACAGGAGTGATAAACCTCCTGCGTAAATGCCCGAACGCAGCAACTGCGCGCGCTTGCGCACGCGACTGGTCAGCACCACGACAGCCATGCAACATGCGAGGCTCATGATCAGGTAGACCACCATTTCGCTCGAAGGCATCAACAGCGTGCCGGCGATGCTGACAAAAATCGCGCTGAATGTTCCGGCGCGACGACCGAGCAGCACCGAGTGCACCATGGGAGCCAGGGCGAAAGGAATCAGCAGCAGTTGATATTCCTTGCGCCATTGGTGAGAAACCACCCAGTGCGAAATCCAACAAACCAAGCCGAGGTGCAACAACAAACCTCCGAGCAGTAGCAATGCCACGCTGTTTTTACGCATCAGATCGCGATGATTCAATCGCAGCATCATGATAGCCGTAATCGCCACCACCGCGGCACTCATGACTTGCAGCCAGAGCTGCTCGGACCACTTTCCGACTTGGTCATGGGGTTGCTGCACCACCAAAGCGATGAGGGAAACCACAAAAGCGATAATCAGCAGCCACTGGATCCATCGGGAATTTCCCAATAAGGATACGAGGCGCCCTTCCGCATCATAGACGCGACGCTTTTTTCCGGAAGACAGACCCTGCTGGGCCAACTTCCATCGTTTGAACGCATCCCAAAATCCCACGGCTCGTATTGATCATGTTGGCTGGCGGCAACGAAATCAACAATCATTGTCGCAGGAGGAAAATGCTACGTAGCGAACGAGAGCATGGCAAGCCTAGTTTATCAAACGCCTGTTTCACCGCATTGCGACAAATAGAATGACACCGAGGACTGGGCTGAAAACGAGTGTAATGAAGTCGTTGCGTCAGAAAGAATGACACCGAGATGAATCGGAAACC
>JBJOMZ010000043.1:0-21243 GCA_046052105.1 Verrucomicrobiota bacterium | reverse complement strand
AAGCGTCCGAGACATGCGGGATCATGGAGGAGCACGTTGGTATCGAGCACGTAGTTTTTCGCATCTTGTGTGGGCGCGACCAAGCCGTATTCCTGAGGCGCGGCGCTTCCTTGCGGTGTTTTGGCGGATTTGATTCGTTTGGCTGGCACGGCAGTGGTTTCGGGAAAAGGGATCGATTCGTTGGTTTTGGCGCGCGAGATCATTGGTTTTCTGCGGGATATGGCAAGCCTGGTCGGAGAGTATTTCTCCGCAGCCAGCCGGGTGCTGTGGGAACAGGAAATAAACGGTGAGAACTGATAGTCAAGCTACCCTTACTGTTGCGCATCATTGTGCCGAATCAATGCAAAAATGAAAAAAAACGTCATTCGCAGAGAAGGTTATTTCTGCCGCCGATTTTTTTGCTGCGATTTACGCCTTTTTCTTGACACCTCATGGGAAACCGGTAGATTTCTCGCCCCGCACACGCGGAATTGTCGTTCGATCATCATCAACTCAGTCTTTTTTTATCATGGCCCACACCAAATCTGCCCAAAAGCGCATCCGCCAAACTGAAGTGCGCACGGAACGTAACCGCGCTGCGAAAAGCCGCATCAGAACGCTTCGCAAAAAAGTTTCCGAAGCACTGAGCGCCGGTGACAAAACGGCTGCCACGACTGCCGTTAGCGAATTGGCTTCGGCTGTTGACAAGGCTGCCAAGACCAATCTCATTCACAGCAACAAAGCTGCGAACATCAAGAGCAAGGCTGCCAAGGCTCTTGCCTCGACCGGCGCCTGATCCGGAGTTCTGAATGTTTCGCATAAGCGGACTGGGTGATGCCTCGTCCGTTTTTTTTCGCCCGATTCTGCTGACAAGACATGAGTGCTTCCGAATCACGACAGGAAACAGCCCGCAAAATCGCCGCCAACGCCGGATCCTACAAGGTCTGTGAAGGCTGCGATTCGATCGTGGGCATCCGCACCGTGCTTTGTCCGAATTGCCACTCGTTTCGTTTCGATGAATCACCGTTGCGGGTGGTTGCCCAAGCCAAATTGCTGGGTTCTCGCGAGCAGAATTCGGTCACGACAACGGACTTGTTCTGAGCATTTTTCTGCTGCCTAACGCGGCGATCATGCTATGCTTCGTCATGCGCTTTTTCTTTTTCATCGGAATTCTGTCAATGTCGCCACTTTTCTCACAAGTGAAGGGCCATGCCAACGCGGAGCTATGGCTGTCGGAGCCAGTGATCAAGAAAGGAAGTCCCACTCTCATTCCTGCGGCCATACGCATGGTTTATGAAAAAGGCTGGCACGGTTATTGGGTGAATCCCGGAGAGGGTGGCATGAAAACAGAAGTGAACTGGAAATTGCCCGCCGGCGTATCGGCCGGAGAGGTGATGTTCCCCGCGCCGAAGAGGGAAATGACGGGGGACCTGGCCTGCTACGGATACACGGGCGAAGTGTTGCTGCCTGTCATGCTCACCATGAACGAATCGCAGCAGGGGAATCTGCCGATAGCAGCCAACATTAACTGGCTGGCGTGCAACGAAACAGGTTGCGTTGCGGGTGAGGCGACGGTTAAGGCCGAGCTGTCTGAGCTTGCGACCGTGGATCAGCAGCGCGCACTCGCCATTCAGCAGGCTTTCGACAGATTGCCTCGAAGTGATCCGGGAATGCGTTTGGATGTGAAGGAAGCTGATGGATGGGTGGAACTCGTCTTCAGCGGGGTGGATGTTTCAGCCCTGGAGGGTGCTGAAGTTTTTCCCATAACCGAACAGGCGCTCGATCCTCGCGATCCGATTGTTTGTCAAAAATCCTCCGATGGGCTCAAGGCGCGTGTGAAAAAAAACGAATATGCACGCGGCTTGTTAACCGATCTCATGGTGGTGGTGGCACCACGCAATTCTGCGAAACCGCTCAAGATCGGGTGGAAAAAATAACGGATTTTCCCATTGGATGGGTTTGAGAAATGAGGGAATATGTTTTCGTTTTGCGAAAGAAATTCGCAATCCAATAGGTAAAACGACTAACTCACTATTCTAACAATATGATGACTGCCAGAAACATGTTCGCCGCGATGGTCAGCGCCATCTCCATCTCGATCTCTGCCAACGCCGCTGAAGTTGGCAAACCCGCGCCAACCTTTTCCGCCAAAGATGTGAAGGGGGCGGACGTCTCGCTGGATAGCCTGAAAGGAAAAATCGTGGTCCTCGAATGGGTCAATCATGGCTGCCCTTTCGTGGTCAAGCACTACGGCTCCCAAAACATGCAGAAATTGCAGGAGACCTACACCGGCAAGGGCGTGGTCTGGATCACCATCAATTCAGGTTCCAAAGCCAGCGGAAGTTATACCGACGGCGAGAAGTTCCTCAAACTCTCTGCGGACAAAGGTAGCAAGGCGACCCATCTGATCGCCGATGAAAGCGGCACAATTGGCAAGGCGTATGCGGCCAAAACGACACCGCACATGTTCGTGATCAACAAAGAGGGAGTGCTCGTGTATAACGGCGCGATCGATTCGAAGAAAACGACCAATGCTGCTGACATCGCTGGTTCTGAAAACTATGTAGCCAAGGCATTGGAGGAAGTGCTGGCTGGCAAGGAAGTTAGCACCGCAAAAACCGAGCCTTATGGCTGCAATGTCAAATATTGATTCCGCTAGAGGATGATATGCGAGGGAGCGGCGATACACCGCTCCCTTTTTGATTCCGCACATGTGACATATCGCGGCGAACGAGCTGCAGATCCCGGAAGATACTCATTTGGGCAAAAAGAAGCCCTGTTGTTTTTCACTGATGGGAAGGTTGAGTTTTTCCATGACTGCGAGCATGTCCTCCCAGAATTTGCGTTTTTTCTGCTGTGCGGCGGTGAGGAGAAAGGACGGCGCGTCTGTGGTGCGCAGCGCAAAACCGTTCCATGTGTGCCAACACCCGCGAAGTTGATCCGCCGATGTTGCGCTGGGGCAAAGACGGGTGGAAGTCAGGGAGCCGAGTGTGACAATCACGCGCGGGGCGACGATTTCCATCTCGTGTGCCAGCGCCGGAAGAAATGCCTCGATTTCCTGATGACTCGGTGCGCGGTTGTTGGTCGTCTGGTTTTTGGTCGCGGGTCGGAATTTGACCAAGTGGGTGAGATACACCTCGCCCCGGCTGAGATTCATGGCCTTGAGAATCAGATCGAATTTTTCACCCACCGCACCCGCAAAAGGATAGCCTTGTTGTTCATCATGATGCGAAGGGCTCTCTCCAATGAAGGCGATGTCCGCATCAGGATTACCTTGTGAAAAAACCATGGTGGCGCGCAATTGCCCCGGCGGAAACAGGCGCGGCAGATCCGTCATTTGCCGGCGCAGATCCGCCAGACGCTCGGCCTTGGTCTGGCCATGAGTCTGCCATGATAGCTTGGGCGCAGGTTCGGAGGATGGAGCGGGAGAATGATCCCGATGCTTTCCTGTGGTATGTGGTGCGGTCTGGGCCGGTGCTGTGCTTTTTCGGGAAGCGAGCTGTTTGAGAAATGCGCGGGCGGAATCGTCAAGACCCACATGCGTGATACCGCGCGATTCCTGTTCGCGCAAAAAATCGATCACGATGTCAACGGGGCGTGGCATGGGGCCATGATAATCGATCCGAGGGAATGTCCAATCACCAAATCAAAAAAGCAACGCGGCGGAGAAGGATTTTCACTGATCCAGAATCATGTGCTCAAGACTGAGTCTCTGCGCGCGCTCTTCAGCTTCCTTGGCACGAGGCGAGGGAAAGGTCGCCAGTTTTTTTGCCAGCGCGATCGCAGGCTCCCAACGGCGGTTTTTTTCCAGCAAAGCAATGGCATTGAAGCCGCAGCGTTCGAAGTAGTCCCAGTGAGATGGGGCTTGTTTTCCGGCGGCTTCGATGACCTGATAGTAGGCGTCCAGAGCCTGATCCGCCTGATTCAGTTGCTCGAGGGTTAAGCCGCGGAAATAGATCACACGGTTGCGGTCATCATCGGTCAAGAGCGGATTGTCGAGCAACTTGCGTTGCAGAGACAGGCCTTCCTGGAGTCGCGTGGCATCGGATCCGCTCAGGGCATGAAGAGTTTCCATCCATAGCAAACCTGCCGTGATTTGTAGTGTGGGATTCTGTCCCAGCATGCCGTGCAGTGTTTCCAGTTCTTTGGCGGCAAGTTGCAGCGATGTGCTGGATTTCGTATCGATGAGCGTGCGGGCTTTTTCGAGAGCGGCAAAGGCGGACAGGGGAGACTTCGATTGGATGATGCGGTCAAAAAGTTCCATCGCCTCCGTCAGGGACTGGGGGGTGCCAGTGCGTGCTGCGGCCCGTGCTGCGATGAGGAGAGCGGGCGCGGCTTTTTCGGGATGACTCTTTTCCAGTTTTTGCAGAGTTTGCCGCGCATCGTTGAGGTCACTGTTCTGATAGAGTGCGATTCCCAAGGAGAGAGTCACATTGGCAAATTGTTTGGACTCTGGATAGGATTCGAGAAATTTCCTGCAGAGGCTGATAGCGGAAGAATTTTCCTGGGTAGAATTCGCAAGTTGGATTCGGGCAAGCAGAATTTCCTCGGCAAACTCGGATTCATCCTCCAGCGATTCCAGCAATGCACGAGTGAGTGCGATCGAGGGCGGCACTTGTTCGAGAGCGCAAAAGGCCATGGCGAGGCGCGCCTCATGGATGCGATAGTGAGTCGGGTGATCGACGATGAAGCGATCCAACATCGGCAATCCACGCTCCGGTTGCTGGTGTGCCACGAGCAGCGCCTGTTCGAGTTGCAAGCTCGCCTTGAGTTTGGGCGATCCTGCGTCTTGCAGGCGTTGCATCTGTGCCACATCGGCAGCCAAAAGCCAGGAAATCCCGGCATTGAACTGGGCGTTGCTGCGCGCCGTCGACTGAAGTGTTTGAGCAGCTTTTTCAAAAGCCGTTGCCGCTTCGCTGAAATTCTGTTGTTGAAAAAACTCCCGCGCGAGCAGGAGATGCGCTTCCGTTTGCGCGACTCCTCCCACCGCACTGGCAATCATGTTTTCCAACAGATGGATCGCTTTATCGGCCTGCTTTTCACGGAAAAGCGCACGGGCTAGGGCAACGGTGGCATACTGCGCCAGAGCATGATCCGGGTGCTCCCATCGCAATTGCGTAACAAGACGCCGAAGATTCTCAAGGTTTTCCGCTTCTTGGAGTTGTGATGACTGGCGGATGCGCAGGTAGAGAGCGTGAGCGTGAAGTTCAGGATGATCCAATTCGACTATGCTAGGTAGCTGGTCAGCCGCGCCGGTTGTCGAACTCGGCAGGATGGCCGATGATTTAACCGGCGGGCTTTGCGACCACTGCTTAAGACGAGCGTCGATCAGCGCGATCACGGGATCTTCCCTCGTGGACTCCGTGAGCGCGAGCGTCTCGAGCAATGAGAACGCTTCGTCGAGCACAGGTGAGTCGGGTTGGTTTTGGAGAAAAGAAAGTAGCACGTCCGTTGCTTCGGCGCGCTGGTTCAGCGATGCGCGGGCTCGTGCTATACCAATCGCGGCTTCATGAATGGGAGGCGGAAGAGGTTCTCCTTCTTTTTGGAATGATTTGAGAATGGTTTGATATTCCGCGACCGCCTGAGGATATTTGCCCTCAGCTTGGAGGAGTGCGGCATTCAGCAGTTGCGCATCGAGTTCTTCGCCACGTTTGAGAACTTTGGCCGCTGGCAATGTCTTACGGGCATCCTCGGTTTGACCAGTGAGCATCAGCAATCGCGCCTGGTCCAGTTTGGCACGATTGGCAAGAGGAGACTTGGTGGTGGTGAGCAGGTTGAGGCCGGCGATCGCCGTCCGCTGGTTACCCAGGGCGGATAGCAGACGCGAACGTGTCAGCACGGCTTCACCAAAGTATGGAAAATTTTTGATGTCGATGACTTGGTCGAGAAGTTCGATGGCGCGATGCAACTCACCAAGCGATCGATGTGCTTGGGCTTTCCAAAACAGTGCGACCGAAGAGTCCTTGAGGCGTTCGTCGGCAAGCGTTGTGAGTGCTTTTTCGGCCTGATTTGCGCGCACCTGCGATTCGCCCAACAGCAGCAGAAGTCGGGTTGCTTCCTCGGCATCGTTAGGCGCATTCGCGAGACGAGCTTCGAAGCGAACTGCGGCGACCTCGGGAAGATGGGCAGCCAATGCCGCGCGGCCTTGTTTCTCCAGTTCGGAAGGAGGCGTGGCACCATGCACAAACGGACCTGTGATCAGGCATAGAGAACATTGCCGGATCAGGAAGGAATATTTGGTTTTCCCTGGTTTGCAGGTCACGGCATCAGGATAATGAGCGATATCACGGCGGGCAAGGCATTTCCCGATCGAGTGTTGATCAAGGGCTGTCCGCAATGGGGCAAGTTTCGATCAAGGTGTGGGACCGGATTCAATTTTTTTCAACCGGTCTTGGAGGAATGCGGCGCAGGGCGTTTCGATCGCTCCTTTGGTGCGTATGAGGTAGGGCTTGCCGGTGGTGGATGATTGGGTGGCGACTTTTTCGATGAATTCTTTCGCGTTACGCACTTCCTTGCGCTGCGCGTCCCATTTTCCACGCAAAAACTTGGCAGCATTCTTAGCGCTGTATTCGCTTCCGTTGCGAATGAAGCTGGCGTCGTTCATGGATCCCACGGCTTCAATCAATGCCTCGATTTTTGCTTCTTCCGTAAGTTCCTCGGCAATTACGGTGTGAACGAGAATCCATGAGGTGAAGAACGATATGAACCACATCAGCAGACGGTGAAAACTTGCGGATCCTCGTGAGATGTTCATCTGGGTTTGCTGGCTGAGTGTGAGCGTGCGCTTCATGGGGGCAGAACCGTGGTGTCGGTTCGGGGTTAGCAGCAGGGCGATGGTTGTTTGTCTTGGTCGCAACAAGGTGCCTCGAGCCCTGGGTCGGGAGCCTGTGCACCCAGGCCGAGTTTGATCAGCAGGTTGCGGTCTTTTTCGACGGCGGGATTTTTTGCGGTCAGCAGTTTGTCGCCGTAAAAAATGGAATTGGCCCCAGCATAAAAGCAAAGGCTTTGTGCTTCTTCACTCAGCATGGTGCGACCTGCCGAAAGTCTGACTTTGGCTTTGGGAACGGCAATGCGTGTCACGGCGATCATCCGCACCAAGTCCAGAGGATCCACTTGCGGATTTTCCGATAGCGGTGTTCCTGGCATCGGCATCAGTGCGTTGATGGGAATCGACTCGGGTTGCGGATTGAATTCAGAAATAACTTCCAGCATTTTCAGGCGATCCTCAATCGTTTCGCCCAGACCAAGGATGCCTCCGCAGCAGACAGCCATGCCCGCGTCCTGAGCATGACGGATCGTGCGCAGTCTGTCCTCAAAGGTATGAGTGCTCACGATGTTGGGATAATGCTCGGGTGAGGTGTCCACATTGTGATTGTATGCCGTGACTCCGGCATTTTTCAAAGCCTTGGCCTCTTCCTGCCCCAGTTCTCCCAGAGTAACACAGACCTCCATGCCGAGTTTTGCGACGTCGCTGACGATATCCAGCACCTGCTCGAATCGTTGCGTCCCCATACGAACGCCGCGCCATGCCGCGCCCATGCAAAAGCGTGTGGATCCCGTGGCACGGGCTTGAAGCGCATGCTCCATCACAGTCTCTTTCGACATCAGGCGTTCCACTTCCACTCCTGATTTGTAGCGTGCCGACTGGGCACAGTAGGAACAGTCCTCGGAACATCCTCCGGTTTTGATCGATAGCAAGGTGCAGAGTTGAACCTCTTGAACGGGCCAATGTTCCTTGTGCACGGCACGGGAGAGGTCAATCAGTTCAAAGAGAGGAAGTTGGTAGAGAGCGGTGAGTTGGTCGTATGTCATGGCAGAAAGTCAATGGGATTAGCGCATCCAACCGCCAGAGACAGCGGGGAATTTTCCTTCGGCAAGTGCGCGGTAGTCGGTTTTTCCTTTGGCGCCTTCGAGTGCAACGCCGAGTTTCGATTTCCAGAAACCCGACATGCTCTCACCGGTGTGGCATCCCCAGGATTTGCAGTAGGCATTGCGGGAAAAAACCGAGGAGCGGATGCGCGCCAGATCACTTTCATGGAGCCACTGGGTGCAGGTGGCGATGATTTCAGTGCCATAATCGAGGCAGAAACAATGTTTGTTCGAATGGCCGAAGTAGTCGAACGTTTGGATGGCGCCGCGCTTGCGTGAATTCAGGGTCTCGATCAATTCCTGCCCGCTTCGGATCCAGATCAGTGACGCGCCGCGTTTGTCGGCTTGTTGCTGGATCATGCCTAGGTAGTTTTGACCATCTTCCCGCCCGCGCATTTCATAGGCAGGGCGATACACAATCCATACGATGGGTGCATCATTTCCATATACTTTGCGGATTTCGTCCATACGCATCGTTCCGCCACGGATGAAATTTGCCCACCAGCGGTCGTGCTGGTCTTCCGGAACGCGGTATTGCTCCCAGCGCTTCAACGATGGTCCGCCGGAAACCACCACATGATCAGCCCAAACCAACGACTGCAGGAGCAGAAGCAGAAAGGTTAGGAGGCAACGGCGGCTCATCGCGGAAAAACGTAGGCGATTCCTAGGTGTTTGCCAAACAAAAATCGGGCAACCGTCGGGACTCCAGCAAAAAGTCGGCCCATGGTTCGCATGGGTGTCTCGCGATTCAAAAAAATGTTCGTGAGCTCTGTGATGATTTGCATTGTCCGGAAAACATGGCATGGCTTTGTCATGAAAAAACGCGTAGGGGTGATCGGAGTGACAGGTTTCGTCGGTCGCTATGTGGCCGCGGCGCTCGCGGCCCGCGGTGATGAGGTGATCGGCTACAGTCGCAGCGGTTCGTCCGATCCCAGCTGCGTAACGGAGTGGCGGAAATCGGGCGAGTGGGATTTTTCCGGGCTCGATGCCATCGTCAATCTTGCAGGTGAGAGGGTCGATCAACGCTGGACTAGCTCGAACAAGCTGAAGTTTGAGCAAAGCCGCATCGGCGTCACGCGATCGATAGTCTCCGCTCTGGCGCGGATGGCTGATGTGACCCGGCCCAAAACCTGGATCAATGCTTCTGCCGTGGGTTATTATGGCAATCGACAAGACGAATGGGTTGATGAGTTTTCGTCACCCGGGGACGGGTATCTCGCCCAGTTATGCATCGATTGGGAGCGGGCGACCGCAGGTGTGGAGACGTTGGGCGTTCGATGCGTCATGGTGCGAATCGGCATGGTTCTGGGAAGGGGAGGCATGGCGTGGGATCGCCTGCGTCTGGTTTTTTCGTTAGCAGCGGGAGCAAGATTGGGCGATGGCACTCAATGGATGCCATGGATCCATGTCGATGACTTGGTTGCTGGTATTCTCTTTTCCCTCGATCATCCGACCATGAAGGGGCCGGCCAACGGTGTGGCGCCGTTGCCTGAGAGAAATCGCGATTTTACTCGAAAACTCGCCGGCGTATTGCGTCGTCCCGCGCCCTGGGTGGCACCCGGTTTTTTCCTGCGTTTGATCTTCGGCGAGTTCGGTGATTTTCTGTTAGGTGGGCAGCGCGTAAAGCCGCGTGTTTGGGAAGATGCGGGTTTTGTCTTCCGTCATCCTACAGCGGAAAGTGCCTTGCGGGAACTTTGCGCGACTCCCGGTCGTTCGGGCGCTGGAAAGGCATGATGCGGCGGTCTCAATGCCAACTGGAACATGGCAACCAGAGGCGAGTTGAGCAGATGGCGAAGCGCTAAGCAGTCGTCATGCCGAGATCGATTCTAGCATCTGTATGCTTCTCTCCGTCGCTCCAGCATGCATTTCCAGCACGTGCCGACTCCGTCTGACCATGATCTCCCGCTGGGTGGGACTGGCCAAAAGAGCAGTCACTACGCTGGAAAGTTCACCGGCATCTCGAACGCGGAGGATTCCATCCGCCGATAGCAACTGACCGGTGAGCGGTTCGAAGTTTTCCATGTGTGGCCCGACAATCACAGGCTTACCCGCGAGAATGGCTTCCGCAGGATTTTGTCCGCCAGTGGATAGGAAACTTTTACCGATGATGACGATGTCGGCATGTGCCGTCCAGTCGCGCAGTTCTCCGGTGCTGTCGATGATGAGGACATCAATCTTACTGTCCGCTGGCGGTGTGCCATGGCTGCGCAACCATAATCTCAGTCCTGAGCTGGCGAGAGATTGACTCACTTCGGATCGTCTCTCCGCATGGCGTGGCACACACACGAATAACACATCATGTCGGGCAAGAACCTTTGCCAACAAAATTTCTTCTCCCTCATGCGTGCTAGCCGCAAGTATGATCGGGCGGTTGTTGCGGATGGGGTCCACTATGGCGGAAAATTCGTCTCGTTTTCGTGGCGATATCGCCGCCGCTGGATCGAACTTGATGCTGCCGGTTACCAACAGGCGATGGGGATCGAGTCCCAGCGCGGTGAATCGTGCCGCATCTTCGGGGCCCTGCAAACCGATGCGGGTGATTTTTTGGAACAACGGCATGATCCATTTATGGGCTTGTTGATACCGACGTTCCGAACGCGATGAAAGCCGCGCATTGATCATGCTGACAGGAATGCCGCGATGCTGGCACTGGGTCATCAGTTCGGGCCAGGCTTCCGCTTCCACTAGGATGATCATTGATGGTGCAAATCGATTCAGGTAACTGACGACAAAGGTATGCACATCCAGTGGAGCATACACGACAGTGAGATTCTCGATGTCGGATGCCGCTGCCAGTTGATAGGCGGTTGCCGTGCCTACGGCGAGAACCACGGGATCGCTATGTCGAGCACGCCAGGACTGCAAAAACTTTAGCGCGATTAGGGTCTCGCCCACACTGACGGCATGAAGGTGCAGCCTGCCGAACGGAGACCATTCCTCGTCGTCGGCATAGATGCCGAAACGCTCGCCAAATGGGGTAGACCAACCATCTCGAGCCGCCATTTTCCGTAACCATGCGGGCAGCGCGACCAAGAGAATGCTGGGTGCTAGCAGACGATAGCATGCCAGCGCCAGACGCCAGCGCCACGGGTCGGTCGCTCGGTTCGATAGGATCATGTGGGAGATGTCATCCAAATGACGCCCAAACAAGAACAGGTCTTGCGCAGCGTGTCCAGCATCTATGAAGGATGGGCTGCGGCTTCAGGTTCGAGATAGGTTTCCGCTGCGTCTTGCTCCGCTTGGCGCACGATCTTGTATTGTGACCATGCGTGGATCAGCAGGATGCCGAGGTAGAGACAGGTGAAGAGCATGCTGGTCAGCAATACGGCCGTGTCGGAGGTTCCCGAATTGTCGATCAGATACAAATGAACCGGAGGCAACCAGACGAAGAGCCACATCGATGCATCGGCATTGGTGCTTTCGGCTACGGCCACGAGCGCTAGCATCAGGCCGAAGGATGCAATCAGAATTGCGAGATAGAGCCCCAGACGGTTTTGAATGCGTTTCTGGAAAAAGGCCAGGAAGAGCGCGGGAAACAGGGCGGCGCCTATGAGGCTGCACAATACGGTGAATTCCTCCTCACCGAAGCGAGACGTGGTAGCCGTCATGGCCATGATACCGCCGACTGCGAGGATCAGCACGCTGAGCAACGCGCTGAAATGAACACCGGCGGACCAGCAGGGATAGAGAAACAGGCCGCAGAATTTACCGATGAATCCACGCCGTACGAAGGGCAGTGTCACGCGTGGCAGCAGATGGTTCGGTTCCGTGATACTGGCCAATAATCCTGGGAATGCCACCGCACCAATGATGAAAGGAATAACCTCTGCGTCGGCATTGGCAAGATACAAGATGACTCCGGCGACCGCCATCATCGCCAGTGTGACCACGCGATTGAGTGAACTGTGGTTTTCCGCTGCTGGCGCAATGGCGGATACTCCTAGGCCGAAAGTGATCCAAGCGAGATAGACGGATCCGATCATCAGCCCCCAATAGACTGCCATCGTCTCCTGATCCGCCAGAGTGAACAACTCGAGGAAATCATCAAATTCGGCGACCATCGCCATCAAAAAGCTAAAGATGATGACAGCGATGATCAACGGCACGATACCCCGAACAATAATGGCGGCATTCGACGACAGGCCCACATTGAAAGCGGTGAGACAGGCGGAGAATACAAAAATCGATCCGAGCGCGAGCAATTCGGTAAAGAGATTCATGCCACCGAAAAAGTAGCGAAGAATCAGATAGGGGACGATGGAGACGAAGAGCAGTAGCGTTTGACCGACGATCGACGCCCATTTTCCCGCAACAATTCTTCGGGCGTTCAGCCTTGTGAGAACCATCATGTCCAATGTGGTGGACTTGATTTCCGAGTGAAGCGCATTGATCGCTCTCAACGGTTGAACGATCAGAACGGCCAAGGAAAAGAAAAGGAAAATGATGCGCGAAACCGCCTCTCCCGCACCGTCGAGTCCCGATGCGGTGGTGGCGAAAAGCATCACGATGCCTAGGAACAACTGTAGACCGAGAAAAACGCCGACAAACGTCTTGGCCCGCAGACCTTGGCGCAATTCCTTGACGAGCATGGGTGGCAGACGATCGGAAAAGTCATTCAACTTCTCCGTGCAGTTTTCCGAACCGTTGATTGCGATCGCGGCAGTGGTGGGTTCTTGGTTCATGCTTCGGGAGCGGGTGGGTTGAAGGCTTTCATTTCCGGCATCGGCGGCGGCTTGCTGCCACCGATTTCGCCACGGTCGATTTTTCCTAACATGTCGATAAAAGCGTCTTCCAAGTTGCGTTCTTCGCGATGAAACTCCGTTACCTTCAGTCCATCCTTGACCATGCGTTGCAGGGCCTTTGTGGCGTCATGGAGATCGGCGGAGTTGATGCGCAAGCGCCCGCCGTGCTTGCGGGCTTCGACGAATTCGACCTGTGCCTGCAACGAACACCAAGCGGATAGTTCCTCGGGGTTTCCGAGTATCTGTACGTCATAGAGCAGGCCACCGCTGGTGTCCGTATCTCGTTTCATGCTTTCCGCATCACCGTGGTGAACGATACGTCCTCCATTGATGAAGAGCAGGGAATCGCACATTTCACCCAACTCGGATAGGATGTGCGAGGAGATGAAAATGGTTTTGCCCTCGTTGGCAAGCACACGGATCAGGCTTTTGAGTTCCACCCGGGCCTTGGGATCCAGACCCGCTGCAGGCTCGTCCATGATCAGCACCTGAGGGTCCTGCAAGAGAGCTCTGCCCAGTCCGAGTCGCTGGGTGTTGCCTTTCGAGAGTTTGTTAGAGAAACGTTCGGCCAACGGTATCAGGTCGGTAAACTCCATCACCTCCTGCACCCGTTGACGCCGCTCCTTCCCTTTGAAACCGAGGGCGCGGGCATAGAAGTCGAGATACTCGACCACGGTCATGTGTTCGTAGTTGCCAAAATGGTCGGGCATCCAACCGATGAGCCTGCGCACTTCATCGGGGTGGCTGACCACGTTGTAGCCACAGATTTCCGCCATGCCCAGTGTGGGATAGTCGAGCGATGCCAGAATCCGCATGGTGGTGGTCTTGCCCGCGCCATTGGCTCCCACGAAACCGCATACGGAACCGTGGGGGATTTCGAAGCTGACCCCATTCACCGCCTTGAGCGGGCCGAAGTAGCGATAGAGATTATGAACACGTATGGCGTGTTGGCTCATGGTGAAAAAATGGTTAGGGTGCTTCCGGACTTTCCACGCGTCCAGTGATGATGGTGGTATTCTGTGTCCAGCGGATGGCGGAAAAGGTCTCGATCATGGGCGCCTGGGAAGCGAGAGCGATGTAATAGCCCTGACGCTGGGCCAATCTTTCGAGATGTTGTTGTTGGCTGTTGCCGAGATTCGCTCGGGCTTTGTCGACAAAATTATCGAAGTCCGCTTGCGTGCATTCACGGGCGAGGAAATTTTTTCCCGAGGGGATTTTTTCCGCACACCAGAATTTGCCGCCCTTTCCGCGGTAATAGATGGCATCGATCTCGTGCTCGAAGTTGGACAAAAGCGATAATTCGTTGGCGGGATCCGTGAACTCAATCCGCGCTCTTGTGGGCACCACGGCCCGTATCATCTGCGCTTGCTCCGACCGCGACTGGAACCAGTCACCGGAAACTTGCAAACCTTTGTTCACCACATTCATCTCATACGACTGGTCATTGGTGCTGGTATTGCTCAATCGCGTCCATTGGCTGTTGACCATGGGCAAAGGACTTATGCTGGCGGGATCTGCTAACAAAAATCGATTGCCTACGAGTACGCCTGTGCGTGAGACCTGCTCCTGATGAACGTATGCGTTGTTGTCGCCGTTCTCGCGCACCAGTTCGATCCATTGGATTCGAATCCCACGCCCTCCCATCCCGTCTTGTATGAAAATTAGGATGATCATCAGGACGCTGGCGCCGATAGCGATCAGGGGGGTGGTGATGAACAATTTGTGCCGCATACCGGATTTGGCGAAAACGAACAAATTCACTGGCCCCACCAACACACCGAAGGCGATTAGCACCAGAATAAATAACAGAAAGTGGAATGTTTTGGTGCCTAGTTCCTTATGCAGTCCCCAGCTGCCGCTGCCATAATCCTCGACGACCGATTTGACTTGCCTTGTCCACAGATTGCTTGAGGAAACGATTTCCGAAAGGGTTTTGGCCGCATCGAGAGTGAGTGCTGGGGGGATTGGACTGATCTTTACCGTGCCTTTGCTGCGTATCTTGTCTCCGCCGGAGTCGTCGGTCTTGATGGTAAGCGACTCGAGCGTGCTGCTGGTATTGCTTGCGAAAACACGCAGATATCCGCCTTGGCGATTCCATTGCAGGATCGCGGAGCGCGCCCCTGGAGTCATGTTGAGCCAGTCATGATCGGTGAGCAGCATGCCATCATGGCCGATGTAGGCACGCCAGTCTTCAGGCATCGCCTTCGGATCGAACTTTCCCGCAAATGCTAGGTTGCCCGGCACGTAACCCTTGAGCGATCCGTGCAAGTGCTTGTTCAGTTCACCATCAAGAGCTGAGCCATTGGGTGTGCTGAGAGACTCCGACATCAGCAAATAGGGGAATTCGGGTGAGTTGGTGCTGGTTTGCACGTGATTGCCATTGCTAACTCCCACCATGCTCAAGCGCAGGATTTGCGTATTCGCTCCCATGCTGTGACTGATGTTCTTCACGGTCGCTGCCACCGGCACCAGGTAGTCCGTGGTGGTGACGATGCCCGCAGGCGATGATGCCGTGAATGACGATTTGGTGGACAGAGATCCGCTGCCGTAGTAGCCGCTCGATTCGGATTGGAAATGAAGAACCACACTGACGGGCACGCCAGTGCGATTGGCGATCGTGACCCGCACGGGCGCGAAGCCGCTGGATGGCAGTTTGCTGAAAAGCGAAGTCACCTCGACGTAGGAGCCGTACTTCGGTTCAAACACATTGCGAAAATAGGTTTCCTGCGCTCCTATCCACCCGCCGGGCAGAAATGCGAAACACAGGAGAAAAAAACGTGTGAGAAAATTCATTCGTGCTGGTGCGTTGGATGTCGTCTATGCTGTCGCTTCGGCCAGAATGATCAAGAACCGAATCATGAATTTTCCGTGAAGCCGGCATCGTGTTCGATTTGCGCGAGTTCATGGAAGTCGATCGGAAAAGACCTGTTTCCAGACTTCCAGAGCGGTGCGGATTTCCTCGGTTTTTCGGGTGGGTGAGAGTTCCCATACGATAGGACAAGCCGGCGGGAAAAAGGGCAGCAGGGCTTTGTAGTCCAGCGTGCCGGTGAATGGTGTGCGATGGTCGCGTGCAGGCCATTCGACATCATGGATATGGGCGCCGATGATGTGGGGTTGGATCTTTGCCAACCAGTCGCGATGATCCAGCAAGCCGAGGTTGTGTTTCAACTGCACATGGCCGAAGTCATGCCAGTAACCGATCCACGGGTTGCCTTTGAAATGCTCCTGCAAATGAAGCATCTCCCGTTCATTCGGCATGTCTTCGAATCGTGATCGTGACTCGACCGCTAGAATCACTCCGCATTTCTCAGCGTGTATGACCAATTGCTCTAGGGCATCGATCGCTCTTCCGAAGTAGAGTGGTGCGATTTTTTCTCGTTTTTTGACAAACTGAATTTTTGCTTTGGTGAAATCCTCATGATGTTGCTGACCAGAGGCCACCATCGAGGTCAGGCGCTTGGTGTATTTTTTGGGATTGAGTGGCACGGATCCCATATGCAGGACCACATAATTGGCACGAAATTCGGCGGCCAACTCCAAGGTTTTCCAACTCATTTCCATCGCGCGCTTGCGATCCCACGGACGATGCGACGTGTATTCATACGCATCGGGGGCATCGATCATAACCTCCACCGGCGAAGGGAAAAAATTGTGAACACCTGAACAGACGAAGCGTCCATCCTGAAAAGCTTTGCGAATGCCCGGCAGCTTGGTGATGGTCATGCCATGAGAAAGTTCGATATGACGAAAGCCCAAACCGAGAATTTCATCGATCATTGCCTCGCCATCCGAGTGGCGGGAGTTGTTCCAGCATGTGGAAAAAGATAGCATGTCTATGGTCCGTTAAATCTCGCTATCTTCATTGCCGTGCACGAGCAGCACAATTTCTCCTTTTGGCGGATGGTTCTGAAAATACGAATGAAGTTCCTTGGCTGTGCCGCGGTGGAAAGTTTCGAATTTCTTGGTCAATTCCCTCGCCACACATACTCTGACCTGGGGTTGCAAGTCTGTGAGAATTTCCAGAGTGGATGGCAGTCGATGCGGAGATTCGAAAAAAATGTGCGTTTGACCTGATGCGATGGCCGACTGCAAGACTTGCGCACGTTTGCCTTTTTTGACGGAAAGAAATCCGCCGAAACTGAAGCTGTGGCAGGGAAATCCCGAACCGATGAGGGCGTTCAATACGGCGGATGGTCCGGGCAGCACTTCATAGGGTATGGACTCCTCGATACAACGCTGCACCAAACGATAACCTGGGTCTGATATGCCAGGCATACCGGCATCGGTGATTACGGCGATTTTCTCACCTTGCCTGACCCGCTCGATGAGTTCCGGAATGCGACGGATTTCGTTGTGCTCGTGCAGAGAAATCAAGGGCTTTTGTATGCCATGATGCTGGAGTAGAGGAGATGAGTGGCGCGTATCTTCACAGGCAATCGCATCCGCTTCCGCGAGGATTCTCAGCGATCGTAGCGTGATGTCGTCACGGTTTCCGATAGGCGTCGGAATCAAATGAATGGAGCCGGCGGACATGGTGTGGTGTTCAATAGTCGTCAGTCAAACGGCCCGCCACTTGCGACGCAGCGCGCTGCATGGCATCGGGTAGAGCGCTGGTTCGTGCCGTCTGTAGGTTAGCATCCACAGCGAAACGCGATGTGCCGGAGGCTCGGCCTTTGGCAAGCAGCTTGAGCGGATTTTTCGCATCGCGCAGTTCCCAATTCAGGGTAATGGTGTTTTCCAGTTCTTCTGAGCGCAGGGTGTCAAGCCTTGTGGCGCGCACCTGATCATAGCTGATGGATTCCACCGTTCCCGTTAGAACGGCATCCGCGCTCGAGTCATCAGCGATACGGTAAGTGCCGTCGCTGGCAATCGCGTCAATCACCGAGTTGGTGGCCAATGCCTCGCCTCGAGGGATTAGGGTTTTGTTTTCGAACAGCGGAATGTGGATGTTCTTTACATGGGCGAGCGCTTGGGGACGACGTCCTTCCAAGCGATATCCTGCACAGGAAATCAGGCTGACCATTGCGATGACGACGCCTGGAATCAGCATTGATGAGAGAAAGGAACGGCGCATGATGGTATTCACTCGGGTGTTGAGAGCGCTTGCAAGCCCGCCTGGGCCTGATCGTGAAGAGACCCGGATGAGTGTTTTTTCAGGACCTCGCGATAATAGAATTTTGCGGACTCGATATCTCCCTTGCGTTTGTAAAAATTCGCAACGTCAAGAGATCGTTGGACGTCCTGCTGTCCCAGGGTGACAAGTTCTGCGCGTGCCTGAGGCGCACGAGATCCGTTCGGATGAACCGTCAGGTAATCTTGGAAGGCTTCCCTGGCGCGATCCAAATTTCCCATGTCCTGGTTACCCCGTTTGGCCTGTTCAATCAAAATCAGACCGATGCGGTATTGCGACTCGCCTGCTTGGTCGCTGTCCGGCCAGTCGGAAACTACTTTGCGGTAGGCTCCAATGGACTCGGTCACTTTGCCACGCTCTTGATAGACCTGACCAATCTGAAATTGCGCTTTGGGAGCCGATGGTGCTTCAGGAGCTGCATCTCGTACCTTACCCAGCATTTCCACCAGTTTTCCAGTATCGAGCTTCGTGCCAAAAATAAAGCCTGACTTCACCTTCCCATCAAGAGCGAGTTGGGAAATGGACGTCTGACGTTCCAAGGCCGGGCTATAGAGTTTGCTGGCTTGGTAGCGCTTGAGCACATCACTGTATGCGTCAAAAGCGGCCACCAAATCTCCTTGTTGTTCGAGCAATTGCGCCTGACGGAACCTTGCCTGTGGAGCATCCGCTGCTGTGGGATAGTTGTCGGCCATGCGACTGTAGAGCTTGCGCGCTTTTTTGCTTTTGCCGGCTTGATCGGCGCTCTGTGCCTTTTCGAATGCTGCGTGCGCAGGTCCTGCCGAGGCTTTTGCCATACCTACCAAGGGAGGTCCCTCATCGGCGTCCGATCCGCACGAAATGAGCAGCAGCGGCGTCAGGCACAGAAATGTGAGAGCGAAAAATTTTTTCATAAATCAGTGGGTGAGGATTAAAGATGGGAAAGTTCACGCGATCGCTGTGTCGCGGCCGAAACAGCCTCGTGCAGGGCGTGACGCAGAGCGTTCTGCTCGAGTGCCGCAATGCCGGCAATGGTGGTGCCTCCGGGAGAGGTGACCATGTCTTTGAGCGCTGCCGGATGCAGACCTGTTTCCAATACCATGGCGGCTGCTCCGAGAAGGGTTTGTGCCGCAAGTTTGATCGCATCGTTGCGAGGTAGGCCTTGTCGCACGCCCGCGTCGGCCAGTGCTTCGATGATGACAAAACCGTAAGCAGGTCCTGATCCCGAGAGGCCTGTCACGGCATCGAGAAGCGACTCGGGTGTCGCAATGGCAAGGCCGACTGAAGAGAACAGGGCAGAGGCTGCTTCGGCATCAGCGCTTGTGGCGCGCGATCCCAGAGCGTAAGCGCTGGCTCCTTTCCCCACTAGTGCCGGCGTGTTTGGCATGGTGCGGATCACTCGCACCGTGGAAGGCAGGCAATCTTCCAAAACGGCGAGGGGTATCCCGGCAGCAACTGATATCACCAGCGCTGGTTTTGCTCCTAGAGCTTGACCTAGTTGGGAAAGAACATCACGCACCTGATGAGGCTTCGTTGCGAGCAGAAAGGTATCGCAGTGCCGGGCCAATTCCTCCAAGTTGGCGGCAGCCTGGCCGTTGGTTTGGCGGCAAAATTCCGCCGTGGCCGCAGCTACGGCATCGTAGCCCCAGACGCAGGTGGATGAGAGCGCGCCGCTGCGCACAGCGCCCGCGATGAGTGCCGAACCCATTTTTCCACAGCCTATCACTCCGAAGTTCATGTGCCGATCATAACAGCAAAGTCTGATCAGGCGAGTAGGATTTTTGCTTGGATCGGGAAAAAATCCGTCCATGCTCGACGCGTGAGAATTTTGATGTTGTTGGGAATGTGGGGCGTCGGATGGGCCGCAGAATCTTTGCCCGAAGTCAAGGACCTGATTTTGCCCAACATGCAGGAGCTTGCCGAGGTCGAAATGATCACGGTTCCGAGCGGAATCACGATGGCCATCAGTTCCTCTGATGCCAAAGCGCAGAAGCATGTGATCCAAGGGCTCAACTTGATCCATGGGGGCTGGGACTTTGAGGCCTACCGGCATTTCATTGCGGCTTTGCGCATGGATCCCGACTGTATCATGGCCCACTTCGGAGTGGTGTTCAGCCTGCTGGATACGGAAAGTGAGTTCATGAAGCCGCGCATGGCTGCCGCGGATCGTGCTTTAGCTTTGGTTCAGGCGGAAAAAGGCACGGAGCTCGAACGTGGTTACATTTATGCGATGACAAGGCTTTTGGATGAAGGGCCCGCTGCCGCCGCGAACGCTTTTGCCGAGGTATCGCGCAAATTTCCCGGTGATTGGCAATTGAAGTTGTTCGAGGTGTATTTTCGCCGCAGCGGTTTCGATGAATATGGATCGCCCAAACCCGATCAAAAAGTGGCGCAGGAAAAGTTGTCGGCATTGATGAAAGCGCAACCCGATTCCGCATTGCTGCAGCATGCATGGTTGATGATGCGTGCTGAGAACCTGACGATGGCAGAGGATTTGCCCATGGCGCGCCGCTTGAGTCTCGTGGTGCCCGATTATCCGCCTTATCTGCATTTGTTAGGGCATTATGAGTGGCGCTGTGGCAATCACCGCGAAGCGGTTGCTGCTTTTTCCCGCTGCGGAGACTTGTATTTGCAGTGGATGAAACGATCCGGCATGACAATGGCGGATTGTCCGGAATGGATTCGCGCTGAAGTGTATCGCGCGATCGCGTTGACATCGGCGGGTGAGGAGGAGGCCGCTTTGACCGTGGCGCGGTCTCTCGTGAAAACACCTTTGCCCAGTGAGCGATGGAAGTCTGCCGGATCCCGCATGATGTGGTGGGAGGCCAACACATTGGAGGCGCGTCTTTTGATGCGACGCGGTGGGAAAGGCGACCTAGAGAAAGCCAAGACATCATTGCCTTCAAAAGTCGCGGTGAAATCTATGACTCCCCACTCGAAAGTCGCCTTCTTCTATCAGGGACTTGCCATGATTCTTGATGCTCAGATCGCCCTTTCCCAAAAGGATACGAGACGGTTGGAGGAAATTCAGCAGGCCTTGACCATGCACATGCCTTTGATGGAACAGGTGCGGCGCGATGCCGTCATGCTAGGCGAGCTCGCGCCATTTGCCCGAGCTCAGTCTTTCCTGGAAATTGCTACATTGAAGCTGAAGGGAGATGTCGCGATGAACAAAAGCGGTGCAGATGCCGGAGTCGCCTACAACTGGTATAGCGGTGCGCGTGAGCGACAGGTCTTAGCATCGCGCATGATGCCTCCTGCATTTTTGTTGCCGATGAATGTGCCTCTCGGCCGCCACTTCGAGAGTAAAAAACAGTTCGATCGCGCCAAGGAGATGTATCTTGAAGGTTTGCAATACTGGCCGCGCGATCTGTGTCTTCTTGACGCCCTGCAGCAGCTGCAGATCCTGACCAAGGACGTGGCCGGTGCCAAGGCGACCGCTGATCTCATTCAGTCGATCCAACGGAAAAAATGATTGATTTCATCATCACTTTTTCCGTTCTTCTCGTTTCGTGATTGTCAATCGAGCGGCAATGCGTTTTGGAT
>JBJOMZ010000042.1:0-21508 GCA_046052105.1 Verrucomicrobiota bacterium | reverse complement strand
GGTGGACGAACGCACGCGGTGCCTTCAGCGAAGTGGCCTGTGAACCGCTTACCGGACGCACTCATCAGATCCGCGTCCACCTCGCGCATCTCGGGTTTCCCATCGTCGGCGATAAAATCTACGGCACTGAGGAATCGCGCTTTCTCCAGTTCATCGAAACCGGCTGGACCGAGGAACTGCGCCGCGACCTCATTCTGCCGCGGCAAGCCCTTCACGCTGCCACCCTGAAAATCCCATGGCAAGGTGTCTTCCGCGAATGGCACTGTCCCCTCACGCAGGACCTCGTGTATTTCAGCCGGGATGGTGGGTGAAACCCATCGATCTAACAGATAAAACGCGCGGTTCCAAGGATCCCATATATGTTTTGCAAGGCAAACGCATGAAAATTCGTTTTGCCTCGTGGTATCGCTGGATAGGAGCACAGGCATCTTGCCTGTGTTTGCCTATCACTTCACAGGCGAGACGCCTGTGCTCCTGTCCCTTGAATTCGCACACGTTGCATCGATGCTTAGAATGAAATGCGTTTGCCCTGTTATGTTTTGTTTTGTTAGGTTACTTACGATTTGGATTTGCTAGAGTCAAACATGAATAATCGTTCGGAGAGAGAAACATCGCAGTTTTGTGAAGAGGACGTGATGCGTCATGTGGAGCAAGAGGAAACGGTGCGGCGTCAGACGGACTGGTATTTTCTTCTCAAATTCGTCTTGGTGTTTCTTTTTGTGCTGGCGGTGTTGGCATTTTTCATGACGCCCTCGATTTTACGAGCGCCGAAGAAATTGGAGATGACTCAGGCGATCTCCAATTCGAAACAGGTGTATTTGGTTTTGCTCGATTTCGAAGCGGATCACGGGAAATTTCCGGATGATAGCACAGCGACGAAACATGCGAAATTGCACGGCTTTCATGGTGCCTGCTCGAATCGCTACTTGGGGCAGTTGATCGCGGGCGGGTATACGAAGTCCGAGGAGATTTTCTACGCGTTTGACAAGCGCTATGGCAAAAGGCGTGCGGACGATGTGATTTCTCCGATGACTCGTATCTTGGAAAAAGGCGAATGTGGATTTTCCTATGTGATGGTGGAAGAAATGGCTGCGCGGCGAGGCTTGAGCACGCAAGATAACGGCGGCATTCCGGTCCTGGTGGCGCCGCTGCTGAATGAGTGGGGATCGTGCGAAAAAAAGTCCTACGATGGCCGAGGTGTGTATTTGCGAGTGGATGGCAGTGCTCGATCGGAGCGATTGAAATTTTTACAATGATAAAATTCGCACAGGCGGTAATCAGTCATTGTTTGATAGCGGTCCGGGAACTGTATGGGAGTTGATGAAACCCGTAGTTCTGCTGCCCGAGCGCTGATCTCAGCCGAAGGCTTTGGACTGCGGTGAGCTATCACCGCTTTGCGTTTGCTGCATGACAAGCTGCAAATCAACCGACTTCCTTTGCCGAAAGTCGATCTCGCATACGCGAAGCTGCGATTTCTCGCAGCACTCCAAAGCGGCTGCGCCGCTGAGCAATCCCGTCAATTGCGCGGCTTGAAGGCGACGCGCAGGCAGAGTCCGATCCACAGAACAAACAACGCGGCCACCCACAGCGGAACACCCAAGCGCGCGCTGAGGCTCAACGCGGCGGCGGAGCCTTTTGCGGCGGAAGTTGCACCTGCGTCAACAGCAGGCGGGCTGACCGGTTTCGGTGGAGCGATCAGATCACCTGCATTGAGCATGGGCTTACCGACCTCACTGCGCAACGCGGCGACTTGGGCCGCAGTGACGGGGCCGGCTTGATTGCCGAAATTGTTGCGGATGTAGGTCAACACCGCTGCGATCTGGTCGTCGTTCTGGTGCGCTTGCGGTGGCATCACCAGATTGTATTCGGTGCCCTTGACCTTGATCGGACCCATCAAACCGCGAAGCTGGATGCGGATCAGGTTTTCCACAGGTCCGGTCACCCACTCCGATCCGGCAAGCGGTGGACCCACTCCCGGCGCACCGCCACCATCGGCACCGTGGCAGGCCATGCAACCCGCGAACTGCGTCTTACCCATGGCCATCACTTCCGGAGAAATGGCGACCGCGGCAGGAGCGGGTTCCGCAGGCTCGGCGGTGGACACCATCATCAGACCGGATGCATCCTGGCTGGGCTTGACGCTTGATTGACTCACTTTCATCGGCACGACCTTCTTCTGACTTTTCTTCGCCGGTGTCTGTTTTTTTAACGAAGTCAACCACTCGACCAAATCCCTGGCCTCACGCGGCTTGAGCAAGCCCATCATCGGCGGCATGGCGGAAAGCGGTGGGGTCATTTCCTTGATGTCCGCGCGCTTCACCCGTGAGATGCTCTCGCCCACATCGATATCGATGAAATCTTTCGTCTCCTGCACCATGATGCCGCCCACCGACTTGCCATTGTTCAATGTCGCGGAAACAACTCCGTAACCGGCGGCGACCTTAGCACCGGGAACCATCATCGATTCGATCATAAAATGGCGGTCGCCGCGTGCGCCCACACCGGCCAAATTGGGACCGGCTTCGCCGCCCGCCTCATGCCCTTGACCCGCGCGGTGACAGCGCATGCACTCGGCCGGATGCGAGAGATAAATCTGTTCGCCGCGTTTCGCATTACCGCCCTCCATGGCGATTTTCCACGGAGCCAACATGTCGTCTGCTGGCAGCGATGCCTTCCAATCGGCCAGTGCTTTTTTCACCGACGCCTCACTGCGGACTTCGGCGGCTTCGAGCAACTCGATGGCATAGGGCAGCACGCCCTTGGCCTGCTTCAGAGCACCCAGGCCCTGCACGATTTCCGTAGCCGCGCTATCGCCCGGGATTTTCGCCATCAGCGACCAAGCACCCTGCGCCATCGCCACATCCTCGCTCTGCAGCCATTTCTTCAATGGCACCAAGGCGGCTTGAGGTTGACGCTTCACCATTTCCTGCAGGGCCGCCAATGCCAGGACCGGATCCGCATCAGACGCCCATGAACTCAATGCGCTTTCGACGTCGACAGCTTTCGCTTGACCATACAGCTCCAATGCTTTCGCACGCGCCGCGCCAGGCAAGTTCTGGTCGTCAACAATCTTGCGCAGATCGGTCGCACCCAGGCCGGCGAGATTCAATTGATATTGATCGACCAATCCCAATGCCTTCGCCAGCACCACTCCGCCGCCGCGAATCAACGAAGGCAGACCGGCACTCAGCACTGGCTTGATTTCATCTGCCGAACGTTCGGCCAAGGGTGCCCATCGTCCGATCGATTGCTCCACCGGAAATGGCTTGGTCCATGTGGCCAAGAGTCGAATCGCCTCCTGACGCACGGTATCGGACAATTCCTCATCACCGGCGGCCTTGAGCAGACGCTCGGCATTTTTCGCCGTGCCCAAACGATAGGCGCTGTGCAGCAATCGACGCCACATCATTTCCGTGCGTTTCACGCCTTTGGTCTTATCCAACAATGCAGCCACGGCAGGACGACATTCCTCCAGCATCTGATCGTGGATGGCACGGATCGCCTCATCGGCCACGCGGGGGTTTTCATCGACCACGAATTCTTGCAACAGCGGACTCTTCAATCGGCGCAGTGCCACGACCATCGCCAGACGCACGGAAGGATCGGTTCCGGCACGGAGGGCCTTGAAGTCCTGCTCCTTGCACAATTGCGACAAGGCAAAGGAACCAGCATGACGCAAAAACGGATCCTTGTCTTGGTTGGCTTTCAGCATTTCCACAATCTGCGGCACTAGGAACTTACCGCCTTGGCGTGCGATCAACAAGGTCGCGTAAAACACCACGCGCGGTGAGCTGTCCTTGAGCAAAGGAGCGACACCCATCTCGGCAAGCGGCAGTTCTTTGACATCCGCCAGCATCTTGAGAGCCTGCGTGCGGATCTCGGCATCCGGATCCTTGAGCAACTGCACCAACAGGTTGGTTGCCAGTTTCATCTTATCGGCATCGGGTGCTGGCGAATGGCCGCGACGGGCAATGATGCCCGTGCCCCACAACGAGTGCAGGCGCTCCATGGCATTACGAGACTGGAGTCCTTTTTGAAATACCGCGAAGCCATCGGGACGACGCGAGAGCTCCACCTGGGCGCGCAGACGTACCCGCATGTCCGCATGAGCCAACATGCCCGCCAGTTCGGCCGTGCTGCGCTTCTGGAAGCCCTCGGCAAACCACTGTTTCGCTTGCTTCACCGCATCGGGCAGATACGTATTTTTTTCCGCATCAAGCGAATAAATACGACCATCTTCATGAGAGGTCCAGCCACCCATGTAATCGGCGACGACGAGTTTTCCATCATACGAATACTCCACATCGGTGGCGGCCACGCCCCAGTTGAATTCACGAGCATCGACCAGCTTCATGCCGGCTCCTTCTGGGGCGACGCTGAACGAATAAATCCCCGAACCGGCGGAAGCACCGCGATAATCGCAGATCAGGAAACGTCCCACTTCCGATTCCAAAAATCCGGCACCCGGGTGATAGGTAAGTCCCGAGGGACCGCTGGTGAGATTGGCCATTGGTGGAACGATGTAGGCGGGTTGATCGTCATTTTGCGGCTCCCACATCCGCTCCGCCATCCAACGATTCACCGGATGCGCGTCGAGACCGATCTGTTTGTAAAACGTGTGCATCGCTTGGTTTTCCATCTGCCATCCGCTATCGCCGCCGGGAACGATGTAGACCACGCGCGCCTTATCGCCTTGATCGGAATTGTTATCGACGCTGATCGCATTGCCTTGGGCATCAAAAGCGATCTCCTTCGGATTGCGCAGACCGGTATGGATCAGTTCGAACTGAGAGCCATCGGGCTCGAAGCGGAACGCCGCACCTTCATTGGGATAATGATAGGATTTTCCTTCCTTGGTGGTCAAACTGAGAGCCCGATCCCCTACCGTCCCGTAAATCATACCGTCCGGACCTAATGCAAATCCGTTAAGGTCGTGACCACTCAACGAAATGCGCACACCGAAGCCGCCTTGCAGGATTTTTTTCTCATCGGAAATGCCATCGCCGTTCTTGTCGCGCAAGGTCCAGATGTTCGGGATGCTGGCGAGATAAACCGTACCCTCCATGGCAAAAACTCCCGCAGCCGTGCCGTCGAGCACATCGTTGAACCCATCGGCAAACACCTTGTTGGTCTCGCACACGCCGTCGCCATCCTTGTCGATGAGCAAACGCACGATCTCGGATTTCTCCGTCAGTTTTTCCATGGATTTTTTGTCTTTCCACTTCTCGTGAAGTTTGCGTCTATCCTCGACCTTCTGCGCCGCGAGGTCATCGAGATACCAGTAAAGATTGTCGCGATCATCCTCCACCCCGAAGCGGAAGCGGTGGGTTTCCGAAACGTAGATGTTGCCCTTTTCATCGAAACAAAGTGCTGTGGGCGAAGTCACTTTCTGCGTTTTGTAATCCGCCATGACCTTGGCTGTCACTCCTTCGGGAATGGTCACGCCGGGCAATACGGGCGACGACACCAGGCCTTTGGTGTAGGGCTTGTTGCCCTTGGTCACCGGCGGGAACTTCTGATTCATGTAGTCGGTGAAAATGATGTGATCCACCGCGATCATGCCCCAGAGACCGCGTTCTTCATCGACAAGGCGAATGCGCGCTTTTTTCCCTTTCAGTGCCGAAACATCCCATGTCGCGCTCTCGCAGCGCAGGGAATTTTTCCCCGTGGCTTCCTTCTCTACCTTGCCATCCACGACCAACTGCACGCAGGTTTTTCCCGGCAAGTTCCCGCCGGCCAGCAGGAACACGATGTAAGGTTCCTCGATCGTGAATTCGGCAGATGTCAGCGATCCCGTGGCAGCGTCCCCCTCATGGGCGGAACAGGCAAGACTTTCTCCGGAGTAGGCCGTGAGTTCGGCGGTCAAACCCTTGGTGATGCCGGGGATGGGCGCCTTGCCGAAGGCGGTGCCTTTCTCTTCCCAAGAGCCGAAACCATCTCCTTCAAACGATTCGAAAATCTTGGTGGCGGCCACGACCGGTAACGCGCTAAGAGCGGTGAAAATCGCCAAGGTGCGGGATGCGTGTTTCATAATCGCCGTCAACTTAAGCAATCCCCGCACCGACGCAAGGGCAGATTTCCCCGCGCCTACGATTTTCTAGTTTGCCGGAACAGGCTTCGGGTCCGTGATATGAGGTGTCAATACCCGGGCATTCACCGCGGTGCGGCGCTGAACGGAACGCACAAAACTCCGTAACCCGCGATGCACTTGGACGATGAAATCGCCATCGCGCATACCAATGGTCCGCAGTGCCCGACCGTGCCCCAGCCACAGCACCGCCGCGCAGGCATAACCGAGGAAATAAAACCACAGACGCTGCCCAAGATTCCAACCACTCGGGTGATCCTGACACAAACGATCGCGATGGTAGCTCACATGACCGGTTTCATCGCGCAAGATGAGCCCGCACATCGCGGCGATCGGCTCATCGCCGCAATGCTTGCGGATGATGCGGTAATACACCGTGCTGATGATTTCTACCTGGAGTAGCACCAGCATCTCGAACTGCGCGCCCATGAAACGGCGCACGCGCTGGAATTGACGAAAGGCAAAGGTGTCCGTGACGAACGTGCCGCGCAGGCGTTTCACCGCGCCACTCAGCAAGCGAGAATGCTCGGCCTCTTCACGAAACCAGTGATCGGTGACGAGTTGCGTCTGTGGCGTGCTCAGGCGATAGTTCTCCGCATCACGAGCAATCAAGCGGCACGGTCCGCCGCCATCGCCCAGTTGATACTCCGCCAGCGACCACGCCAACGCGCGGCGTTTTTTCTCCTCCATGCGGAAAGGGGCATTCCAGTCCGGCTCGGGACGATGCAGTCGGTTCTTTTCAAAATGCCGGATCCACTTTTGCTGATGTGCGTCTCGTTGTGTTTTCATGATGGTGTTCGCCCGCAGGCAGATTCACGCTGCCTTGCCTGTGTGAAAGCGTGAGGAATGAATCGTGAAAAATGCGTGAATCCAACGATTCGATTGAGGCAATCGAGAATTCTTCCCTTGTCGCCGTGGCCGACCCTGCTAAGTAATGGGAAAACCATCATGCAATCACTTTCCCGACGTCAGTTCATGACCCTCGGCGCCATGGGCACTCTCCATGCCGCAGGACAATCCGCACCCTCTTTGATCATGAACCAACCGCACGGCATCCGCATCGAAAGCGTGCGACCGGAATTCCAGGAGTTCCGCTATCGCAGTCCCTACAAATTCGGCGGCGTCGCGGTCGATCGCGTGACGCTTCTGAATGTCACAGTCGAGGTCTCCACCGCCGCAGGAAAAACCGTTCAGGGCTTCGGCTCGATGCCCTTGGGCAACGTCTGGTCCTATCCCTCGAAAGAAATGCCTTTCGACGCCACCCTCGGCGCCATGAAGGAGCTGTCGCAACGCATCGCCCGGATCACCCGTGGATTCCGTGAACGCGCCCACCCCATCGAGATCAATCACCAACTCGAACCCGAATACCTCAAGGCGGCCGCCGATCTCACCAAGGAAATGGCATTGGCCACGCCCATTCCCAAACTCTGCACACAAGTCACCGCCAGCGCGTTCGATGCGGCGCTTCATGATGCGATGGGAAAATCGTTAGGTGTGAGCTGTTACGAAACGTATACGCCCGAATTGTTAAGTCACGATCTCTCGCGCTATTTGAATCAGGACTTCAAGGGCGAGTCTCTGGCGAAAGCGGTTGATACTATGCCACGCGATTGGATCTGGATGTTTCACTCGGTGGGCGGCGTCGATGCCGTGACCGAATCCGAACTCACCACACGCCTGAATGACGGCATGCCGGAAACGCTGGCGGAATGGATCAAGCACGACAAACTGCAACGCATCAAAATCAAACTCCAGGGCGAGAATCTCGAATGGGACATCGCGCGCACAGTGGCGATCGAACGCGTCGCCCGCGAGACTGCGCCAACCGTTGATTGGAAGTATTGCGTCGACTTTAACGAACGATGCCCGAACGTCGATTACGTGATCGAATTCCTGCGCAAGGTCAAGGAACAGGCACCGCAGGGTTATGCGAGCATTTTGTATCTCGAACAACCCACACAGCGCGACCTCAAGCGGAATCGCGGTAATGTCATGCATGCGGCGGCGAAGGATCATCCCGTGGTCATTGACGAATCGCTCACCGATCTGGAAAGTCTGCTGCTAGCGCGCGAAATGGGCTACACCGGAGCGTGTTTGAAAGCTTGCAAAGGGCAATCTCACGCCGTGCTGATGGCGGCGGCAGGAAAAAAATACGGCATGTTTCTCTGCGTGCAGGATCTCACCTGCCCCGGTGCCTCGCTCGTTCACTCGGCGAGCATCGCCTCGCACATTCCGGGCTTGTCCACCATCGAGGCGAATTCACGCCAATACGTGCCCTCGGCGAACGTCGGTTGGGAAAAATCGCACCCGGGGATTTTCGCCAGCCACGATGGCAAAATGCACACGAAAGAACTGACTGGCGCGGGCTTGGGAGCCGTTTCCTAGCCTAGCATTTTTCCGAACAATCGAGCTAAGAACAAAGGTCATCGATAAAGACGAACACTGTCTGATATTACGGGTGACATGCACGATCACGGTGCCGTCACCACTGCATCGACAAATAGACGATTCGGTAAATTGCCAGTGGCGGTAGCCGTGACGCGGGTGAAACCAGGTGATGGCGTGTTTGCCTCCGTCGAGAAATTCACAGTAGTCCCGTCACTTGTGACGCCTCCGAGGTGAAAGGTCGCGAGGTTTTTCGACCAACGGTAGCTCACGCTGAGATCGGTGGCAAGCGAGCCCTGCGGGTGGGTAAAGGTAAAGGTGTTGCCATTCTTGCTACCCGTGACGAGACCCCGCGTGAACGTGCCGGGGTTGGTGCCGAAAAAATTTTCCACACCGTTCTTCACACCGTCGCCATCAGGGTCGTCGGCGAGATCCCGGTCAGCAAGGACAAGCCCGAAGGCGGGGTTGGAGATCCAGTCGGCGAAGGGAAGATCGACCGCAAAAGCCACGGCGGTCGCCAAGACGGATGTGCCCGAGAAGGTGAATTGGTAGTTGTTCGTCCCGGCAGCCACGTCCGCATCATAAGCGAAGCATCCTTGCGCGCTGCCGAAGTCGCCCCTTAGGAGGGTTGTGAGATTGGCACTGCTGGTGATGCTGCTACCGCTGCTGGAATCACCAGAGCTAAAGCCTGCGACGACGAAGCTCG
Source organism: Verrucomicrobiota bacterium (assembly GCA_046052105.1). GTDB lineage: Bacteria > Verrucomicrobiota > Verrucomicrobiia > Verrucomicrobiales > Akkermansiaceae > UBA956. The sequence goes on along the minus strand of JBJOMZ010000042.1, from coordinate 12,329 downwards.
CATCCGTGGGGACGACGAGCGGAATGTTGTCTTTAGCCGCCGCTCCAGTTTGCACCCGATACGCGGTGGGTCTGATGGGTAAATGACCGGGGTTGCTCAGGGCCATGACGCTGAAACCAAGACCGCTAACGTTGGCGCCGGAGCCCGAGGAGATGGTCACATCGAGATTGGCAAGACCGAGATTGGCGGGATTGTTGAGGTAATAGACACCCACCGGATTGTTTCCTGAGAGAGGAAACACGCGGGTCATCGGAACACCGCTCCATGTGACGCTGGCAGAGAGGCTTCCACTTTCGGTCGTGAATATCACCACCAGCGCATCGGCGGTGTCGTCCGGATCGAAGGCAAGGGAGTAAGTCCTGGGAGTAGCTTCCGACGTGTAAGTCGATGGAGTCGTAAAATTCGATGTATTAAGTATTGTAATGCTAGCAGGGGGAGGAATGACAGTGAAACTCCAATTTGAGAGAGCCGGCGGAGCGCTGAAACCCGCGAAGGCATCGCCGCCTGTGGTGTCGACGATGGCGGTAACGGGAATGACGACGTAATACCCGACGCCGCGCAGGAGTTCGTTGGTGGGATTGATGGTAAGTGTCGTACCACTAAATGTGAGCTGTGGGGAACTGGCCACAGGATAGGATTCGACCAGCGCGCCATTGGCCTGCCTGAGCTCGATGGAACCAGTGCCCGCGACCACTCTTTCAGAGAAAGTCGCCACCAGATTTTGCTCTTGCGTGACGTTGTTGGCTTCGTCACTTGGTGTCAGCGAGACAATCGTAGGTGCGGGGTTAACGACGGTGGTAAAGCTCCATGCGGTGGTGTTGGAAATGCCTGCGAAGGCGTTGCCACCGGAGTTATCAATCACAGCGGTTGCATCGATCGATACATAAAACTCTGTCTGATAATCGAGGTTGACGGTAGGATTGATCGTCAGCGTTTGGCCACTAAAAGTGAGCGCGGTCGAGGTGGCCACGTTAAAACTTTCCACCGTGCTATTGTTCGATGTTCTCTTGATGGTGATCGTGCCAGTTCCTTTCAAAACCGGCTCGCTGAAGTTCACGACGAGATTGGCCGCAATCGGCACCGCAGTGGCATTGTCGGATGGACTGGTGCTAAGCATCACCGGTGCGGCGCTTGCTGGCACGAAGGCGGCAAGCGCGTGGCTATCTTCAACCGGGTTGGTGACCGACCATGCGTAATTGACGGTACCCGCTTCTAGCATTACTTGGTAGCCCGCGTTGCCTTCACATGAACCCGAATCGCCATTGTAAAGAGTGCTGGAAAAGGGACCACTGATCGTGGGTAAGCCGTTGGAGGTGTAAACGCCTGCCACGAAGCTGCCATCCACCGGGTGGCTTAGGCTACCGGAAAAACCCGAGGCGGTTCCGGTTCTCGCTACGCCAGGTGCTACGCCCACCAAGCTCAGCACTCCGACTCGTGACCGAGTCGAGGAGGGGAAGGTGACCACAATATTGCCGGTGCCCGCTGTCGGAGCATCGAGGTAGAGGATGGCCGCGTTTCTATCGAAAATGGAATTGACTGCCGCTGTGAAATTCTGGGTTCCGTTCCACGTCGCGCTGATGCCTTGATTTCCATTTTCCCAACTGGCCATCAGCACCAGCTTGCGGTTGCTGCCACTGGGCACAGTGAAATTGATGGTGTTGGTGGTCTGCGCGGTGCTCTGATATCGCCCGGCGCTGGCATTGACTCCGATGAAGCTGGTGGAGGCAGGATCGAAGTTCAGCAATAGATTTTCATAGCCGGGGTAGGAAACGGTAGCCAGGTCCGTGCCATGGGTCATCGACAGGTAGGGGCTGTCGTAGGTCTTTGCCGGGTTGAGATTCACGGTGCTTCCATTCACCTGCGGGGTGGTTTTGCTGTTGGCGTAGAAGGTGAAGGTATCGCCGGCCTCGCTGGTGTAGTTAAGTATGTTGTTAGAAAAGCTTAGTGCATTGGCGATGACCGATGACCTGAACGCGGCGAAATCGGCATAGCTCGACGCTTGCCCCATCTGAATAATCACAGGTGCCCAGCCATTGCTCAAGGAAATGTCGACACCGTAAGCGGCGGTCGTGGCAGTGTATGTGCCACCCGCAGGACGAACCGCGCAGTATGCATTGCCGCTCTGCAGGAAAAACCAACCGCTCGTTTCGATGCGCGCATTCCAGAGAGCTTGCGGAACAAAAATGAGCGTGCCGCTACCGCCGTTATTGGCATTCTGATCGCGTTGCACCACCATGCAGTTCGCACGAGTCACGCCGGTGAGGTCGGCATAACTTTTGTCATCGATGGAGGAACCCTCACCGAAGACCAACACGCGGTTGTTGGGACCAGAGGCGAACATCACACCCATCGCGCGGTTCTGATCGGTGATCTGGGTGTATGCTCTGTTCATGTCCAAGGTCAGGGTGCCCATGGTATAATCGGGGGTGACCCAGGTGTCGCGGCGCAGGTTTGAGTTGCCGCTGTCAAAGGTGATGAAGTTATCGTTCCCGACGACGCTACCGGCGCGGCCGAAGCGGCGGGATGAGTAGAGGTAATTCGGGCGGGCGGGATCGATCGCTGAGGCGGTGATGATTGCGGGCACGCGATAGGAACTGGTCGCAGGAATCAATCCATAGGTACGGACCGTGCTAGAAGTGGCGTGCCATCCATAGCTATAAAGAAGTGAGTAGAAAGAATACTGGCTGCCGAGACGGAGGTAATTGTCTTTATAGCAGCGCGCCTCCCCACCGCCGCGCACGCCGGAAAGGGTCCAGTCTGACGCGGTATCCGCCCAATACAGAGTGACGAAGCGCTGTGCCAGTGTGCGCAGCAACGGCGATTCCGCGAAGTCCATGAGGTTGTAATAAACCCCAACGCTGTATTTGGCGTAGATCGGGCTAGCGATCTCGGCATTGATGCCCTCCCCAGCTCGGGCGGTGAAGTAGCGTTGGAAATAGCCACTCCATGCGGTGGCGTGCTGAGCGATGGTCTGCCCATCCGCAAGGACCATGCTCTGGCCATAGCCGGGCGCATCCTTGAGCGCCTCCGCGCAGAGTAGGAAACTGCTCTTCTGCATAGCATCGTGGTTCTCACTGTCGTGATAGACCCAGGTATCACCCACCGCGTCGCTGGTCCTACTGCGGGTCCGGATGAAACTCCACATCATATCCTGTATGTTGGTGCGAGCCTGCGAAGTCAGTCGCGCGTTCATCACGGGATCATGATACATGCGCCAGATCAAGTGTAGCCAGAAATAGGAGTCGAAACCGATGGTGTCACTGTCAGGAACCGGATACTGGGTGGAAAACTGATTGATAAAATCGTTAGCGGTTACCAGATCGGCGCCAAGATGAAAGGCGGCCAGCGCATAAGAGGCTAGCCCCGCTGGGCTCGTCGTGCTGGGGTAAGGGTTGGTGAGGTTCCGCTGCATCGCCCAAGTGAGTCGTCCATCCACCGTGGTCAAGTCTGGCAGCACGGTGAAGTTCCACTGGGTGGAGTCCGAAACGCCCGCATAAAACTGGTTGGCATTGTTGCGAAATGCGGTGGAGTCAATTTTCACATAGTAACCAGCACCGGCAACGAAGTTGTTGGCGGGATTGATCGTCACCCTCCCGCCAGACAAGCTGACCGCGGCAGAGGTCACGTTGATGGTTTCAAACACCGTGCCATCAGCCCTGTGGATGGTGATATTGCCCGTTCCCTTCTGGATGGTTTCACTGAAGGTTACCACGAGATTGGCATTCTCGGCGACATAATAGTCATTGTCCTTGGGAGAGAACGTGGGCATCAGCGGCGGGTTGCTGCCGGTGGAAAAGGACCAAGTAGTGGAGTTTGTGATTCCCGTAAACGCATTACCACCGGAGAGATCGACGACTGCGCCGGAAGTGATCCTGACGTAGTAGATGCTGTTGGCAGCGAGATTTGCGGATGGATCGATGGTGAGGGTCGATCCCGCAAACGAGAGTAACGGGGAAGTGGCCGCATGGAACGTTTCGATCGGCGAGCCTACGCCGGACTGCCACAATTCGATGGTGCCACTACCGGCCACCACCGCCTCGCTGAAAGTTGCCACAAGATCGGCGTCCGGCGCGACAGCGATCGCACCGTTCGCAGGGCTGACGCCAGTGATCACAGGGGCGGCGGAGGCTGGAACGAAGATCGCGGCGCAGGTCGCAGGTGTTGAGGAACTGGTGTCGCTGTAGGCATAGGTCCGCGAGCCGACGGTTTGACCAGTGGCGTAACCCGCCGCCGCATCCGCAGAGCCGATGTTGGTGGAGTTGTAGATCGCCGTGTGACCTGCAGGGAGCGTGATGGCGCCGGAGCCGTTGTCGGCATACCCGCTGACCACAAGACAACCCGACACCGGCACACTAAGTGTCACGCTGCTGGCGGCATTGGCCATAGCGACTGTCGCGTCCCCGGGAGCGGCTCCGGAAACCGAGAGCACACCGACGGCTATCCCATTGGTGATACCCTCATCCATGATCACCGAAAGATTGGCAGCGCCTCCGGTAAACGGGTTATCCAGATAGTAGATGCCCCTATTGCGCCCCGTGCCAGTGATCACTGGCGTGAGAGCGACTCCCCGATAAGTGATTGAGGCCACGTTCTGCCCCTCCGCACTTACCTGGACAATCAACTTATTTGCGGCACCTGCATGAAACGAAAGCAAAACGGTCTTAGAATCGTCAGCCACGGGTGATACCAGGGAACCAGAATTGACCACAGTAATCTGCGCCGACACTGGACCAGTCATGGCGACTAGCCCGAAGATGACGGTCAAAAATTTCTTGCTGCGCTGAAATCGTATCATGCCTAAGTAGTTTATCGTCATGGCTGGGTCACATGCACGCGAATGAAGAGTTTGTCGGTGGCCGTTCCGCTTACCGTGGCGGTGACGGTGGTGATGCCAGGCGAGGGTGTGTCAAATTGCGTGGTGAAATCGACCTTCGTGAGCGCTCCGTCAGTGGCACCATTGGCGAAGAAACTGACCATGTCTTTCGACCAACGGTAAGTGGCGGTCAGGTCGGTGGCGGGAGTGGCGTTCTGCGCGTGCGTAAAGGTGAAGGTGTTGCCATTCTTGCTACCCGTGACGAGCCCCTGCGTGAACATGCCGGGGTGGGTGCCAAAAAAGTTTTCCACACCGTTGGCGATGCCGTCGCCATCGGGGTCGTCGGAGAGATCCCGGTCAGCAACAGCAAGCCCGAAGGTTGCGTTGGAGATCCAACTCGAAAAAGTCGGGACGGCGGTGGTGAAGTTCCATGTGGTGGCGCTAGAAATGCCCGCGAAGGCATTTGCACCGGAGGCATCGATGATGGCCGCTGAGTCCATCAGCAGATGGTAAGCCACACCCGGACTGAGATCGTTGGTTGGATCGATGGTTAGAGTTTGACCGCTAAAAACGAGCCTCGGCGAGGAAGCCGCATCGAAGCTCTCGACCGTGCTGTTATTGGAAGTTCTCTTCAGCGTGATCATACCCGCTCCCTTTGCCACCGGTTCGCTGAAGTTGACAACGAAGTTCGCATCGACAAGCACCTCAACCGCATTGTCTGTCGGGCTGGTGGAGATGATCACTGGCGCAGCAGACGCAGGCACAAAGGCTGCGAGAGCATTGTTGTCGGCCACAGGAGCACTGACCGTCCAAGCATACGTGGCGGAGCCCGCGGTTGGCACAATCTGGTAACCCGCATTACCCGCAGACGAACCCGAATCTCCATTGTAAAGAGTAGAGGAGAAGGGGCCAGTGATCGTGGGTACATTGTTGGAAGTATAAACGCCTGTCACGAGACACCCATTGACTGGGATGATCAAACTACCGGAAACGCCCGAGGAATTCGAGGTTCTCGCCACGCCACGCGATGCACCCACCAAGCTCATCACTCCGACGCGTGACTGGGTGGCGGCAGCAAACGTCACAACAATGTTGCCAGTGCCCGGGGTCGGGTCATCGAGATAAAGGATGGTCGCGTTTCTACCGGATGCGGATTTCACCGCGGTCGTGAAATTCTGGCTCCCGTTCCACGTCGCGCTGATGCTCGCCGGATTCCCTTGTTCCCAACTGGCTGCCAGCACCAGCTTTCGATTGGTGCCACTGGCCACGGTGAAATTGGAAATGGTGTTGGTGAGCGAATCGGTAGTCTGCTGTCGCTGGGTGCTAGCGCTGACTACAATAGTGCCATCGGAGCCCGATACGGACTTATCGAACTGCAGCGCTGGCGCAGCAAAGGTTGCGCTCTCCCGGGATGCCACGATGGAGTTGCTGGCTAAGGTGCTGTTGCGCGTGACAATGAATGTCACTCTGTTGTCGGTATCCGCCAACAGGAAGGCATCCAGAGCTGCGGACCGCAATTCGAGCACTTGTCCCAAGGGCTGAGTTCCGGTGACCGCGAGCGTGCCAAGTAGCGTCACCCGGCTGCTGACCAGTCCATCTCCCGTCGTGGTGGTGTTCGCCGGTGCGTTGTTCCAAGTGATAGAACTCTCGACCCAAGATTCGCCAGCATCCGCGTTTTTCAATCCATAGACCTGCCATGGTGTCGCATCATCCCAAGCACTCGCGACGACAAACTGGAGTGCTGCGTTCGGCGTGGATTGTGGGTCTTGGCCGGTAAGATCAAATCGAATGTATGCCTTGCGATAGTTGTCGGTGGTCGTGGCGCTTTTCACGACGAGTTGCGTCGCTGTGCCGAAGTTGGTGGATGCGCTCGCACCTCCTCGCACAAAGGCATCCGCGCTGGGCTCCAGCGTGGCCGTGGTGGGAAACGCCTGAGGTATGGCGCTGACGGTCACGCTGGCCGGGCTGGTTCCTAAGGAATTGGTCATCGTGACGTAGTAAAAGTAGGACGTGCCCTGCACCAACTTCGAGTCCATCCAAGTCGTTCCGGTAATGCCCGTCGCGATGGCAGTGAACGGCCCTGCTTGGGACACAGCACGATAGACGGTATACGATGCAGACGTTTCCGCCCCCGCCCAACTTTCCCAATCCAGCGCGATTCTCGAAGCGGAAACTGCGTTCGCCGTTAGGCTTTCGGGCGCAAGGGGAGTAGAAAGTTGTCTGCCATAAATCTCCACGTAATCGACCTTGGCTGGAGTCCCGGAAACGGGTGTGACATCGAGCCTGATCACGGCCCCGGCTGGCAGAGCGACCGCGCGCTTGATGCGATGGCGGATTTGAAGTCCTGTGCCAACTGGGGTCAGCTCTGCGGTCCACGCATCAACACTCGTTCCATTCACACGGAGCACGTAACTCGCCGCGGCGCTGTCCCCTGTGACATAGGCCGCATGAATGTTATAGGTTCCGGCCACGCCGGTAAAAGTGGTGCTGAGATTGCCAACCGCACTGAAAGTGCTCCCTGCATCATTCGAGTAAGATGAACCTATCTCGTCGGCACCTCCGGTGGCAGTCATATTCTCCGCCTCGATCTTAACTGGCAGCACGTAATTCGCCTTGCGACCAGCATACCCCGTGATGGCCGGGTCCGCCGTGGTGACGTTAGAAATCAACCGAATATTCTGCACGCCGCCGCCTGTATTCTGGTTGATGTCGTCGGAGCAATTCACGTTGGCATTGCGTTCATATGTGATGAATTCCGAATAGTTGTCGGCATAGATCCCAGCCACTGGATAAGCACCTGTGAGCTGAGCCCATTGGATCGAGTCCGCCCAGTTGTCGACGACATGCGTGCCTTGCTGACGGGCCAGTGTGTAAAAGCCTCCTCCGTCATCGTGAAACTGCATCACGTGATGCACGTAGTTGTTTCTCAGGATGTTGTCCTTCATCCCGACATCGACCAAGCCTCCTGACTGGCCTCCCGTCTGGATTCCCATGTAGGGGCCGTATGAAATTTCATTGTCCGCGATGAGCATGCGTTTCGCAAAATAACTGACGATGCCGATGCCGTTGCTGTATTGCTGGCCGATGCGTGTCATGCCGTTGTTCATGATCTGGATATTCTGGCAAGCTTCACCCTCGGTGGGATTGGCGTTGCCATCGTCATGAACCACGATGCCATTCCCCGATAGCCAACGGAAGTCGCAGTTGCGAATGGAGCCTCCCGTGACACCTTTCACATACGATATGGCGGTAAACCCGAGGAACCGAAACTTGCAGAATGCGAAATCCACATTTTCGGCATACTGTGCGGTGATCGCCCCGTGCTTCGCAAAAGGTTGGATGAGTTCCCTAGCACCTTGGGTCATGGCGGAGCCTTTGGTGCTGGGACCATTCCAACCGGTCTGGGTGAAAGTCAATCCCTCAAAGCGAACATGGCGCACCTTGTTACTGCCACTGGACGAGGTGCCGGAGATCTGAATCAGCCTTTCCAGAAATGGCGCTTCGATGGTGGCGGCGGGCATGTATTCCCCGCTACGCGGCTTGTAGTAGAGCGTGGCGGTGACGGTATCATGAAACCACTCGCCCTCGGCATCGAGAAAATCGATCGAATTCTCGAAAAAATACGGCACCGGATAAGTGGCGCTATCCCAGAAACTATCGCCTTTCGCAAAAATCGAATTGGTCTCAGGCGTTTGGAATTTGAAACGGACCTGAGTCGCATTTTGGTAGGAAGCATCGGGGTCGATTCGCCCGCGGTATTGATACCAATGCGGGTGCATGATCATTTCAACGTTGGCGAGCCCAGCGACGCTTCTCCAGCCTTCGACGTCCACCCGTTGAACAATCGCCTCTTGGGCAGCGGAGTTGATTCCGACCATGTTGAAATACGGACCGAGCGTGTCCGCATTGGTTTGATTCGGCGTTCGCGACCTGATGGCAGACGAAGCATTCACCGTGAGTTGCCGGAATGGAAAGTTGACGTTGGTCTTCTTGTAGATGTTCTTCGCAGCATCATGAAGCACCCATCCGCCTGACAAATCGACGCCGCCGCTGATCACGGGGACTTCGTTTTCATAATTCCGATAGATCACATCGTAACCATTCGTTCCCGAATCCGCTGGCCCCAGCGTCAGCGTTGTGGAGAGGCGATGAATGCCTCCGCGAAGATGGACGGTAATGTCCTCTGTCATGTTCCCATTAACCGCGTCCACCGCCTGACGCGCACGCTCCAGGGTCTTGAACGCAGTGGCAATCGACATGCCGTTGTTCGCATTGTTTCCGGAAACAGGATCGACGTAATAATCCGCAGCGAAGGACGCGACGGTGCTGGCCCACAGTGCAAACGTCAGCAGGAAATGGATGCAAGGAAAATGGCGAGGGTTTGTTTTCATCCGAGGTCGGGAATATCCATCATAGCACTCATGGGCGGGTTCAATGGTTCTGCGGCGGTGGGATCTTGATCGGCAAGGCGGCGATTCCGTAGAGGATCGTGCTGGTGCTGATGGAGTCGATACGAGCTGCTGGGCCCATTTCCACCTCACCTCCTTCCGGCATATCTCTGCGCCAAATCTCAAACGAAACTGGCTTGTTCTCGCGGTCTTTTTCGATGCTGACCTTGCCAATCATATCACCCGTGCGAATGAAACCATCGATCAACCATTGCGGCGGTGGCTGATTTCTGCGTTGAAAAACGAATAGCGCGGTGGCGGGTGCTACGGTCACCATCACGCGAAGATCCTTGCGATCGCGGTGGGCGTGGTCTGGCAGCACCAAGTCTGCACCGAACAACCAGTCGGGTATGCGCGTTTCAGGCAAACTCACCCATCGGGCATTGCGATCATGATGCGCGGGCACGGACTCGACCAATCCGCCAGCGACGATGTGATAGACCGATTGATCCTTCTGGTTGTTGCGCACCGAGCGGATAAGCGAGCTGTCATCATCCAGCGCGCCTGCGCTCCACTGACCCGTGCGCTGATTGAATCGTGCATGGTCGAGCTTATCGATTGCGCCAGATGTTTTCACAACCACCCCTTCACCCTCGGCTAGATGGTTCACATCGCCGCGATGGGAGCGCAACTCGACGCTGCCTTCGATCACCACGACTCCGGTCGAATCCGCGGCGGATGCATCCACTCCGAACCTCGTTCCCAGATCGACCACCCGTGTCTGGGGCGCGTCTAGGATGAATCCCTTCCCGCGTGGCCCTGCATCCACGGTCGCTTTTCCCGAAAGGATCCGGACATGCATCGGGGCGATAAAACGCAATCGCGCCGGGGCTAGCAGTTCGATCGAGACATCATTGGCCAATTTTAATTGGAGTAAGCCTGAATCAATGGACAGGTCGCGGATGCGGCTACGGCTTCCGATTTCAGCAGCGAGGCTGCCATCAGAAACCTTAAGATCTTTTGCAGCAATCACCTCGACCACTACGCCGCGGGCCACGTAAGCCCATGTCATCAGCGCAATCGAAACCACGGCTACCGCCGAAATTGCGATCTTCTGGAAATTGCTCCAGCGTTTGCGGACTGCGAACAACGGTATGGATTCCTCGAGTGCACACCTGCTCATAACCGCCGACCGGATTTGTTCTTCGCGCATGGACTGGAGAACGAATTCTCTCAAAAAATCTGGATTCTCTTCCAACAAAGCACGGAACTCGCCAGCCTTGCTGTCGTCGAGATCATTCTCGAAATATCGCGAAATCAAGTCTTCCGAACGGTTCATGCGTGCCTCCTTTCTCGCTGGAACTGATTTTCGATGCACTTGCGCAGTTGCTCGCGGATGCGGAGCAATCCGACGCGCACCGCGACTTGCGTAGTATTCAGCACACGGGCAATTTCCTCCGAGTTCAGTGAATCATAATAGCGCAGCCGAATCAGACGTCGCGCCTTAGGAGAAAGTTTCGTTAGACAGGTATCGAGATACGCCTCTTCTTCCCTGAGGGTGGGAGCGATCTCGAGCAGCGTATGAGAAATTCGTTCCAACAAAGTTTCGTCAAAAATCAACCGCGATCTCGCGTAGTCCCTTCTGCTGCCCAGGATCGCGAATTTTGCCACTCCCATCGCCCATGGTAAAAACGGCTTGGATCGGTCATATGTGGTAAATTTCCGCAGCAATACTATCGCGATCTCCTGCAGCAGATCTTCCGCATGACCGCGGTCCCGGATGCTGGCATGCACAAAGCACGCCACGGTGGACTGCGCTTGCGTCCACAGTTGAGTAAACTGTTCCTGTTGTTCGGTGGTGAGCATTCAGATGATTTCTCCACAAGACACTCCATTTGTTACCACAAATGTGGAAAAACAAAATGCAAACTATACCATGCAACAAAACGAGATTCAGAAAAACCCCGGGCGGAGGTCATCCGTTCACGCATTCTTCAACGCTGATAAAGCTTGTCCACTCTGTCCAGGTAGCGCGACAGATGATCCTCGTGCTGCAGCAATCCTTGATCGAGGCGTTGTTTCAGTTTTATGTAATCATCGAACACTCCGCTGGTCTCTCGCGCGCGGGTGATTTCAAACCAGTCAAGATAATCAATCGCCCGTTTGCCACGCTGGCTCATCAGCAGACGGGTTTCTTCGAGTTCACGCAGACGCACGGCGATATCGATTTTCGGCTTGGGCTTGACCATCACCTGCAATAAGGCCTGGTAGTCCAACAGCAAAGTGCGATACGAGGGGAAACAACGGTAGCTGAGGCGCACCAACGATTCTTCGGCATGGCGAATGCCCAGAACCTTCGCGCCTTCATCCAGTGCGGCCAGTTCCTGCCATGCCTCCAAATCGCGATCACGGGGAATGCCCTGCTCATCACGAAAGCGCAGTTTCAAAGCCTCGCTCAGTGCGCGGTCGGTTTCCTGGATCGTCATCACCTCGGTGAGCGAGTTGCGCGATTGATTGGCCATTTGCAAGGTCCACCATTTTTCCAGACTCTTTTTCGATAGATTCAAGCCGGGGAAGTGCTTGCGCAGCAAGACCGGCATGTCACCGCCGAATTGCGCTGCCTCGTTGAGAAACCCATGAAAAGCACCCGCACCCGAGGGCTGTTCGAACAATGCCATTAGCAAACCGCAAGCGGACACGCGGAATGCCGTGCGAAGCGCACTGTCGGATGCATCGAACTCCTTTTGCGACATGTCGAGCATCTCCTCGAGCTCAAACAACCCGGCCGCCTGGAACAACGACTGATAAAGCCTCCGGTCGCCATTGCCGCGGCGCCACTCGATCATTTCCGCCAGACCCTCCACCAACCACGGGCGCACCAGCAAACGTTCGTCGAGGGGGCCTGGTTTGAGCGTGCGCAGCGATTTTTCATAGAGCAAAGTCGCGAGCAGGGCCGAGCGCATTCTCGCCTGATCGATGCCCTGCGCTAGGTGAACGTGCAGGTTGAGCTTGAATCCATCCTCACCCCACTGCAGATCGATCGCAATGCTTCGCCGTGGAATCGGATCCCCCTGTTTGCCATGAAGCATCAAGGAAATCGGCACCTTCCACTGATCCTTTTCCTGCCC
>JBJOMZ010000041.1:0-21643 GCA_046052105.1 Verrucomicrobiota bacterium | reverse complement strand
AAATCGACTCTGGCGCATGATGTCTTGTTCGCCAACCTCGCCAAAAAAATGGGACAGGATCCCGGCGATGAGCGCGAGGCGGCACCACTACAAAGTCTATCGGGCTCACAATGGCTCAAGGAAGCATTGCTGGTCGACCAGTCACCACTGGCGCGCACTCCACGTTCCACACCGGCGGTGCAGTGCGGTGCGTTTGACTTGATCCGTCAATTGTTGTGCGAGACGGAGTCGGCCAAGTCCGCCGGCTTGCAGCCGGGATTTTTCTCTTTCAACTCGGGACAAGGTCGCTGTGATCGTTGTGCGGGCGCGGGCTACGAACAGGTGGAAATGCAGTTTCTGAGCGACATCCAAGTCACCTGCCCTGATTGCTCAGGCCGACGCTATCGTCCATCAGCACTGGAATATACTTTGCTCGATCTGAGCATCGCCGATTGGTTGGATCTCACGGTCAGCACGGCTCTCAGGAGTCTGAAGAGCTTGACAATCGATGGTTCTAAAAAAACGTCTCGTATTGCGCAGAAAGCCATCGATCTGCTCCATCCTCTTGAGCGTGTGGGTCTTGGCTATCTGCGTCTCGGACAACCACTCAATACTCTTAGTGGTGGCGAGTCACAGCGTTTAAAATTGTCATCCCTTCTCAGTGAAAGTCCGGAAGGGGGGCGTTTGCTGATTCTGGATGAACCAACCACGGGGTTGCATGTATCAGATGTTGCCACCCTATTGCAGGTGTTCCAACAACTCGTCGATGCCGGCAATACGGTCTTGGTGATCGAACATCATCTCGATGTGATTGCTGCGGCGGATTGGGTCATCGACCTGGGGCCCAGCGGTGGCAACGATGGCGGAAAAATTGTTGCCACGGGCACTCCGGAAGATGTTGCCAAGACTGATGGCGAGACCGCGCGTTTTTTGCGCGAAAAATTGTACGGCAAGAAAAAATCCAAGGTCAAGGAATCGCGTCGCACGATGGTCAAAGCGCCAGAAGAAATCGCCTTGCACGGTGCGCGACACCACAATTTGAAAAACATTTCGCTCAACATTCCACGCGATCAATTTGTGGTGATTTCTGGGTTGAGTGGTTCGGGGAAATCGACCTTGGCTTTCGACATTTTGTTTGCGGAAGGTCAACGTCGGTTCCTTGATTCGATGTCCGCCTATGCGCGGCAGTTCGCGGATCAATTGGAAAAACCGGAGCTCGATCATCTCGGCGGATTGCCGCCCACGGTGGCGATTGAACAGAGAATCTCCCAAGGCGGTAGCAAGTCCACAGTGGCGACGATCACGGAGGTATGGAATTTCATCCGCTTGCTGTATGCCAAGCTCGGCATACGTCATTGCTGCGGTCAGCCGGTGCAAAAGCAATCGCTGGCAGCCATGGAACAAAGCCTGCGCCGATTGCTGAAAGACGGGCCGATCCGTTTGTTCGCGCCCTTGATTCGCGGTCGCAAGGGCTATCACACGGAGGTCGCCACATGGGCTCTTCAACATGGCTACGAGACCTTGCTAGTCGATCGTCAACTCATCGCAGCCGATGAGTTCCGTCCGCTCGAACGATTCAAGGAGCACGACATCGACGCAATGATCGCTGCCTTTTCCTCAGCGACAAAATCGTTGGGCGAGAAGCTCGAAGAAGCCCTGCGCGTGGGCAAAGGAAGTTTGCGAGTGTTGACGGCGAAGAATCAGTTTCACGTCATGTCCGCCTCACAATCGTGCCTGACTTGCGGGACATCGTATGAGGATCTCGATCCTCGCCATTTTTCCTTCAACTCACCTCACGGCTGGTGTGGCGAATGTCGGGGTTACGGAATGATTCCAAAAAAACGTCACAATCTTGATATAACACGCTTCGATTCGTTACTTGCGGCGGAAGTGGATGAGGAGCGCTCCATGGAGCGGATGGACGCCGAGGATTTGGTGCTGTGTCCTCGGTGTCTGGGGCATCGACTGCGCGATGATTCCGCCCGTGTGCAGGTGGCAGCGATGGAAATTGGAGCTCTGGCACGGTTGCCGATTCATCAAGCGTCAGAACATTTTTCGCAGCTGAAATTTCCCGAGCATCGCCAGCAATTGATCGCGCGCGACATCATTCCTGAAATCCATCAACGACTGCAGTTTCTGGGCAAAGTGGGGCTGGGGTATCTGCAATTGGATCGCTCGGCGCGTACGCTTTCCGGCGGCGAGAGCCAGCGCATTCGCCTAGCGGCGCAATTGGGATCGAACCTGCGTGGCGTGCTTTACGTGCTGGATGAACCGACCATCGGCTTGCACCCGCGCGACAATGCGGCCTTATTAGAAACGCTCATTGCATTGCGCGACCGCGGCAATTCGCTGGTGGTGGTGGAGCACGATGAGGATACCATTGCCGCGGCTGATTGTTTGATCGACCTCGGCCCTGGCGCTGGTCGTTTGGGCGGGCAAGTGGTCTATCAAGGAAAACCTCCGCAACTCGGGAAAAAGAAACACAGTGCCCAGCAAATCGCGGCCTCACCGACTTTGCGCGCGATGTCGATGGCGCTCACACATCCCAAGCCTGAGCAGCGTCGCACGCTCACGAGTAAACCAAAGTGGCTGGAGTTGAGTGGTTGTCATGCGAACAATCTGAAAAATATCGACGTCGCGATCCCGCTCGGCTGTCTCACGGTATTGACCGGTGTTTCCGGATCCGGCAAGTCATCCTTCATGCACGGATGCCTCGCACCTGCGGCGCGGGATGGTGGCAAAAGCAAAAAGAGCGGCCCATTCACCAAGGCGAGGGGCTTCGATGCGGTGGAAGCGGTTTACGAAGTCGATCAATCACCAATTGGCAAAACATCGCGATCGTGCCCGGCGACCTACGTGGGGATTTTTGATGAAATTCGCAAGGTCTTTGCGCAACTTCCCGAAGCGCGCGCGCGTGGCTACGATGCCTCGCGTTTTTCGTTCAATACCGATGGTGGACGCTGCGAGGAATGCAAGGGCAATGGCCGCATCAAGCTGGAAATGGATTTTCTCCCCGCGACATGGGTTCCTTGCGATGTGTGCCAGGGAAAACGCTACAACGCACCGACGAGGGAGGTTCTTTACCGTGATCAATCGATCGCTGATGTGCTGGCGATGTCGATCGAACAGGCCGCGAGTTTTTTCGAAACCCACAGCAAGCTCGCCGAGCCACTGCGTTTGTTGAACGAAACAGGCTTGGGATATCTCACGCTCGGTCAAGCATCGCCCACGCTTTCCGGCGGGGAGGCCCAGCGCATCAAATTGGTCAGTGAAATCGCCCGAGGTCGATCGCTGCGCAAGCGCATGGCTCAGCTCAAACACAGCATAGGCAATCTCTATCTGATCGAAGAGCCCACGGTGGGACTGCATCTCGAAGACGTGCGACGTTTGATTGATGTGCTGCATCGCTTGGTGAACGAGGGACATACCGTGGTGGTGATCGAGCACCACATGGCCATCGCGGCAGAGGCCGATTGGATCATCGACATCGGCCCCGAAGCCGGTGATGCGGGTGGTTCCATCGTAGCGCAAGATACGCCCGAGCAAGTTGCCAAATCCAAAACCTCACGCACCGCGCCATTCCTTGCCACACAGTTGGGGTGATGCATAACGAGTATTCCTGTTGAAGGAATTGATTTGACTAGTTGAGTTTTTTCAATGTAAGTCGCGTTTGCAACGCCACGTTTTATGACTTTTCCCACGATTCACATGACTACCCATCGATTGATCCATCTTTTCATCCTTCTACTGGGCGCATGGATCTGTCAATCGCAAGCCCTGCAAATTTTGTAACTAGATGTATTTTGGATATCATTGTTCTCGATGTGAAACCGAACTGTATGAAAGCCGCCATTTCATTTCTTACCCTAGGAAAGATTCAAATGAGAATATATAATATAATACTAACATCGATTTCACTCCTTCTATCACTTGGATGTGCTACAACAGAACAATACCAGACACGGATTGACAAGCCCGTTGCGATAAATATTCCAGTCGACCTGATTCCTCCACCTGGAATGGCGAAGATTATAGTATTGCGCCAGTATGCGTTCTTAGGATCCGGCATTTCAATTCGCGTCGCTGATTCAGGAAGTCTTATAGGAAAGATTGGCCCCGGCAACTTCTTGAACTGGGACCGTCCTGCTGGCCAAGTAGTCATTGGGGCTTCAGCTTCAAATGAAGCAAACGTTAGCCTACTGGCAGAGAACGGTGCGGTCTATTTTTTAGATACCCGAACAAATTGGGGAGCAGGATACAATACGGCGGCTTGTGAAATTCGACTACTTAACTACTCTGATGGGCTTGATTTATATAGAAAAATGCAATAAAACCGTAATCGGTGAACCGAAAAAAACTTCGACTCAATCTCAATTTTAATCTCAGTAAATTAAAGAAACACTTTCTCCATTGAAAGCCTAAAGGACGCCGAACTTTCTTGCAATAGACCTCTCCACATCTGAATAATACCGTTCATACCTTTGGGTAAAGGAATGTCGCTTTACGAATAACGATTTATTAACTTCATCGTGCTCTTTTTCACTCGTCGAGATGAAACTGTTGTGGTAGTTTAATGCTGTGATTGTTGTTACTAACACGGCTGTTTTGATGGATAAGGTGCAAGCGGCTACGCGGCCGCTGTGCCTCGTGCCGACGATGGGAGCATTGCATGAAGGGCATCTCGCATTGATTCGTGCGGCGCGGGAAAAGGTCGGAGCGAGCGGGACGGTGGCGGTATCCATTTTTGTGAATCCGATGCAATTCGATCGCAAGGATGATTTGGATAAATACCCTCGTCCTCTCGATCGTGATTTGGCGGCCTGTGAGGCGGCGGGAGCGGATCTGGTGTTCACTCCCGATCCCGGGCAGATGTATGCGGCAGATCATAGTGTGACGATTTCGGAAAACCGGCTATCAACCACGCTTTGTGGCGCCGCAAGGCCGGGTCATTTTACGGGGGTTTGCACGGTGGTCATGAAATTGTTCCTGCTATTCCGTGCGGAGTTCGCCATTTTCGGGAAAAAGGATTTTCAGCAGCTCGCGATCATTCGCCGGATGGTGCGGGATTTGCACGTGCCCATCGAAATCATCGGACATGCCACGGTGCGGGAAAGCGATGGTCTGGCCATGTCATCGCGAAATGTCAGACTTACTCCTGAGCAGCGCGCAGCAGCGCCATCGCTTTATCGGGCGCTCAGCGCCGCGGCGGGTTTGCTCAAATTGGGCGAGCGACAGGCCGGACCTGTGCTCGATGCAGCCAAGCACTACCTGGCGCAGACGATGACGTTTCGCATCGACTACCTGGCGCTTGTCGATGCGGAAACTCTCGAACCTGTGGCCGTCATTCGCAGGCCCGCCCTACTGGCGCTGGCAGGTTTTTTTGGCGATGTGCGTCTGATCGATCACATCGAGCTGCATCCGGATTGCTGATCATGTTTCGTCTTGATAAGGGCTCACTCATCGCGTAGTGGTTGCATCACAAACATTAGAACGATTTATCGCCTCCCCATCCCATCTGTTTTTCATGGACGAAATATCACGAACCACCGCACTGCAGCGCCATGGCATCTCGGCATCACCACATGCCATTGTTGCCATCGACCTGTCAGGTAGGGTGACGAGCTGGAACCGTGAGGCCCAGACCATCTTCGGATGGAGCGCTGTCGAAGCCCTGGGACAAAAGATGGACGAATGGATTCTACCGCGGCGGTATCGACGGATCTACCAATTCATTCTCCGCGGCGTCCGGCAGGGCCGTTCTTTTTCGTGGTGGAATCGCCGCATGAAGATCATGGCTTTGCGTCGGGATGCGGGCGAATTTCCCATCGAGCTGACATTGGCAACCATCACGCTGGGAGACGAGACGCAGTTGCTGGCAAGCGTGCTGGATCCTGGAATATTCGATAACGCGCACAAACCCCTGCAGCGAACCAGTGATATGCTGGCGGCTGTGGGAAATCTTCAGTCTGAATACATCACCAAAGCCAAAGAGACCACGTCGCAGATTTTTGAAGACCTGCTGCAACTTTTGTTGGATTTCACCGAGAGCGAATACGGTTTCGTGGCCGAAGTTCTGCATGACGAACAGGGGGCTCCCTACATGAAGACGCACGCGATCACCGATATCTCTTGGAACGAAGAAATGCGGGCGTTTTACGAAAAACACAAAGCGGCCGGATTGGAATTTCGCAATCTCAAAACACTGTTCGGCGAGGCACTGGTCAGCGGTGAACCGGTTATTTCGAACCAGCCCGCTGTTGATCCGCGCCGCGGCGGGCTGCCTCCGGGCCATCCTCCGCTGCATGCCTATCTGGGAGTGCCCATATGGAAAGCCGATGAAATGATTGCCATGGTGGGCATTGCGAACAGACTGGGTGGCTACGACATGGATCTGGTTAGGGAAATCGAGCCACTATTATCCACATACGCGACGATCATCCGCGGTTTTCAGGTCGAGAAAGAACAACAGGCGTATCGGGAGAAAATCGAATCCCTGAATGCGGATCTCGAGCAGAGAGCGCATCAACTAGCCAGGGCGCTGGAGACCAACATTCGTGTTGAACGCGAACGACTCGAAGCACTGCAGGAACACTCGGCAACCCTAGAGCGACGTGTTGCCGAGCGAACCGCGGAACTGGAGCATTCCAAGCAACAGTTTCAGGACCTATTCGAATTCGCACCGGACGCTCTCGTACTGACCGATGACGAGGGAATCATCCAGCTTTCCAATAGCATTACCGAACAGATCTTCGATTGGAGTCGCGATGAACTGAAAGGACAATCCATCGAGATCCTGATCAGTCCCGAACTGCGGGAAGAATACTGGCAAGCCAGAAATATGGTCATCAAAACAGGGCAAAAAGTGGCCCTCAGAGGCAGGAGAAAAAACGCTCAGGACTTCCCCCTCGAACTCAGCATCAGCCCGGTGGAAATGTCGGGAATCCGCTGGATTGTCACGGCGATGCGGGATGTTTCAGAGAGAACCCATCTGGAACAGGAGCTGGTGAAAATCAGCTCCCGCGAACAGGAGCGACTGGCTCACGAACTGCACGACCACTTAGGCGCCTACCTGGCAGGAATCGCACTGCGATTCAAGACACTATCCCAACTACTCGACCAGCGATCCGTTCCCGAAGCGGAAATCGCCCTGGAGCTCGTGAGTCAGGTCAATGACGCCATCAACCAGGTTCGCGATTTTGCCCGATTGCTGGCGCCGGTTGATCTTGAGACGGGAGGACTTTCGGTTGGATTGTCACAACTGTCCAGGGAGATGACATCAGTTTTCCATATCGAATGCAAAGCCTATGTCACCGATGATCTTCCTCCGTTGAGTCGCGACCAAAGCCTGCATCTCTATCGAATCGCTCAAGAGGCCGCGCGAAATGCCATCCATCACGGCAAATCAACATCTGTGGAAATCCGCCTCCAGCTCGAGACGGATCGTTTGATCCTTTCGATCACTAACGATGGCAAGCCGTGGACTCCCGATATCCGGCAAACCCAAGGCATGGGTTTGCGCATCATGCGGCACCGGGCTCTGAGCCTAGGCGGCCAACTGACCATTCACGGATCGGAACAGGGGCAAACCACCATCTCGTGCCGCATTCCGATCTTCCGGTAACCATTCGAACAGGCCATCCTTTTCCCGATGAACAAAATCCGCACATTGATTGTAGAAGATCATCATTTTTTCCGCAGCGGCCTGTCGCAGTGGCTGAACCAGCAAAAAGACATCGTGTGTTGTGGCGAAGCATCTTCTGTGCAGGAGGCACGAGTAGCCGTCGAACAACTCCTGCCTGATGTGATCTTGATGGATTTGCGACTGGGTGATGGTGAAGGACTGGATCTGATCTCCGAAATCAGTCAAGACCATCCTACCATTCGAATCGTCGCCCTGTCGCAGTTCGATGAAGACATCTTTGCCCACCGCGCGCTGCAGGCAGGAGCCCGAGGATACCTCATGAAGTCCGAAGCCACCGAATCGGTGATGACGGCCATCCATCAGGTGATGTCAGGCGGCATTCATCTGAGTTCCCGCATGGAAGCCAAATTGCTGCGCAATATTTTTCCCGACCCCGCCTCGCGCGACCCGAACTTGGCAAAATTGTCCAATCGTGAATTGCAAGTCTTTCAGTTGCTGGGCACAGGCATGACCACCGCAGAAATCGGCCAACATCTCAAACTCAGCCACAAGACGATTGAAACCTATCGCGAAAATTTGAAGCAAAAACTTCATCTTCCTGATGCAGCATCCCTGGTGCGAGCGGCAAAATTGTGGGTGGAGGCGGGAAAATGGGATTCCTAAGGCATCCCCTTGCCCAACCGTCCGCCGCTGGCTCAAAACTAGGGGGATTCCCCTCAGTAATTTTCAGTAATGCCCCCTATGGCTTTTTGCGCAATATCATGGTAGTCATGTGATTGTTCTCACCGACAGGGCATAAGCCCATCTGCTCTATCCGAGATTTTCTTGCATGAGTGTTTTAGGAGAGGACTCAAATGGCCGAGTGGAAGCAGTTAGAGTATCCTGGGGGGGAGATCTATCAACCACTCGGTCATTTGAGTTTTTTCGGAAAACTCTTCGATTTGCCGGCCTGCAAAACCATGAGAACCAGCGAATGCTGATGACTTAACGAAAACGCTTAGGATCAGGCAAGCAGAGGACCATCCGCTTCCTGCAAGCGATGAATGATGGCTTCCACCATACCATCGGCCGCAATCATAACATCACTGCGCGACGACAGGATTTTGCATTTGAATTGGGTGACGTCACTACCTACCACGAGAGCGAAGCGAGCACCGGTAAGCTCGGCACGCTGCATTTGTTTGGGATACTTCATCGGCAACATCGGGAAATCCACGGAAATACCCGCTGTGCGAAGCTCGGTCACCAACCGCAGCGCTTGATCACGACGGTTCTCGTCATCGATCACCACATACACATCACAGCCCGCCTGATGCCGCTGCAACCAGACTTCCATCTGCATCAACGCGTGAGGAGTTTCCTCGATCAGATTGCGAATGACGTAATCACCCATTGCGAACCCTGTGGCAGGGAGATCCACCTTGCCGTCGGAAATGGTTGACACAAGGCTGTCGTATCTACCCCCGCCGGCGACCGCACGCATCGAACCCTTGGCGTCGAAAATCTCAAATACCAGTCCCGTGTAATAAGCAAGACCACGCACGATGGAAAGATCCCAACGGACGAAATCACCCAACCCTCGAGCCGATAGATCCGCCAACAGAACCCGATAGGACTCCGATGCGTTATCGGGGTTGGCAATGAATTCCTTCACCTCGTCAAGAGATGCTCCCAATGCGCTCAGTTTGTCGTTCAAGGCCTCGGGCCGATCGCGCTCGAGCTTGTCGACAATTTGCAACAACGCGGACAATTGATCGGCATTCCAACCGCGCTGCGTGGCGAAGTCCGCCCAGGCCTGGCGATCCGAGACGCGGACCTGGTAGTCGTTTTTTTCAAAACCAAAGGCTCGCATGGTATCGATGGCCACCGCCAGCAATTCGGCATCCGCCTGCGCGGCGCTCTCACCGAGAATGTCGACATTGAATTGAAAGAACTCTCGGCCGCGGCCTTTCTGCGGTTTTTCGTAACGGAAGCATTGTCCGATCTCGAACCACTTGAGCGGCTTGGGGAAATCGCGCTGATGATCGGCCGCCAATCGCGCCAGAGAAGCCGTGACTTCCGGTCTCAACGTGACATCCCGCCCCCCCTGATCCTGAAAACGGAACAACTGCGTCGAGAGCTCGCCGCCGGATTTTTTCAAATACAATCCCGTATCCTCGAGCAAGGGAGTTTCGTATTCCACAAATCCGTGCCTGCGGGCCGTGGCGCGCCATGTTTCGTGAAGATATTGACGCGCCGCGTGATCACGGGGCAAAAAATCGCGAAAGCCGGGAAGGGATTGGAAAGAAGAAACAGCCATGGACCAAGGCACGATGCACGGATCGACGCGTCTAGGCAAGTCCCTAGTGTCCTTTCGCTCTGGGGCTCGCCGATACCTTTTCTCCTTTACGGAAAAAACGCAGATTCTAGCATGTCCATCATGCTGCTGCGCAATCTCACGATTTTCTCCCTGTGCTTCGCCGAGGTCATGGCGGAATCCCCCCCTGAAAGAGCGCTGCCTCCTCGCGTCGAATCCATCCGCGTGGTGGAGGACGATGTTTCGGCCCGCTTGCAAACATCCATCGCCACATGGGAAAAAGACGGTGTGCGTGTGGATTTGATCGGAGCCATCCATATTGCCGATCAACATTATTACGAAATCCTCAATCAGACGTTCCCGCAATACGACAGCGTATTGTTCGAAATGGTGGGCGGTGACAAACTCGGCGCGCAGGCAAAACCGGCTGAAACAACAACTGGTTCGGAAAAAACCGGACTTTCGGGCTTGCGCGATCTCTATGCCACGGTCGCCCGTTTCCTCGGGTTGAGCGGGCAATCGGAATGCATCGATTATTCAGCCAAAAACTTCGTTCACGCCGATCTGAGCAGGGAGGAATTCGAGGAAAAACAAAAGCAACGCAAGGAATCACTGCTCGGGCTCGCATGGAAGGCCGGCACGCAGGGCGGGACTGCCACTGCCCGCCAACCCGATGCCAATCGGTTGATGGCGGCCATGCTAACGGGCAATCGCAACATGTTGAAACTCGAGCTGATTCACACCCTCGGACAAGGCGATGACCAAGTTTCCATGTTTACCGGCGATACCGTCATCATCACCGACCGCAATGCCAAATGCCTCCAAGTCATGGAAGAGGAAATATCCAAGGGTCGTAAAAAACTAGGAATCTTTTACGGGTCAGCACATTTTCCCGATATGGAAAATACTCTTGCCTTACGAGGGTGGAAACGCGGAGAGGAGCGTTGGCTAACCGCATGGAACATCGGTAAGCCGAGCCCAAAAAATCCTGAGCAACCGTTCGGCGAAAGGTTTCCGAAGCTCGATGCGCCGGCCACGGGCGAGTGGTGGAAACGCCCCAAGGCGACAGGCAAAAACGAATGGTGGAACGAAGTGATCCTGAACGTGCCTCGTGATCAAACTGTGGCTTTCGCGCTCTACACCAGCGATCGCGGCGTGCTGAAAATGACCGCCCAATTGGTGCCCTTGCTGCCGCACGAATCGCGCGAGGCACGACTCGAAATCCAACAGTCCGACGGCTCATGGAAAGAGATTGCCCGAAGTCCCGTGATAGAACCGGGTTGGTCAGCCCATTTCCGCATCGAGGGATGGGACGGGACGAAGAACGTGGGCTATCGCGTTCGTCATGGCGAACAGTCGATGTGCGAGGGCAGCGTGCGCAAGGACCCGCGGGAGAAGCCCGTCATCGTCGTGGCCTCGTTATCCTGCAACTCGAATCACAACCGTAGCCCGCGTGCGGACATGATCGCGAACCTGCGGCAACAGGATCCCGACCTGTTGTTCTTCGCCGGCGACCAGAGTTATGACCATGAGCAACACACGGCCGCGTGGTTGTTGTGGGGAAAACAATTCCGTGAGATCACCAAGGACAGGCCGACGGTCACCATCCCCGACGACCATGATATCGGACAAGGGAACTTTTGGGGGGAAGGTGGCATTGTGGCGAAAACGGCCGCTGGACATGATGGTGGGTATTTTTTTCCCGCCTCGTATGTGAAAATGGTCGAACGATGCCAGACATGGCATTTGCCGGATGCCTTCGATCCATCACCCATCGCGCAAGGGATCGGCGTTTACTTCACCAACCTGCGTGTGGGTGGGGTGGATTTTGCCATCATCGAGGACCGTAAATTCAAAAGCGGGCCCTCCGGGAAAATTCCGCAAATGGGGCCGCGTCCGGACCACATCAACGACCCGAAGTATGACCGCAGGTCGGTGGATCTTCCCCGTCTCCAACTGTTAGGCGATCGGCAAATCGCCTTCCTGCGCCAGTGGAGCGGCGACTGGGCTGATGCCCAGATGAAATGCGTGCTCTCGCAAACCGCATTTTGCGGAGCGGTGCACCTGCACGGAAACATCAACAACCGGCTGTTGGCGGATCTGGATAGCAACGCGTGGCCACAGAGCGGACGCAACGCGGCGCTGGAAGAACTGCGGCGCTGCCGCGCGGTGCATCTGTGCGGCGACCAGCACCTTGGTGTGGTCGTGCAACACGGCATACAGGCGCATCGCGATGGTCCCTATGGTTTTACGAGTCCTGCGATTTACAACAACTATTACGGTCGCTGGTGGAATCCGGAGAATCAGCGCGCTGGCGCCAACCCGGTGCCGAAAAGCCCACTGCCCTGGACTGGTGATTACGAGGACGGACTGGGCAATCCCATCACCATGCTGGCATACGCCAATCCCGGCACCATGGGCGGAGCGGAAAATCATGACAACCAGCGTGGCGACGGATACGGCGTGGCGCGTTTCGACAAACAGGCCTCAACCATCACGTTCGAAGCATGGCCCTACGAAGGCCGAATCAGCAATGGGCTCAAACCCTATCCCGGATGGCCCATCACCATTGCCATGACGGACAATGACGGGCGCAAACCGGTGAGACAGATCCCCGTGCCGCAGGTCATTCGCGACATGAAGGAACCCGTCATATCCCTCGTGGACGATGCCACGGGACTTGCCGTCTACACCCAGCGCTTCCACAAAGTCCCCGATCACCTGCCCGTCTACCACGAGGGCAATTTTTCCCTCCGTTTTGGAAAAAACCGGGCGACCGAAAGAGCGCCGTGATGGCGCGAGGACGGTTGCGTTTTTCTCAACCCATCATGAAACGCCACCAAGCGACATCCTAGGGTTCATCCGTGGCAAAAGGTGCGGCGGGAATGGCTTCTTTGTTGTAGAGCAGCGGACCGTTCGGATGGTTGGTGTGGGCATAGCGGACGGCGGTGGGCTTGTGCACCTCGGGTGAGGAAACGATCAGATCCTTGCCGTCGATTTTTGCCGTGGCCCAATGCCAAGTGCCGTCCTCCGCACGCAGGGAAAGCCACTGGATGTTCGCTTCTGGGGTGGCTTTGGCTGGTAGCAAGCCTTCCTTGGTGGCGATCATCAGTCCATCGGCATCATCAAATTGAACGCGGACGGATTCGCCTTCGATCCTGTGCGATCGATAGAGCGGCCCCGAAGGCATCAGGTTTTTTTTGCCGTAATCGCGATGCAGTGCGAGCTGCGCGAGGCGGATCCCAGTGTCGTATTTGTTCGGCGGATGTTCGCCTTTTGCGCCGATGTCATGGCAGATGGCCATGCCCGTGTTTTCGATTTTCAACGCATCCTTGTAAGCTCGACGAATCTGCGCACGGCCGTCACCCATGGCGGGTAGGGTGGGATCCGATTCCCCGATGCCGGGAAGCTGCACATAATAGACGGGAAACAAGCCGCGCGGACCGTCGGCCACCGTTGAGTCCGATTGCTGCCATGCCTTGCGCCAACCCTGGATGAGCGCGCTGAGTTTCGGGAGATAATCGTAGCCATCCTTGGCATTCGATTCCCCCTGATACCAGACCACGCCGCGCATGCCATAGGGGATCAAGGGCTGGATTAACTGGGTAAAATGCGCACCAGTCGGGTAGGGTTGCTGGTTCAGCCATGATTCGATGTTCGAGCCGCCGACCGCAGCATTGATAACCCCCACAGGAAACCGCGTTTCCTGATGAATGCGGCGACCAAAAAAGAAACAGACTTTTTTGAAATCGACGGCGGTTTCCGGGCTGCATACGACCCACTTGCCGTCATGTCCCGATACGATCTGACGGAAAGCGGGATAGCGGGCCTCGGCGATGGAGTTTTCCGGAAAATGCACGCTGGTGTTTTTCTTCATGACGCCTGCCATGTTCGACTGACCGGCGCAGAGCCAGACCTCGCCGACGAGCAAATTCTTGAGTGTGGTAACAGCTTTTTCCCCGTTATTTTCAAAATGAATGGTCATCTCGTGAGCAGGAGGCGCTTCATCGAGCGATTGCACCGGCTGGGCAGTCATAGGATCGAGGACCACCTTCCATGACCCTTGAGCATCGGTCATCGTGTGTTTGCTTTGTCCATTGCATTGCACGGTGATCTTGGTTTCGGGATGGCAGGCGACACCCCACACAGGCAGCGGGATTTGCTGCTGCAATACAGCGTGATCGGAGAAGGGAAAGCCAAGCTGACCAGTCAGCGTGGGTGATCCCATCTTTACCTCGGGATTTTGCGTTGCTTCCGCGGACGCGGAACATGGAGCGACGGAAAAAATGATCATCATCCGGATTCTCGCCATCAATGCAGGTCTAACGATCATAGCTTTTATCAAAAATACATGGCAGCAAAAATCTCCGGAGCCATCCGTTTTTCACGCAACAGTGCCGCGTACATCCGGAATTCCTTCTCTGATACTCACACCAGAGGGACGGAGAATTGCGATGGATTCTATCATAGAATGAACCATGGATGCATGTTCATCATGAACTGGCTGAATCGACTCAGGAAATCTTCGAGCGATGCGATGGTGCTATTTCCTTGCTTCTCCTCTTTTTAGCGGGGTCTATGGTCGAAAGACAGGCGCGCGTGACAAGTGTGTCAGAAAAATGACCTTGGCATGGTGAGCACCCGTTGTTACCATCGTCAGTGTAGGAAAAAGTGAATCGTATTGTATCCATCTCCCTTGCAGGTCTGGCCCTGGCTCTCAGTTCTTGTGGGCTCCCCGGGTCTTTGGCTACAATTCGCAGACACATGCCGAAACCGCCTAAAGTTGCCATGCCTTCGCTGCCCAAGATCGGTTTGCCGAAGATGCCGGAGATCAAACGTGGCGACATCGCCCGCTTCTCCTTCAGCGATTTATTACCCTCGCGCGTGCCAATCGTGCAAGTGAGAGAAAAAGATCTACGTGAAATGCAACTGGGAAAAGACCGTGCCTTGGCTTACCAAAAACAAGGAGGTTTTTTCAGCCCTTGGTTCGGCTCGCCTGTCAACTTCGAGGAGCCCGATCTGCCCAGCGGCTCACTGGATAATCCGGAGTTCGGTCTATTGCCGCCGAAGTCGGAGTAACGAGTCTCAGAGATTGAAATGCCGGCTCAACCATGCATCGACTTCCGCGATGACGTGCGGGTAACTCGATTCATCAAACGAATGTCCCGCACCCTCGATCGTCACCAGTTTTTTCGGTTCGGGCGCTGCCGCGTGGGCCGCTTCGCTATCGGCGGGAAAGACAACGTCGTCCGCGGTTCCATGAACCAGCAACCAGGGCACTTCCATGGCAGCGGCGGCATCCAGCGTGGAAACGTGAGCGTTCAGATCATCGACGTAGGCCTGCGATAGCGGGCACGCTTCATCCTCCCACATGCACCCCTGCCCCGGCGTGACTTCTCCGAATTCGCGCTGGCAGAAATCCTTCGTGAACACCATGCCGGCAAGGGTGATGAGCACGCGCATCCTTTCATCGCGCACGGCGGTGAGGACTCCCACCGCTCCGCCCATGCTGTGACCACAGTAGGCAATGCGCGTGGTTTCCGGGATGGCATCAAAAACGCTCTGCAGATCGGCGATTTCCTTGGTGATGGTGGATTCCTCGAAGCGACCTTGCGAGGCGCCGTTGCCGCTGTAGGAAATGCGCAGACAAGGCCAACCGCGTGCAGCCAAGCCCTCGGCGAGCGCGATGAGCAAGGGCCTGTCCTTATTGCCGGTGACGCCATGACCGAGCACCACCAGATGATCGGTTTTTTCCGCGGGATGAAAGGCGACGTCGAGCACCTCGCCCTGGGCATTGATGATGGGAAGTTTCATAAAAAATGTTAGATCGGCGCGCGGCCAGGAAAGGTGAGTTCGGCAATGCCCGACTTGTCGAGTTCGCCCAAACCATGGGCGACCATCGCATCGTATTGTGCCTGAGTCGCTTGTGACAAAGGCACCTTCACGCCCGCCTCTGCGGCGAGTGCATTGGCGATGCCGCTGTCCTTCGCGGCGTGAGCGGCACTGAAGAAACAATCGTGCTCGCGGGCGATCATGTCATCCCCATCGGTGACGAGCACACGCGAATTCGCACCGGTTTGCGAAAAAATTTCCTTCAGCATCGCGAGATCCAAGCCCAAGGCCGCAGCAAGTCCGAGGCCCTCGGCGAGACCTGCGGTGTTGATGTTCATCACCATGTTGACCAGCGCTTTCACTTGTGCGGCTTTGCCCGTGGTGCCAACGTAACGCAGCGCGGTGGAGAGATCGCGAAGAAGTGGCTCGGCAGCGAGATAGTCGCTCTCGTTTCCGCCAATCATCAGATACAACGTGCCCTCGCGAGCTTGAGTGATGCTCGATGCCATGCAAGCTTCCAATGCGGCTGCACCGACCTTTTCGCAAGCTGCTGCAACGTCCCGGTGCACCTGCGGGCTGATGGTCGCGCAGTTGAGGAACAAACGACCCTGCGCTCCGGCGAGCAGGCTGTCACCCGATGCGGAGAATATCTCGCGCATCGCGGCATCGTCCGTCACCACACTAAGAACCACTTCCGCCGCAGCCGTGACCTCGGCCAGGGAACTGGCCGCACGACAACCGAGTTCCGTGGCCAACGATTCCGCCAGAGGACGGTGTTGATCATACACCACCGTCACGGCATACCCTTTATCCTTGAGGCGTCGTGCCATGTTCGCCCCCATGCGCCCCACCCCCACAAAACCGATTGTTTTTTCTTTCATATTTCGACCGCAGCCTGTGGCAGACAAACAAATATGTCAATCTCAGGCGCAGGACAAAACGAGGCATAGGAAAGCATGAAGGAACATTTTTCCGTTCTTCGTCATTTTCCTGAAATACCAGGCGCCCACCTTGCGTTTTCTGAAGTGCAACCTTGCATTCTTTGCATGTTGGTTGAACTTCATTCTCACCTTTATGAAACCCAAATGCCCCGGTAATCCTCTGGAACGCTACTCATCCCGACGTGAGTTTTTCTACGTCGGCCTGTTGGGTGGTCTCGGACTCACCTTGCCCGGCTTTCTGCAACGCCAAGCGATGGGGGCTCAGAAATTTTATGAAACCAAGGAAGGTGTCGCCAAGAGCGTGATTCACATTTTCCTTCCCGGTGGTCTCGCCCATCAGGAGTCCTTCGATCCCAAGCCTCTCGCACCCTCGGAGTATCGAGGACCGTTTGGCGCGATCGATACCAAGATCCCCGGCATCCAGTTCGGCCAGTTCATGAAACACACGGCGCAGGTGGCGGATAAAATGACCATCATCCGCTCGATGACGCACGGTGAAGCAGCACACGAACGCGGCACGCACAACATGTTCACGGGCTATCGCCCTTCGCCCGCGGTCGAGTATCCCTCGATCGGCTCGGTGATTTCCCACGAACTCGGCACGCGCAACAATCTGCCGCCGTATGTGTGCATTCCGCAGGTGCCGAACGAATTCGCCAACTCCGGCTACCTCAGCTCGGCCTTCGGTCCCTTCGCCCTCGGTGCGGATCCGGCTCAAGGAGGCTTCAAGGTGCGCGACCTTAGCCTGCCCGATGGCGTCAGCGACGAGCGCTTCCACCGCCGCCAACAACTTCTTTACACCGTGGACCAACACTTCCGCAGTTTGGAAAAATCCGACGAAATCGACTCCATGGATGCTTTTTACCAGCATGCCTACAAGCTCATTTCCTCGCAACAGGCGCGGGAGGCTTTCCATCTCGAAGCAGAACCGGCCAACCTGCGCGATCGCTACGGCCGCACCCAGGCAGGCCAGCGCATGATTCTGGCACGCCGATTGGTCGAAGCCGGTGTCCGCTTTGTTTCCCTCACCGCCGGTGGTTGGGACCACCATGACAACATCAAGGGTGGCATCGAAAGCAATCTGCCGCCCACTGATCAGGCTATCGCCGCGCTGCTTACCGATCTCGATGAGCGCGGTTTGTTAGATAGCACCTTGGTGATGGTCACTTCCGAGTTTGGTCGCACGCCCAAGATCAATCCGACCGGCGGTCGCGACCACTGGCCGCGCGTGTTTTCCACCATGCTGGCCGGTGGTGGAGTGAAACGTGGCATGGTGTATGGAAGTTCCGATGCTCTCGGTGGCGAACCTGAAAACGATCCCGTGACCGTGGCGGATCTCGCCACCACCATCTATCACCAGATCGGGATCAATGCCGACAAGGAACTGATGGCACCGGGCAATCGGCCGATCGAGATCTGCGATAACGGCCGGGTGATTGATGAAATCCTCGCCAAAAAAGCCTAACACATCGGATCCGTGAACCGCCGGCTATCCATCTTCGCTTTCTGGCTGCTGGGGATTTTTTCTTCCTGGGGTTTCACGCCGCAACTCAATTCGGTGATGCCGCGCGGTTGGCAACGCGGGACGGACGTGCTGATGCACTTCCACGGCGAACGGATCAGCGACACCCAGGAGATCCTCTGCTACCAACCGGGCATTTCCTTTCGCGACATCAAGGTCGTGGATCCCAAGCACATCACCGCTCTCGCAACCATCGCCCCAGACGCACCGCTGGGCGAACATCCGTTGCGCCTGCGCGCGGTGGGTGGCATTTCAGAGATGGGTTTGTTTCTCGTCGGCCAGTTTCCCTGCATCGACGAAGTAGAACCAAACAACAAATTCGATCAGGCACAAAAAATAGAACCAAACACCACGGTGCACGGTGTCGCCAAGCTGGAGGATGAGGATTATTTCGTATGCCACCTAAAAAAAGGCCAGCGCCTGAGCGCAGAGGTGGAGGCCATCCGCTTGGGTGATGCGATGTTTGATGCCTACGTGGCGATCCTCGATCCGCAACGCTTCGAGCTTAGCGCGCGCGATGACACACCATTGCTCCGCACCGACTGCTACGCCTCCATCGTCGCTCCTGCCGATGGCGACTATCGTGTGGTGGTGCGGGAAGCCGCCTACGAGGGCAGCGACTCCTGCCGCTATCGTCTGCACATTTCCCATGCACCCCGACCATCTGCCGTCTATCCCACAGGAGCCAAGCCCGGCGAAACGGTGGAATTCACCTTCATCGGCGATCCCTCGGGGCCCATCAAACAGACCATCACTCTGCCCGCTTCGGGGCCCAATCCTTTTCCCGTGTTTGCCCAGGCCGATGGCCTCTCCGCGCCCTCGCCGAACTGGATCGCACTCAGTCCGTTGGACTACAGTCACGAGGTAGAACCGAACGCGAGCGGCAAGGAAGCCACTCCCCTGCCCCCTGTGCCCTGCGCCGCTCATGGCGTGATTGGTGAAAACGGCGACGTCGATTGGTTCCGCTTCAGTGCCAAAAAAAATGAGAACCTCGTGATCAAGGCGCGCGCCCTCGGGCTGCGTTCCCCTCTCGATTCGGTCATGAGCCTGCGCGACAGCAGCGGCAAAAACCTCACCACCAATGACGACCAAGGCAACCTCGACAGCTCACTGACCTGGACCTGCCCGGCGGATGGTGAGTATTTCGTGCGTGTTCAGGACAAGCTGCGCAAAGGACAAGCGGATTTCACTTATCGCATCGAGATCACGCAGCGCAGTGCCGCCATCAGTGCCGCCCTACCCACGGTCGAGCGTGTGCAAACCCAGAAGTGGAAAATGCTCACCGTCCCGCGGGGCAACCGCTATGCCAGCGTGGTAAATTTCACCCGCGAAAATGTAGGCTGCGCTCTACAACTTGTGGCCGAATCCCTCCCCGCAGGCATGACTTTCACCGCCCCTGTCGTGCCGAAAAACGCCACCTCCTTTCCCATCCTCATCGAGGCGGCTGCCGATGCGCCCATCGCCGGCGGCCTTTATCCCATCGCCCTCCACGCCACCGGCGAAGGAGCACCTGCCGACTTGAAAGGAGCCTTGAAAGAACGCATCGAACATGTCGACATCAACAACCAAGGTTCCTATCACGGCACCTCTGTCGACCGCATCAGCATGGCGGTGATCGAAGAGGCGCCGATCCGTATCGACCTCGAACAGCCTGCCATTCCCATCGTCAAAAACGGCATTCTTCCCCTGAAGATCAAAGCGCAGCGCGCGGCAGGCTTCGATAGCGAAGTGAAACTGCGTTTCCTGTGGATTCCCACGGGCATCGGCGCTCCCGTCACCATCGATCTGGCGAAAGGAGCCAACGAGGCGATCTACGAAATCAATGCCAGTGCCGATGCCGCCACTGGTCAGTGGCCCATTGTCATTCTGGCGGAAGTCCCTACCCCCAAAGGTCCAGTGCTGGTGTCATCGAATTTCGCCACCCTCACTGTCGCTGAGCCATTTCTCAGCATGAACATCGAACTCTGCGCTACGGAGCAAAACAAGCCCACGCCGCTGTTGTGCAAGGTCGATGTCACCACGCCCTTCGACGGTCAGGCCAGCGCTGAGCTGATGGGTCTGCCGCATGGTACCAAAGCCGCCCCCATGACCTTGAACAAAGATACCAAGGAACTACTGTTCCAGGTGGAAGTAGCGGCCGATGCCACCATTGGCAAACACCAGAATCTCTTCTGCAAAGTAAGCGTGCCGCAGAATGGACAGGCCGTGCTGCACCAGGTTGCCTACGGCGGTGTGCTGCGCATCGATGCCCCCACGGTGGCAGCCGCCCCCAAGCCCGCGGCGCCCGAAGCAAAGGCAACACCTGCCGCCGCACCTGCTCCCACACCCCCCACCGCCAAACCTCTCAGTCGTCTCGAACAACTCCGTCAAAAACAACAGAATCCCTAACAACACCATGAAGACCATACTACGCAGCGCCATTGCACTCGCCCTCACCACCACCCTGACATTCGCCAACGGCTGGATGACCGATTGGGAAGCCGCCAAGGCCAAAGCCAAAGCCGAGAACAAACCGATCCTCATCAACTTCACCGGCACCGACTGGTGCGGATGGTGCATCAAGATCGAAAAAGAAGTCTTCTCGAAAAAAGAATTCAAGGACTATGCCGAAAAGAATCTCGTGTTGATGGAAGTGGATTTCCCCAAGAAAAAAGAACAATCGCCCGAACTGAAAAAACAGAACAAGGCGCTGGACAAGGAATTCGCGATCGAAGGTTATCCGACAGTCTATCTGCTCGATGCCGAGGGCAAAAAAATCAGCGAGGAAATCGGCTACCGCGAAGGCGGCCCGGAGGCTTACACCAAGCACTTGCAGGAAATCATCGACAAAAACAAAGCAGTCGTAAAATAAATCGCGACTGTTAATTTCCCACGCGAATCATCTGCCAAAGCAGACTCCACGAATCATCCCGCGTTCGACGGAATGAAGCAAGCGGAGTGTGTTGATCAGGTCGCGTGGGATCCACGACAATGCCCCACAGCGGCGAAATGGCATCGGGGCGCTGGGCGTAACGCAGGTCACCGAGCACATCCGGCCGCTCCGGATGCCAGGCCAGCCAGCCATCGGAAAAATGCGCGAATCGCCGGATATCTTCCGCGAGGACGCTATCGCTCGCAACTTGCGTGAGTTGTTCCGGTCGTACCAATGCGACCTGCGTTTCGCCTAACAACTCTGGTTTTCCAACCGCACGATAACACAAGACATACGCATTGCCGTTTGCCTCATACAGCGCGCGCCAGACGACGATATTCGCAAACGATGGCTTCACCGTGATGCGTTGGATGTCATGGCCGCGTGATTCCGCCAAGCCGCGCGCCGCCAGCATGACCTGATGATTTTGCCATGAACAGATGCTCAAATAGAAAGCGCCCCAGCACAAGGCACAGACCATCCATAAGCGCGATCGTTTGACAATTCCCATGACCACCAA
>JBJOMZ010000040.1:0-21935 GCA_046052105.1 Verrucomicrobiota bacterium | reverse complement strand
AACCTGTGGTGAAAAAAACGGTAGCGAAACCTACGCCGAAAAAAGCCGCAGCTAAGCCTATTGCCAAAGCTGTGGTGAAGAAGTCTCCCGCAAAACCTTTGCCTAAAACGTCCGCGAAAAAAGCCGTGCCCGCAAAACCGATAGCGAAGGCTCCAGTCAAAAAGCCTTCTTCCGCCAAGCCCGTTGCCAAGACCCCAACGAAAAAGGTAGCCGCCAAAGCACTATCGAAACCTGTCGCGAAAACCGTGGCTAAGCCCTCGCCTTCTGCGAAGCCGGTTGCTAAAGTTGCGACATCCAAGCAGGTGGCTGCTCCAGCCAAGGTTGCAGCGGTGGTAGCACCGAAAACGACGACGCCTCCTGCCAAGAAATTCACGCCGAAGAAAACGACGACGCCTCCTGTCGCCGACATCACCATCATCGTTGAGCCTATTACCGATCCCAAGTTCCTCGCATTCACGCAAAAGCAGAAGCAGCGTTTGCTGGACCTGCGCGATGAAATCGTCGATGCCATGACCGGTTCCGCCCGCGAGGCGATCCGCAGTTCTCCCGAAGGCAGCGAGGCCTCCGGCAGCGGCATGCACCAGGGTGACGCCGGCAGTGATGCCTACGATCGCGACTTCGCCCTCAGCGTTCTCGCCAAGGACCAGGATGCCCTTTACGAAATCGAGGAAGCCTTGCTGCGCATCAAAAAAGGCACCTATGGCCTCTGCGAAATGTCCGGCAAACGCATTCCCATCCCACGCCTTGAAGCCATTCCCTTCGCCCGCCTCACCGTCGAGTGCCAATCGCAGTGGGAAAAGGAATATGGCACGAAAAAATTCCGCCCCAGCGGTAGCGTCGGCTTCAGCGGCGGAGGAATTTTTGAAGAAGATGAAGATTCTGACACGATTTCGCTTGACGAAGACGAAGATTGATCTAGTTTCGCCCTCCCACAACTCCAAGCCATGCCACGCGACATCATTATTCTGGAATGCACCGAAGCCAAAGCGGAAGGGAAACCTACCTCCCGCTACGTGTCCACCCGTAACAAAAAGAGTCTCCGCACTCCGGGTCGTCTCGAAAAGGTGAAATTCAATCCTTTCCTCAAGCGCCGTACTCTTCACCGCGAACTCCGCTAATCCCTACGTATCATGCAAGAAACCGAACCAAAAACCGTCGAGCGCCGCATTGCTTTCCGTAAGGCGAATCGTCGTATGACCCGTCGTCGCCAGGATATCCCTGTTGACAAAATCGATCACACCAATCCCGATCTGTTGTCGAAATTCACCTCGACCACCGGAAAAATTCTCCCACGTCGCGTCACGGGAGTGCCGGCTAAGGTGCATCGCCAGATCACCCGTGAGATCAAGCGCGCACGCGCTCTGAATCTCGCTCCGTAATCGGCGGGATTGCCGTTTTTTCAGGGCTTGTCCGTTTTCGATCGGGCAAGCCCTTTTCCTTTCATCCATACTCTCCCCTTCGCTGCCTTCCTCCATGCAAGAGCTCACCGATACCCAGAACGAAAAGGACGACCGCAATTTGTCGATTGACCGCGTCGGCGTGAAAAGCCTGCGTTTCCCCGTGGAAGTGCGGGAGAAATGCGGAGGCACTCAGAAAACAGTGGCCACGGTTTCTTTGGCCGTTGATTTGCCCCAGCACTACAAAGGCACCCACATGAGCCGCTTTGTGGAAGTGCTCAATTCGCACGGCAACTGCCTCGACGTGCACACGATCAACGCCATTCCCAAGGAGTTGTTGAACCGGCTCGATGCCCGGCGTGCTCATGTGACCTTCCAGTTTCCCTTTTTCCTCAAAAAAGCCGCACCCATCAGCGGCGGCGAGGGCCTCGTCGATTACGAGGTGCGCTTTGAGATCGATCACGAACGCGATGGAGCCACCGATTTCATCCTCACCACCTTCGTGCCCGTGGCCACACTTTGCCCTTGTTCCAAGGCCATCAGCGATCGCGGTGCACACAATCAGCGCGGTCTCGTGACCTACTCGATCCGCTCGAAAAAACCGATCTGGATCGAGGACCTCATCGCCCTCGTTGAGCGCTCGGCGAGTTGCGAGCTCTACAGTTTGCTCAAACGTCCCGACGAAAAATACGTCACGGAAAAAGCCTACGACAATCCCGTGTTTGTCGAGGACCTTGTGCGCAACATCGCCTCGCGCAGCAACGCCCACGAACAAATCACCTGGTATCGCGTCGAGGCCGAGAACTACGAGTCCATCCACAATCACAACGCCTATGCGGTGATTGAGTCGAAGTAGGGCGGGCGATTCTTGCGGAATGAATTCCGCGCTCCATTTTCCCCGCGTGTTTTCTTGCCAACCGGGGCGTTCTGTAGAGGATTGACCTAACCATCATGGAATCCATTCGCGCAACAGATCTGGTTAAGGCTTTTGGAGAAACGCGGGCGCTGAATGGCGTGACGGTGGAAATCCGACCCGGGGAGCTGTTTTTTCTGTTAGGTGCCTCGGGCTGTGGGAAATCGACCTTGCTGCGCTGCATCGCAGGTCTCGAGAACCCTACCAGCGGGAAAATTCACTTCGGTGATCGCGATGTGACGGATCTGGCCCCGCACAAGCGCGAGGCGGCGATGGTGTTTCAAAGCTACGCGTTGTGGCCGCACCTAACGGTGGCGAAAAACATTTCCTTCGGCTTGGAGGAGCGCAAGGTGCCCAAGGACGAGATCAAACGCCGGGTCGATGAGGCGCTGGCCATGGTGAAGCTGGAGGGGTTCGGCGATCGTTCCATTGATGCGATGTCCGGCGGACAGCAACAGCGTGTGGCCCTGGCGCGCGCGCTGGTGGTGCGGCCGAAGTGCCTTTTGCTCGATGAACCGCTCTCGAATCTTGATGCCCAGCTCCGCATTGAAATGCGTCGTGAAATTCGAAGAATCGTCAAAGAATTCGGATTGACGGCGATCTATGTCACGCATGATCAGGAGGAGGCGCTGGCCATGGCCGATCGTATGGCGATTCTTTCGCGCGGGGTGATCGAGCAACTCGGCACACCCGAGGAGGTCTATCGCGATCCGCGCACCAGTTATGTCGCGGGTTTCATCGGCGAGACGAATTTGATGGATGGCATTCTGGAAGCTGGAGATAGCGGTGTATTTGTTCGTCTGGGCGACCAACGCATGGCGGCACGCATCACGAATCCCGCTTGGCAACCCCGTCACGGTGACAAGGTGAAAGTCTCCATGCGTCCCGAGGCGCTGCGCATCGAGGTGGGAGGCATCCTTTCCGCCACGGTGGCGGAAAAAGTTTACCTCGGCCAGAGTATCCAATACTGGATGGAGACCGCCTTCGGGCGGTTGCAAGTGGTGGAACAAAATCCGCATCATCTCTATGGACCGGGTGATCAGGTGGCGTTGAACATCGATGACGCAGACGTGATTTTGTTAGAACGATAATCGACGCATGATCAAACGGATATCCATCATCGTGAGCTTGCTAGTAGCGATTGTCGCCCTGCCCGTTCTGCTCCGTCGTGAGTCCGCCACGGCGGCACCGGATGCTGCGGATGACCGCTTGGTGATCATCACGCCGCACAATGAGTCGATCCGCAATGAATACGGCGAAGCCTTCGCGCGTTGGTGGAAGGAGCGCAGTGGTCGCAGTGTCTATGTCGATTGGCGCACACCCGGAGGCACGGCAGAGATTCGCAAGGTGCTTGACTCTGGATATGCCGCAGCCGATGCACGCGGTGCGAAAGGGATGGGAATCGACTTGTTTTTTGGCGGTGGCGATTATGAATTTAAGACCCAGCATAAACCCAAAAAAGGCGAGGGCCGATTGGTGCGTTTGGAAGTGTTCGACAAGCACCCCGAGTGGTTCGGCGAACGGGCCATGAGCCAGTACTTTTCCGGCGAGCAGTATTACAACGATGAGCGCACCTGGGTCACGGCGTGCCTCTCGCAGTTCGGGATTTGTTACAACGAGGATGCCTTGCAACGTTTGGGGTTGGATGCTCCGCGTTCCTGGAACGATCTCGGTGATCCTCGCTATGCGGGATATCTGGCTCTTGCGGATCCGAGCAAAAGTGGCTCGGTCGCGCGGGCTTTCGAACTGTTGATCCAGCAGCAAATGCAGGCTGCGATGGCTTCTGCGGATGACTCGGAAAAAGCGATGCAGGAAGGTTGGGCCAAGGGTTGGCAGCTCATCATGCGGCTCTGTGCGAACGCGCGATATTTCACCGACAGTGCGTCGAAGATCCCGCAAGACGTTGGGCAGGGGGATGCGGTCGCGGGTATGTGCGTCGATTTTTACGGACGATCCTTCAGTGATGAACTGAAGCGTTCCGATGGTTCTTCGCGTCTGCGTTGGGTTGCTCCGGCGGGAGGATCCTCGCTGAGCGGTGATCCGATCGCGGTGATGCGCGGCGCGCCGCATCCGGAAGTGGCGCAGGCGTTTGTGGAATTCGTGCTGAGCGATGCTGGTCAGATTCTTTGGAATGCCAAGCCAGGAACAAGATCAGGCCCCTTGGCCAAGGCTCTGCGTCGCATGCCGGTACGCCGTGATATCTATACATCGGAAAACCGCGCGCAATTCACCGATGGCGAGATGAATCCCTATGAGTCGACCGGAAATTTCGTCTATCGACCCGAGCTCACCGGCAAGGCTTTCGGCACGATCCGTTCGCTGGTGCGCATTGTGGGCATCGACTCGCATGAGGAAATGAAGAGCGCTTGGAAAGCTTTGCAAGAGGCGGGTTTCCCTGATGAGGCGATGAAGGTGTTTTTTGATGTCTCCGTTCTCGATTACGATAAAATGAAAGCAGGCGACGTAGGACTGGGTTCTACGGATGCCCTAGAAGCCGCGAAGCGTGCCTCAGAACTGGGGATTTGTTTCCGCGCGCAATACCAAAAGGCTGAGGCGATGGCCCGTGAGGCGATGGAGAAAGGAGGAGCACCATGAGAAAAGGCTACGCATGGACCATCATGGTGACAGTGGGCATCTTGTTCGCAGCCTTTTTTGTCTATCCAGCCTGTACGATTGTGGGCGAAGCATTTTGGAAAAAGAGTGGGGGATTTACCTTTTCCTATATCATCGCGGTGTTTCGCGATCCCGTCTATCTTGAGGGACTGTGGAATGCGTTTGCATTAGGCATCGTCAGCACGGCGGCGACTTTGATGATCGCATTTCCGTTATCCTTGCTCTCTCATCGCTATGATTTCATTGGTAAAAAATGGCTCAGTGTGCTGGTGCTGGTGCCGTTGATTTTGCCGCCCTTCGTGGGTGCGGTGGGCGTGAAGGAAATGCTTGGTGTGGATGGTGCGTTGAACGCGTTGTTGATCGACCTGGGCTGGATGGAGGCGGCAAGGCCCTACGACTGGCTGGCGAATGGCAGGTTCACGGGGATCGTGCTGATGAACGCGCTGCATCTCTATCCGATTTTATACATGAACATCGCGGCGGCGCTATCAAATCTCGATCCGGCAATGGAACAGGCCGCGCAGAATCTCGGCTGTCCGCCGTGGCGTCGGTTTTGGAAAATCACCTTTCCGCTGACGCTGCCGGGTGTGTTTGCCGGATCTTCGATCGTTTTCATCTGGGCCTTCACGGAGTTGGGAGTTCCGCTGGTGTTCGACTTCGCCCGGGTGGCGCCGGTGCAGGTCTACGATGGCATCAAGGACCTCGGCGGCAATCCTCTGCCGTATGCTATCGTCGCCATCATGTTGGTGATCTCGGCGGTGGTGTTCGCGGCTTCGAAGTTGGTGCTCGGTCGCTCGCCCTTGGGCACGGCTCCGCGACCGAAAGGTCGCAGCAATGATGTGCGCTTGAGTCATGCCAAATCTTTGTTGGTCTGTGGCGTGTTTTTGGTGGTATTCCTCTTCGCCTCGCTGCCGCATCTGGGAGTGATCTTTCTGTCGGTGTCGAATGATTGGTACCAAACTCTTCTTCCGGGTGCGTTGACGATGCGACATTATGATGAAGCGTTGGGCAATTCGCTGGTCGTTCCGTCGATCCAGAACAGCCTGTTTTATGCATCGATGGCTACTCTCATCGATTTGTTGTTAGGGGTGGCGATTGCCTGGGTGGTGGTGCGCAGTAGCATTCGCGGTCGGGCCTTGCTCGACTCGCTGGTGATGTTGCCCTTGGCGGTGCCGGGTCTGGTAATGGCATTCGGTTATCTCGCGCTCTCGCAACCCGGAAAACCCTTTGCGTTTTTGATCGGCGCCGACGGCAATCCCGCGCTGTTATTGATCGTGGCCTACGCCTTCCGTCGACTGCCCTACGTCGTGCGTTCGGCGGTCGCCGGTCTGCAACAAAGCAATCCGGTGCTGGAGGAAGCGGCGAAGTCGATGGGTGCCACGCCGCTACGCACTCTACGCAAGATCGCCTTGCCTTTGATTGCGGCAAATCTCGCTGCCGGTGCGATCCTCGCATTCGCCTTTGCGATGCTCGAAGTGAGTGACAGTCTCATTTTGGCCCAGCAAACCGAGCACTATCCCATCACCAAGGCCATTTACACGTTGCTCAGCACTCTGGGCAATGGTGTGCAACTCGCCGCCGCACTGGGCGTGTGGGCCATGGTCTTTCTCTCCGTTGCCATCATCGGTGCCACTGTGATCGGTGGCAAACGAGGGGGGCTCTTTAAGGTTTGAAGAGTGTTGATACCATAAAAGGATGAAACGAGACTCCTCAGGATTCATTCTTATTCTCGGCCTCGGTATCATCGCCGTCCCCACCGGCATGGTCGCATCCGCCTTACAAAAGGCCCGCAAAGAAGAGGAGTTGCATCCGGATCGAGAGAAATTCGATGACGACGAATGATCGCCGTCACCTACATGACAAAAAACGGATTTTATTCTTTTCCGCGCGCGCGATCACTTCACGGTGACAGACACTTGCCCTGAAACTTCTTCCTTGAGTACAAGACGTCCTTTTTTCGCTTCCGCGGCAACCGCCTTGCCGGCGACGTAGGCTTTTTGTCCCGAGGCGGCGGGCAGGTCGAGTCGGGCACTGACGCCCGAGGGCAGGGAGACGTGCCAGGTTTTGTCCGACTGTTGCCATTTCAGCAGCACCGGGCCGCGGCGCGAGGGGATTTTGGCGGAAAGTTTTGTCAGTGATGCGGGTTGTGGTTGGATCTGGATTTTCGACCATCCGGCCTCGGTGGGGCGGACGCCTGCGATGTAACGTGGCAGGATGTTTGCCGGGGCCGCACCCCAGGCATGGTTCCAGTCCTGGTTCGGTTTGTATTTGTTGTCCCATGCTTCCCATGTGATGGTGGTGCCGCTCTTGAGCATGTGTTTCCAACTGCGGTCGCCATCGGCCAAGATCAACTCCAGAGCGGCGGATCCTTCGCCACTTTCGAAAAGCGCTTCTAACAAATATTGAGCCGCATAGACCGAGCACTTCATGCCGCGCTTTTTGATGAACTCGATGACCTTGCCCTTGTGTTCCTCGGGCACCAGTCCGAAGGCGAGGGGAAAGAGGTTGGCATGGAGGGAGCTGTGCTTGGTGCTTTCGCCGTCGGTGTAAAGACCTGTGGCGGGATCGAACAACTTTGCTTGGAACGCGGCGTTGGCCTTTTTGTATTGCGCGGCATAGGCCTTGGCGTCATCGGATTTACCCGCTGCCACAGCCATGTCCTGCATCAAATGTAACGCTCGCAAGTGAAAGGCATTGACGACAGTGTTCACCGGCGTGAAGACGTAGCCATCGCGCTCTCCCACTGGCCAGTCGACGATGTCATCGCGTTTGATTTGTTTGTCATTGCTGACCAAGAGTCCGTCCTCCCGCGCGCGATTGCCGAGAGTTTTGGGTTTGAGTGAATCAAAGCGTTGGCTCATCCATGCGGTGTCTCCGGTTTGCATCCAGTCGGCATGAACCATAAAGATCAAATGTGGCGCCCACTCGGTCGGCCAGGTCGGCTGTTTCATCAAGTGGTCAAAGGTATCGCGCGTCATTTGTGGATCCGGATCACAAGCATAGTGGCTGAGTTGGTTCAGATAGGCATCGGCCTCGTAGGGGATGCGCTCGCGGTCGCCATCGACGTAAACGCCGGCAAAGGTGGTGGCTTTGATCGAGTAGCGGCAGAGCTCCCAGATTTGGTCGAGAGTGGCATCTGATGATGAGAAAGCAGCGGCATCGTCCTGCCAGGTGGTGGCAAAGGCGGCATTGCGACGGATGTGTGCGGCGGTGAAGTTTCCTTTCCATCCTTCGATTTCCACCCAGCGGAAAGGCAATACGACACCCCATTCCTTCGGTGTGAGAATCGCCGCGGGCAAGGTGGTGTTGCGTTTGTCCGCTGCCGGTGCCACGCGGGTCGTTGTGCCTTGAGTGGTGACGGCGGACTGCGCGTAGCGGATGGTGCCGCCAGGTTGGCGGTTGATGCGTCCGTCCTTTGCGGCCTCGCCGAAATGCACGGTGATCGTTTGTGTTTCGCTGAGTTGCAGTAGATCGATGTTGCCAAACGCGACCTTGCCGAAATCGACGAGGATCGTACCGTCGGCGAGTTTTTTCACCGACACGGGTTCCTGTGTCACAAGATGCGTGGGTGCTGCTGATGCAACAAGGGTGAGAGCGGAGAATAAGAACAGGAAGAATGGTTTCATAAAACAAAAGCAGAAATTATTCGAAGTCAAAAGAAGTTGGACGTTTCGGGCGCAAGGGTGATCGTCCGCCGTGAGCCTGACGTATAGGGTCGAACAGCGCGTCCATGCCATGCGATTTGATGTCATACACGGCGGAGAGCAGTTCTCCGAGCCGGTCTTTGGGAAACCCACGATCCTTGAACCAGGCCAGGTATTCCACGGGCAGGTCGCAGATCCACACGCCCTTGGGTGGGCATTCCTTGGGGCCGAATTTGCCGTAAGGCATGCGCATGGCTCCGATGTCCGCCAACAAACGGCGGAAGTCATCACGATCGATGCCAGTCAATTCCATGCGCGGAGATTAGCGAATTTTTTAGGAAAATCAATGAGTTTGGTTGCATCATAGGCCTTTGCTAGAGGTGAGTTCGATCAATCACAGTTCGATCAATCACACTTGCACGTTCTGATCAAATGTGAATGCTGGGGCTGTGTTCGTTCTGAATGTAGATGTGGCGACCGGTTTGTCCGCGGGGGCCATCATTACGGCTGTGTTGCCGGCGTATCTTCTCATTGTGCTGGGGGCCTTGATGCGCAAGGCTCGTATTCTGCGGCCGGAGCATGATGAACCGCTGATGCATTCGGTCTATCAGATCATGTATCCCTGTTTCATTCTCGACAAGATCCTCGGCAGCCAAGCGCTCAAGCAGGGATCGGTGGTGGGATGGAGCCTGGGCATTGGGTTCAGTGAATTGCTCGTGGGCATGGCGGTGGGAGTGGTCGTGGGACGATGGATTCAACTTCACAAGGGCTCGGGCTTGCGGACCTTTGGTTTTTCGGTGGGGATTCAAAATTTCGGGTTCAC
Source organism: Verrucomicrobiota bacterium (assembly GCA_046052105.1). Lineage (GTDB taxonomy): Bacteria > Verrucomicrobiota > Verrucomicrobiia > Verrucomicrobiales > Akkermansiaceae > UBA956. The sequence goes on along the minus strand of JBJOMZ010000040.1, from coordinate 12,545 downwards.
CGCGATTCCCATCGTGCAGGCCTTGTACGGCGCGGCGGCAGTGTCGGTATTGATGGTGCACAACCTCGGTGTGGAGCTTTCGATCTGGACCTTCGGCGTGATGGTGATGTCGAACGACAAGGAGATCCCCTGGAAAAAACTTATCAATGGCCCAGCGGTATCGGTGGTTCTGGGATTGGTATTGGTGGCCTGTGGGCTGGATGTATATTTCACCGGTCCTGTGCGCGAGATGATGAAGTGGTTGGGTAGTGGCGCTTTTCCGATGGCTCTGCTGGTGACCGGAGCGATCATGATCGACATGGTGCGGGTCGAGCGTCCTTCATTGCGCATTGCGCTGATGGGAACGGTGTTGCGCCTCGGTGTGATCCCGATGATCATTCTCTCGGCCGCGAAATTTTTGCCCTTGGCCCTGGAACTGAAGCAGGTGCTGATCGTGCAGGCCGCGATGCCTGCTGCGATGTCGCCCTTGTTGATTGCGAAACTCTATGGGGGCAGACCTGGGATTGCAGCGCAGATTATCGTCGTGACCACTGCCATCAGTTTGTTGACCTTGCCCGCTGTGATTGCTTTCGGAATCCGCTGGGTGCTGGGGTAGGCGAGGAAGTAACATCTGTCGGATGGTAGGGAGTGCCAACCAGTGGAGATGTGTGAAATGTGATCGCTGTCCCACGTAGGAAAGATATGTTAAAGATTTTGCATCTGTGGTTGATCGTTTGTTGCTCTGTGGTTTTCGTCGCACTGGCGCAGGCGAAGTCTCCAAGCATGCCAGACACCACTGTCGTTTCGGTTGCACCGGAAAATCCACCGTTGATCCCGCTTCCGCGTGAGTGCACGTGGCGGCAGGGAAAGACTCGGTTGCAAGCTGTGTCGTTGGATTTGCCGAGAAATGGCATGGATGAGGCACGCATGGCTCATGTTTTGGCGGAGGCCACCGAGCGTTTTGCCGCGTGTGGGGTGAAGGTCGTGCATCCCGGCGAGTCGGCCTATCGTTTGCGTTTTGTGATCGCAAAGGATGCCTGGTGCGCAGAAAAGCCCGAGGGTTATCGACTGGCCACAAGTGCGAATGGTGCCACGGTTGAAGCATCCACGGCACGGGGTTGGTTTTATGGGCTGCAAACCCTGCTTCAGCTCACCACGAGAGCGGCGGATGGATCGTTTCTCGCCCACGCGGAGATCAAGGATTGGCCGGCCTTTCCGATTCGCGGCACGATGAATGATACCGGGCGCAATTACATGCCGCTGGCCATGCTCAAGGAACTGTCTGACGTCCTAGCACGATACAAAATGAATGTCTATCACTGGCATTTGACGGACAATCATGGTTGGCGACTGGAGAGCAAGATGCATCCACAAGTCAACGATCCGGCTTCGTTCGACCGCATGCCAGGCAAGTATTACACCCAGGCCGAGTTCAAGGAATTTGTCGAATACTGCCGAGTGCGCCATATCACGGTCATCCCCGAGCTCGACATGCCCGGTCACACGGCAAGTTTCCGCCGCGCTCTCAAGGTGGAGAAGATGGATGACCCGAAAGTCACTACGATTCTTTGCGACTTGATTCGCGAATTGGCATCGCTCGCACCTCCCGAGTTGATGCCCTACATTCACATCGGTACCGATGAAGCGCGTGCCCATGAAAAAGTCTCGGCTGCGACATTGGCGCAATACTTCAACACCATACGTGACTGCCAGCGCCGGGCGATCCGCTGGAGTCCGGGCATGAATGGTGATCCCACCGCGATCCAGCAAACATGGACCAACCGCACACGGCCGCCAGTGAGTGGTGGGGAATACATTGATTCACAGGAAAACTACCTCAATCATTTCGATCCTTTTGAAATGGTGAGCACTTTGTTCTTTCGCAAAAACTGTCCGCACACTCGCAGCAAGGGGCTGGGCGGAATTCTTTGTTCCTGGCCCGACATGCCGATGAAAGATCCTCGACAGCATCTCTCACAAACGCCGCATTTCGCTGGCTTGGTGGCCTATTCAGAGGCATTGTGGACTCATGCTCGCGAGAAAGATTGGACCGAGTTTTACTCCAATCTGCCGCCGCAGGGGCACGCGCAGTTGGCCGTGTTCCGTGAATTCGAGAGCCGTTTTCTCGCACACCGTGATCTTTATTTCCAAGGCAAGGAGTTTCCCTATGTAAAACAAAGCGACATCGTATGGCAGACTCTCGGACCGATTCCGCATGGAGGAAAACCCGAATCGGACTTTGGTGTTTGTGCGGGCGACAAGCGGACGAGTATCGAGATCGAGGGCAAGTCCTATGCGTGGAGCGACGAGATTCGCACCGGCGCGACCATGGTGTTCCGTCATTACACCGATCAGCCGACCTTTGCCAATCCAACGTGGGGTAAGCAGATTGTCGCCAACTCCACCTACTTCGCTCGCACCTACATTCATTCCGACCGTGAGCAGACCGTGCCATTCTGGATCAGCGCGCAGTGGTGGGAGTTATCGAATTTCCAGGTCGGCATGAACCAGCCCGGTGAATGGCATTTCTCGCGCCCAGTCTTTCAGGTGAACGGCACGAAAATCGCAGCTCCGACTTGGACTGTGCCGAACCGCAAGGCTGACTATCATTCGAAGGATTCGTTTGTGGATGAGAATTACCACTTTCGCGTGCCGACCATGGTTGCCTTGCGCAAGGGCTGGAACGAGGTTCTGATCAAGTCACCGCATGTGAAAGGCATGCGGCGATGGATGTTCACCTTCGTTCCGATTCAGCATGAGCCAGGTAAGCCACTGGCTGTGGTGCGGGAGTATCCTGGGCTGCGTTTCGCCGTGAAGCCGGAATGATCGGGCATTTCAAACGATACCGCCGAGAAAAGTCGTTGCATTCGCGCGCGCCGATTTTAGGGTGAGGGCCGATGGCTTTTGAACTTACCAGCGACTACCGGCCTAGCGGCGATCAGCATCAGGCGATCGAAAAGCTCGTGCGTTCCCTGGAGGCGGGAAATGGTCATCAGACTTTGCTCGGGGTCACTGGATCGGGCAAGACCTTCACCATGGCCAATCTGATCCAGCGGGTGAACAAACCGACGCTGATCATGAGTCATAACAAGACTCTCGCGGCGCAGTTGTATTCGGAATTCCGCAATTTTTTCCCGAACAATGCGGTGGAGTATTTCGTGTCGTATTTCGATTACTACCAACCTGAGGCCTACATCCCACGCTCCGATACCTACATTGAAAAAGACTCGTCGATCAATGATGAGATCGAGCGTCTGCGCCTAAGTACCATGGGCTCTCTGTTGACGCGCGATGACACGATCGTGATTGCCTCGGTCTCATGCATCTACGGCCTGGGCTCGCCCGATGATTATCAAAACATGATGTATCCTTTGCGGGTGGGTGACAGGATCAGTCGCGACCATTTTCTGGTGCAACTCTGCGATCTGATGTTCGAGCGCAACGACATCGCATTCGGCCGTGGGAAATTCCGCGTGCGCGGCGACGTCGTCGAGGTTCACCCCGCCTACCTCGAACAAACGGCGGTGCGCGTGGAGTTTTTCGGCGACGAGGTGGAGCGCATCAGCGCCATCGACTCGCTGACGGGTTCTATCATGGAACGGGTGGATGATTACATCTTTTTTCCCGCGAAGCAATTCGCCACTCCTGCTGACAAGCTCAAACGTGCGATGCAAACCATTCAGCAGGAATTGTCCGAGAGAGTGGAAACGCTTGAGTCACAGAAGAAATTGTTAGAGGCGCAGCGCATCAAGATGCGCACGGACTACGATCTCGAGATGATGCGGGAAATGGGATTTTGTCAGGGCATCGAAAACTACTCGCGCCACATCACCGGTCGCGAGCCGGGGGCTCGTCCCTACACTCTGCTCGATTTCTTTCCGAAGGATTACCTGCTGCTGGTGGATGAAAGTCACGTCACCATTCCGCAGATTGGGGGCATGTATGAGGGGGATAAGTCGCGCAAGACCGTGTTGGTTGATCACGGTTTTCGCCTGCCCAGCGCGCTCGACAACCGACCTCTGAAATTCGCGGAATTCATGCAAATGACAAGCCAGCGCGTCTATGTCAGCGCGACGCCAGGCGCGTTCGAACTCGTCAATTCACGCCCCGATAACAAAAAATACATCGAGGTCAAAACCCGTCCCGAGCAGGTGGGATATGTCAACCGGAAGAAGCTCGGCATCAGAGCGAGTGGCGCAGATGACCCGTTGGATTCATTTGCATTCTCCAAGCCTGGCTTCCCGCTTGTTGTGGAACAGATCATCCGCCCCACGGGGTTGTTAGACCCTGTGATCCACCTCCGTGAGCTGAAGGGGCAGATCGATGAGACCATCGAATTGTGCCGACAACGCGTGGCGCGAGGAGAGCGGGCCTTGGTCACGACGCTGACAAAAAAAACTGCCGAGGATCTATCGGATTATTTGCAAAAGACTGGTCTCAAGGTTCGATACATCCATGCCGATATCGATACGGTCGAGCGCGTGGAAATCCTGCGACAGCTCCGTGCCGGTGCCTGTGATGTGCTGGTGGGGATCAATCTCCTGCGCGAGGGCCTCGATCTGCCGGAGGTGTCGTTGGTTTGCATCCTCGATGCCGACAAAGAAGGTTTTCTCCGCAACGACACGTCATTGATTCAGACCGCGGGTCGAGCCGCGAGGCACGTGAATGGCGAGTGTTATTTGTTCTGTGATACCGTCACGGATTCGATCCAAGCATTGCTCGACATCACAGTCAAACGTCGCGAAAAACAGATGGCACACAACGAAGCGCACGGTATCACACCACGCAGCGTGGTGCGGGGTGTGCAGGAATCGCTGCAAGTCGAGACGCCGAAATACAGTATGGAAGACGATGGCGATACCGCATTGGCCTGCGAAGATGGGGCTGTGTATGACGTTGCCAGTGTCATCGTGCAACTGGAGAAGCAAATGCGCGAGGCATCGGCGAAACTCGAGTTCGAGCTCGCGGCGCATTTGCGCGATCAGATCAATGCCTTGAAAGAAGGCAAGGGCTCGCTGGCGGCTCCACCATTGCCTGTGAAAAAGAAACGTTAAGACGTGGCCGGCATGGCATGGCCCCGTGTATGACAGTCGCAATGCCTTGCGTAACGCGCTATTTTTTCCGTTGTTGCGGTTTTTGTTGCAGAGCGGAAAATCAATGTGTAAAATCGCTGCTCGACCTATGATGTTAGGGCGACATTTTCCCCACTAATGCGATGAATCCAGACCGTGCTACACTGAATTTCCTCAACAGCTTTCCAGAAGAAGCCCGCAAAAAAGGTGAATTGCTGCAAAAAGACGGAGCAGTCACGCAAATTTTCGGCAATCACCTTTTCATCCAGGGGCGCGTCGAGGATGAAACAGGTGTCCACCGTACCAGTCTTCGTTTGCAAGGCAACCGTTGGTTTGGCAGTTGCACCGCCGAGGACGAAATCGTGGCGGGTGCTTGTCAATACGCGACCATGATGGAGCGCATGCACCGCGGCGAGGATCTTCCCGAATCGCCGAATGAATTCGACGACGCCCCCGTGCTCGATCTGATCGAGGAAAAACTCGGCCGCGAGCTCGACGACAAGGAGGCGGACTTCGTTACAAAAATTGAAAAACGCTATCGCCGCTATGTCATCGAGGGCGAGGTGCACGATCACGACATGGTCCGTATTTCCCCCCGCTGGGAAATCACAAGCTATGAGCCTCTCGAGCTGTGGCCCATGCCACCGAGCGACATTCTGGAGTTCTGGAATTACATTGCCTACGCCTTCTACAAGAAAAAACTTCCCTATCCGGAGTTCATGAATGTCATCACCGATCTGGAATCGGTGCAGAAAAAAATGGCCGAGTGGGAACAGGAACGCGAGGTTGCCTCTTGGTATGAGCGTATCGAACGCGTCAACGAACGTCCACCCAGCGAGCCTCCGTTTGAGGCGGAGGTAAGGTTGGTCGCCACCATCAACGAAGCACGCATCGAGCTGCGGGAAAAAGGCGGCGAGTGGTTACAGTTGCGCGAGAAATCGGATATCGAGCGCTACGCCGCACTTTACATGGAAGCTGCCATGCGCATGGATCCTTCCAGCCAGATCCTGTGGGAGCATTTCTTGTCGTTCTATCGCAAGGAAGGGGACGCGCTGTTTGATTTCGATCAGGAAGAAAGCTGCCGTTTCATGAACCGTTTGTTCCGTCAGCCCGCGTTGAAAGGTTATCTCGTGAATCTCGATGAGAAGCACTTCAAGGTGGTGGATGATCCTCTGCGCTGGCAGTGCGAGGACGATCCCTACGATACCAGCAACTTCGCTCTGCAGCTGGTAACCGCAGCGGGAGAAAATGTCTCACACTCCGTGCGTTTGTTACCCGGACGCGTGGAGCTCTACCAATCCGATGAAACCGTTTTTCCCGGCCCGCCACGCTGGCTGAATGAGACGGAAATCATGCCACGTTATTTCATCCCCAAACGTGTGATCGATTCGCTCGAAGGTGTGGAATTCTTGCGCAAAATTGGGGCTTCCCTGCCTGAGTCGCTCACCAAGCGCGTCGTCGATCTCGAACTCAAGCCCAAGCTGGAAATGAAACTAGTGGCAGGTCTTACGTCAGCAGAGACGGAGCACCTGGTGGTCGATGTCACAGCGCTGGAAACCAAAGGCCGCCGCACGGAACGATTGAACAAGGAAGGCTGGGAATTGGTGGATCAGCAGGTCGTCAAAGGCAAGCAGCTCATGCGCTTCGCTCGTGAAGATCTCCATTGCGTGCCCAAACTGTTGGATGACATGTCGTTGACATACGACGAAAAACTTGTGTCGTTCAAAACGCGCCTGACGAAAAATTTTCCTGAAAAGTTCGCCGATTGGGTTCGCTCCATGCCCGCTCATGTGGAACTGGATATCGACGCCCGACTCAAGACCATCCTCAACGACCCCGTCAGTGCCGCTGTGCGTTTCGAGGTCGTCAATCAGGAAATCGACTGGTTCGATCTGCGAATCGTCATCGATGTGGAAGGTGTGAATCTCACCAAAGCCCAGATTCGCCAGCTCGTAGCCGCTCGCGGTGGTTACGTTCGCATGGAGGACGGTTCATGGATGCGCCTCGAGATCAAACTCGATCCGGAGCAACGTGATGCCGTCACGCGTCTTGGTCTGGATCCTTTCGACCTCTCTGGCGAAACGCACCGCATGCATGCTCTGCAACTCGCTGATCCGAAAGCTGCGGATGTGTTCGATCCCAAGGCCTGGAAGAAGATCAAGGATCGCGCGAATGACATTGTCATCGAGGTCGATGCCGAACTGCCCACCAATCTCAACGCCACCTTGCGTCCCTATCAGGTCGAAGGTTTCCGTTTCCTCGCTTATCTTGCTACCAACAATTTCGGCGGTATCCTCGCGGACGACATGGGCTTGGGTAAAACGATCCAATCGCTCACCTATGTTCTGTGGCTGCGCAATGAGGCCGCAAAGAAAAAAGCCAACAAAAAACCAGTTCTGATCGTCTGTCCCAAGTCAGTTCTCGATGTATGGGTCACGGAGGCTCACAAATTCGCTCCGGAACTCAACGTCAAGATCCTGCGCAACCGCGACGACATCGATCTCGAGTATTACCAAAACACGCTCGACATGTTGGTGATGAACTACGCGCAGCTCCGTGTATGCGGCGAGTTGCTCAACAAAATCCAGTGGCTCACGGTCATTCTCGATGAAGGTCAGCAGATCAAAAATCCGGACTCGAAGGCGGCCAAAGCAGCCCGGGAGTTGGATGCCGGCAATCGTCTGGTCCTCACCGGTACGCCGATTGAGAACCGCCTGATGGATATGTGGTCGCTAATGGCCTTCGCCATGCCGGGTGTTCTGGGATCGCGTGCCTACTTCAAGAAACGCTTCGACAAACGCAAGGACCCAGGGAGTCAGCAGCGCCTCGCCGCCCGCCTGCGTCCTTTCCTGATCCGCCGGACCAAATCACAGGTGGCGCAGGATTTGCCACCACGAACCGAGGAGGAGGTATACTCGAAGATGGAGGGTGTGCAGTTGGAACTCTATCGCGCGGAACTCAAGCGCATCCAGAAAGCCCTGCTGGGCATGGATTCCGACGAGGCGGTGAAGAAAAATTCTTTCGCCATTCTGCAAGGCCTCATGCGCCTGCGCCAGATTTGCTGCCACCCAGGCCTCATCGATCCCAAGTATCTCAAGGAGGAGAGCGCCAAAATGGAATCGTTGTTCTATCTGCTCGATCAACTCCACGAAGAAGGTCACAAGGTGCTGGTTTTCTCCCAGTTCGTTTCTATGCTGGACCTCATCAAGGCCCGCCTCGAAACCGAGAGTCGTCCCTACAATTACCTCACTGGTCAAACCAAGGATCGTAAGGGAGAGATCGAAAAATTCCAGACCACCAAGGACCCCAGCGTATTCCTTCTCTCACTGAAAGCGGGGGGCGCCGGTCTGAACCTGACCTCGGCCTCCTACGTGATCCTCTACGATCCCTGGTGGAACCCAGCGGTGGAAAATCAGGCCATCGACCGAACCCACCGGATTGGTCAGAAAAACAAGGTCATCGCCTACCGTCTGCTCACCCGCGATACCGTGGAGGAGAAGATCCGCATCCTGCAGCACCAGAAGACGCAGTTGGTCATCAACGTGCTCGGCGACGAGGGATTTGCCACCAACCTTGGTCTTGACGACTTGGCCTTCATCCTCAATCACGGCGGAGAAGAAGATGAACCAGCGCCGCCACCCGATGACGAGGAAGAGGACGATTGATCCTCCATTGATACGATTGATTCGTTTATCTCGAGTAAGTTGATTTGCACGAGTGCATCGACTTACACGAGATACGGGTTGCTACGGATTTCCCGATCAATCGTGGTACCTCCTCCGTGGCCAGGGTAAACCATGGTCTCTGCCGGCAGGCTGAGAATTTTTTGACGGATGCCATCCACCAGCAATCGGTGGTTTCCATGCCCCGGAATGTCGGTGCGGCCGATCGATTGTTGAAACAGGGTGTCACCGCTGAAAAGAGTGCCGGATTCGGCATGATACAGGGTGATCGAGTCCGGTGAATGACCCGGCACATGGGCCAGTGAAAGTCGCAGTCCATCCCATTCCCAGGGTTGATCGACGGGCAGGAGTTCATCGACCTTGTAGGTTTTTACATCCGGCATGCCCCACGAGCGCGCGACATGTTCGAGTGTGAGTTGCGGATCGTAGTCGGCAAAGGCCAGGATCTTCGTGCCGGTTTGCTGCAATGCGGCGGCGTCCATCACGTGATCGAAATGCTGGTGAGTCAGAATCAGTCGCGTGGCGTGCAGTCCTTGTTCTGCAAGCCACGAGGCGACGCCTTCGGGTGCATCGATCAACAGTCCTCCATCGGCTGTGCGCAGGAAATATCCGTTTGTTTCGGCGATGCCGCCGGTATAGGTCAGGAATGGCAAAGAGTTGGTCACAAAAGGGATATGGAACCTGCGCCGATGGGTGTCAATCGTGATCCTTTTTTCTCGACATGACGGGGAAATTTGGTGTGCTGCATTCATGACCCAACACTGCTTGAAAACCTTCGGACTGATCTTGCTCGGATGTCTGGTGACTGGCTGCCAGAAACCCGCATCTTCTGCCAACCAATCTCCTGAATTTGCTTTCGTGACGAATGGCGTTGCCTCGTTCTGGGACATTTGCAAAGTCGGTGCTGAAAAAGCCGGCAATGATCTGGGGGTCAAGGTTTCAGTGCTGATGCCCGCATCCGGCGTGGTCGATCAAAAGCAGATGATCGAAGATATGGTCATTCGCGGCATCGATGGCTTGGCAGTCAGTCCCATCGATCCCGATAATCAACTGGAGGTGCTCAACAAAGCTGCCGCATCCTCGAAGCTGATCACCGTGGATGCGGATGCCCCCAAGGCCAATCGCTTGATGTATCTGGGCATGGATAATTACAAGGCCGGACGCATGGCCGGGGAGTTGGTAAAAGAGGCCATGCCGCAGGGCGGATCCGTGGCGATTTTTGTCGGTCGCATCGAGCAGGACAATGCACGTCTGCGCCGTCAGGGACTGATCGACGAGTTGCTCGACCGCTCTCCCGATCCGAAACGTTTTGATGAACCGGGGGCTGTCATTGATGGCGGACGTTACAAAATTCTTGGAACACTCATCGATCAGTTCGATCGCGCGAAAGCAAAAACGTATGTGGAGGACACCATCACGCGCACGCCAGATGTCGGCTGCATGGTCGGTTTGTTTGCCTACAATCCTCCCATCATTCTTGAAGCGCTCGGTCGCATGAATCAGTTGGGAAAAGTCAAGGTTGTGGCCTTCGATGAAGCGGATGAAACTCTCGAAGGCGTGATGGCGGGACACGTGCACGGCACTGTGGTGCAGAATCCTTATGAATACGGCTACCAGTCGATCAAGTTGCTCAAGGCCATCGCCGCGGGTGATCAATCGGTGATTCCGCAGAGCGGATTCATCGATATCCCAGCGCGTATGATTCGACGCGCCGAGGTAGAGGCTTATCGCAAGGATTTGAACGAGAAGCTGGGTAAATGAAGCCTCCCATCCTTGTCGCCAAGGGCATTGGAAAATCCTTCCCGGGTGTGCGCGCGCTCCGCGGGGTGGACATCCACGTGCACGAAGGGGAAGTGCTGGCCGTACTCGGAGAAAATGGTGCGGGCAAAAGCACACTGATGAAAATTCTCGCCGGTTTGCAAGCACCCGACCAGGGGAACTTGGTTTGGCAGGGGCGCGAGGTTTGCTTTGCCTCGCCGGCTGAAGCGATGCGACACGGAATCGCGTTGATCCACCAGGAACTCAATCTATCGGAAAATCGATCTGCGGCCGCCAATGTGTTTCTCGGTCGGGAACCGCAGCGATGGGGTTTCATGGATCGCAAACAAATGGAACAGCGCGCGCAAGTGTTGCTGGATCGCCTCGGTTTTGGACTGTCCTCCACTTCCAGCGTCGCGGCACTTTCGCCGGGAAAAAAACAGATTATCGAGATTGCCAAGGCTCTGGCCACCGATGCCCGTATGCTCATCATGGACGAGCCTACCGCCAGCCTCAGTCAGTCCGAGACCGACATGCTGTTTGCCGCGATCAGGAAACTCCAAGCCGAGGGCGTGAGTGTGATTTACATTTCGCATCGACTGCAGGAGATCGAACGCATCGCCGATCGTGTGACCGTATTGCGCGATGGTGAAAATGCTGGTGAACTCCTGCGCGAAGAGATTCGGCATGACGCGATGGTGCGCCTGATGGTGGGCCGCGCGATCTCCGATTTCTATCAACACGTCAGCCATCCTCGCGGCGAGGAAATGTTGCGAGTGGCCGGTTTGCGCACGGCCGCGCATCCGTCACATGAGTTGCATTTCACACTGCACGGCGGGGAAATCGTAGGAGTTGCTGGCTTGGTTGGCGCGGGTCGAACGGAGATGCTGGAAACACTTGCCGCGATCGCTCCCTCATGCGGTGGGGAAATGCTTTTGCAGGGGCGGCACTATCAACCGCGCACACCGCGGGAGGCGATTGATCGGGGTGTCATGTTGGTTCCCGAGGATCGCAAACAACAAGGGTTAGTGTTGGAATTTTCCGTGGCCGATAATCTCAATTTGCCTTCTCTCGAGTCGCAGGCCCGCGCTGGTGTATTCCGAGATTTTTCACGTGAATCCGACCTGGCCAGACGTCAGATCGATCATCTGCAAATCAAAACTTCCCATCCGGGACAAACCGCCCGTTTGCTCTCTGGGGGCAATCAGCAGAAGATCGTCATCGGCAAATGGTTGGCCCGTAAGCCGCAGCTTCTCCTTCTTGACGAACCTACGCGCGGCATTGATGTCGGTGCCAAGCGTGAAATCTATCAATGGATGGAAGCTCTTGCTGGCGACGGTATCGGTGTCTTGTTTGTCTCCTCGGATTTGGAGGAGATCCTCGGCATCGCCGATCGTGTCCTCGTCATGCACGAAGGCCGACTGGCTGGTGAACTTTCTCGTGAGCAGATGAGTGAGCAATCCATCATGCGTCTCGCCACAGGGTTGGCAGAAATGTCTGCCTGAATCGCAATGGTGTCGAGTGCACCCGGAGTGCGTGACTTCAGTCCGCATTTTCTTTGATTGATCAAGCGGGCCGAAGTCCGTGCTCCAACCATTTCCCGAACAAAATTTCGAGTTATCACGGGAATTGCGGACAAACTGACAAATTGCCTTGATCGCCCGTGATCGGCGGGGCACAAAAGGACATGGCATTTGGCGAATCATGGCACATCAAATCACGTTCGCATCATTGCGTCGTGACTGGTAGGACATTCGAAGACGGCGAATCGATCATCGCCGCGATTTTTCCGGACCCAGAGTCGTCAGGCTGGCTGCGAAAGGATTATTCCCTCGAAGGATGGGAGCAGCGCGATGGCGAGGAATATGAAAAGTTTTCCCAATGGAAAACCATCTACAAGGCTCCCGCGGTTCAAGAACGCGTGGAGGTCACCAAGGAAAGTCCTATTGATTTGCTGCGCCGCATGGTGGATGAGGACGAGGAGCATACCGAAAAAGTGCGCTTCATTCTCGCCGTGATGCTCGAGCGACAGAAGATCCTTGTGGAAAAAGAC
>JBJOMZ010000039.1:0-22021 GCA_046052105.1 Verrucomicrobiota bacterium | reverse complement strand
ATCGGCATTCGCAAAGGTGCGGGTCTTGAGCTGATTGAGTCCGAAATCGGATAGCACGGTGATGCTGACTTCCGCGCCCGTGACTCGGCCCGTGCGGATTTCCGCGTTGGTCGCGGACATGCCACCACTGGCAACAGCAGCATCGGTTTCCAGACGATTGCCGAAAACTCTCACATTGCTGGCATTGGCATTCTGCCCCAAGGTCACGCGCAATGGGCGGACCGTGGTGGTCGTTCCGGACACTGTGGTGACATCCACGCGAAAAGTGATCGAATACTGATAGACGTTTTCGCACACGAAGTCGTATTTGGCGTTCGTATTTGTGGCACTGGCGGTGTTGCGGGTTTCGAAACGGTTGTTTCCAGCAGATGCCATGAAGGCCGCGCGCAGATCGGTAGTTCCCAGGAGGGTGTCGAACGTCGGGCGCGGATCCACGAGCTGGCGATAAAACACAAAGGTAGAATTGGCGTTGTCCAGACCTTCCAAAGGATCCTGATATGCCAGTTTGTAGGAAACCGTGCACACATCACCGCCCAGATCGGTGGCGGTCCCAGCTCCTCCGCGGTAACGGTCTGAAGCAGCAGAGAAGAAAATGAACTCGGCAGCATTGGTGCTACGATCGGTATTGGTGCCGGGCAGCGTTTGCTCTGTGCGAGCGCAAAGCCACTCATTGACATTTCCCGACCGAACGACCAAGCACTCTAGGTCCTTTGCCATCACATCAAGCATGGCCTTCGCTTGCCGAGAGGCGCGAACTTCCGCACGGCTGCGCTGCCATGCGCCCATGGCGACGTTGGTGATGCCGACGAGCATCGCCATGATAATGATGGCGATACCCATCGCAACCATCAGCTCGATCAGGGTGAAACCCTTGTTGTTGCGAATCTGAGAAAAAGATTTCATAGGACGGAACATGCGTAAAGTTTATCGACGGACCGCGAGATTGCGCGTGAACATGGGTTTTTTGTAATTGGTGATACTGAATCGGCCGCCGGTTTTAAGAAAATTGGGATCGGTGGTCTGGATTTCGAAAAACTCCGCCGTGAATGGGATCACTGCCTCAGGATAGCCGTCCGCACCCGTGCCTGTGAGTGGAGTAGATCCGGGCGGCTGCGGAGGATTGGCAATCGTGCCAGGGGTACCAAGCTTGAGTCCGTTTGCCCCATCAAAAACCAATTGCGTCATTTTGATAAAAAACACCCGTCCCTGCAGGGCGGTGAGATCCTGTAACAGCAAAGGATCCGCACGACGGCGAAACATTGGCTGAACCACGTAATCGCGACCTGCCTGACCGTTGCGCAAGGTGTAAGGCTCCATTGTGCCATCACGGCGAAGTTGATTCGGATTGCCTCGATACTGATAGGCGAAGACCACGTTATCGTTCTGATGAGATTTCAAAATCCAGTCATAGGCCTTATGAAATGCCGTGGTCGCCTCGGTGGCTGCCGACGCGCCGGGACGGTTGGTGGCCAGTTCTTTTTCCAAGGCACTGGTGAGTCGATCCGCCTCTTGGACATTGATCGAGCGACGGATGCCACGGGTTGCCGGACCGAAAACCGCCATGAAAGCGGTCAACATCACAGCGAGAACGCCGATCGCGATCACGGTCTCCATCAGGGTGAAGCCCGATGGTTTGTTCGGAAGGATTTTTTTCATACAGGGAAACAAAAGATGTTAGAAATTTTTCAGTGAGGTCAGATCGCCGATTTGTGCGGGATTGCGGAACGTGGATGTCTCGCCGTTGCCCCAGATGGCGAACCCGGCGAAATCCCGTTTTGCAGCGCCATTGACGATGGGAGCCGAGCCTTTCGGCCGGGCACCAGAACCGATCACAAAAGTAGCGCCGGGCGTAGTGCACAATCCTTGGCTGTTGAACTCATAGACAACGTAACTGCCACTATCAGTGACTTTGGTCAGGGCGATGGCCTGCGGTTGCATCGAGGTGCCTCCTGTTCCCGCGGTGCGACTCAGATCTTTGCTGTAAAAGACGCCATCCGGCATGGTGTAACCGCGACTGACGAGGCTCCAGGAATCGCGAGGAAGGCCCGTGGCGGGATCGATGTCTTGAGCGGCAATCACGATCCTGCGGAGGTAATTGTTCTGATCATTGATGTCCCGCATGTCAATCAACACGCGAGCGGGTGCGCCGCGGCCGATTGCCGTGGAGCGAGCCTCAGCAAATACCGCTTCGGTATTTGCCAATGCCGTGGAAGTGCCCTTGCCACCGCTCAGATTGCGGATTCCCATCGCCCCCATGGTCATCAGAATGGTCATGATCACGATCACAACCAACAATTCAACCAAACTGAATCCACGATGGGCGTGAATCGTCCTCGAAGAGGGAAAATGAGGTTTTTTCATAAAAAGTGCTGACTCCGCGAAGGTATCAAGAGGATAGGTTTTCGCAATAAAAAAATGTGATTACATGGCAGTTACTAGACCTATGGCGAGATCAACGCCGATATCGGCCGTTCCGCGGCCCTGTCATCCAATTCCATGCCGAACGGACTGTTTCTTCTATATCGGTTCGTGTCGCTTTCCAACCCAGCTCGCGCCAAGCCAGAGAAGGGTCCGCCACCAGCTGCGAGGGATCTCCCGCACGACGGGGACCGAGAACAACCGGTACCTGTTTTTGCGTCACTTTCTCCACGGCCGCGATCATTTCTTTCACCGAAATACCGACCCCCGTGCCGAGATTGACTTTCAGTGAGCCTCCACCATTTGCCAGATGATCCAGAGCGCGGGCGTGAGCAAGCGCCAAGTCCTCGACATGAATGTAATCGCGAATGCACGTGCCATCAGGCGTGGGGTAATCCGTTCCGAATACCTCCAGGGGGCCTGCCTCGCCCGTCAGAGCCATCAACATCCGTGGAATCAAATGCGTCTCAGGATGATGATCCTCGCCGATGGCTCCATCGTGCGAGCAGCCACTGGCATTGAAATAGCGCAGGCAAGCGGAACGCAAGCCCCAGGCTGTTTCACAATCCGCAAGAATCCATTCGAGCATCAATTTGCTCCTACCATAGGGATTAATCGGCTGCTGCGGTGTTTCCTCGGTGATAGGAATTTGCGCGGGCACGCCGTAAGTGGCGCAGGTCGAGGAAAAGACAAATTCCTGACAACCGAACTCCTGCATCACTTCTAACAAGGCCAACGGAGCCGCCGTATTGTTGCGATAGTATTTCAGAGGATTGGTCACCGATTCGCCCACATAGGCAAAAGCGGCAAAATGGACCACGGCGCAAAAGCGATGTTCACGAAACAAATCGCGCAGCAAGGCATGATCGCCAATGTCACCCGGTATGAGTGTAACCGTGGGATCGACGATCGCCTCCTCGTGACCGTATGCCATATTGTCGAGCACGACAATCGAGTGGCCGGATGAGGCCAAAAGGCGGACGGTGTGTGACCCGATGTAACCGGCACCTCCGGTGACGAGAATTGAGCGGCTGGTGATAGACATGTGCTGCCGTGCATCCAAGCGACAGTGCGACTGCCTGTCAATCACTCAGGTGATACAATTTGATCCGAGCGGATGCGAAAAGAGCATCCGCACGGATCTGGAACATGGGCTGGCAGAACCAGCACGTCGATCAGGCCAAGGACAGCAATTTCGCTTTGAGTTGATCCTTGGTCACATTGGCACCAACGATCTGGTCTTTCACTTCGCCATTTTGAAAAAAGAGCAGAAACGGGATCGAGCGAACACCGTATTTCACTGCGAGCTCACGGGCATTGTCGACGTTGACCTTGCCGACCTTGGCTTGACCTGCGACATCGTCGGCAAGCTGATCGATGATGGGGCCGATCGCCTTGCAAGGACCGCACCATTCGGCCCAGAAATCGACAAGAACGGGAACGGAAGATTCGAGAACTTCCGATTGAAAATTGGATTCAGTAAATGCTTGTGCCATGCGCGGAAGATGAACGCCGATTCAACGAACGTCAAGATCCGGCAAAAGAAAAAGCGATGTTTTCACATCGCTTGAGAAAAAAAGATGAAAGAAAACGGCGATAAGTCCACCGTTCCGATACAGCAGTTCAGACAATCGGAGTCATCCATGTAAGGATGGCGATCGCCAGCGCGCCTGCTGCGAGGAGAATGTTGATGATTGGAAGAGCCATAATCGTAGATTGGGTATGGGATTGGACCGCTAAAGGATCAGAACAACTGGTTCCATCCTTCCCAGATGGATATGGTCATGCATTGGTAAGCAAGCACGCCACAAGCAGCGAGGAAGCCAAAGATGGAGAGAACCGTGGTGAGGGTGTCAGATTCGGCATCCTCTTCGTCACCAGATTGGATAGTCGGCATTTGTGTGGCCGAAACCTGACCCGATACCATGGGCTGCGTGGGAGGAGCAAGCTGCACCGTGGCGGTGGGCAGCGCTACCGACTTCGTAGGCAGCGGAGCGGAAACGAGCGGCTTGGTGGCAGGCGCAGCCAGACCAGGCATAGGACCAGCGGTTTTGAGAGGAATCGTCGGCGCCCCCGTGGATCCACCGGTGTTGAGTTTGATCGTGGGAGCTGGAGCGGGACGCGCGGCACCAGGAGCCGTCTTGAGTGGAATCGTGGGTGCAGGGGTGGGAGCTCCGCCGGGTGCCGTGGCGACAGGAATGGTCGGAGCGGGAACGGTAGCCGCGGGTGGCTTGGTCATGCTGACCGTGGGAGTCGGAGGCTTGATAGCAACTGGAGGAGCCACCGGAGCCGTGGGAGCCACCGGTGCCGTAGGAGGAGCAGGAGCGACGCTAGCGGAAGGAGCAGCAGGCGCATCACTGGCTTTCAAGGTCACGCGCACGGTTTCCTTTTTCAGTGGAATGCTGGAGGTCTGCTTGGATGGTGTGTTAGGATCGTCACTCATGGGTTTATGGTGTGTGCGGATAAGGAAAATCAAAATCGCCCCTGATGTCAAACAAGGAAATTCATCTTTGTGAAAATTTTTCGATCAGCGGAACACGACTCCGAGGGATTTCACAAGGGCATCGAGAATTTGCTTGTGCGCGGAATCGACTTCCTCGTTTTTCAGCGTGCGGTCGGCGGCCCGGTAAAGGAAGCGATACGCCATGGATTTTTTCGATAAATCGAGCTTCTGCCCGGTCGGATCGGTGAAGACATCGAAGCACTCGAAATGCTGCAACAGAGGCTGATGGGCTTTGGCGATGGCTTTGTCGATTTCCGCAGCGGACAGGGAAACCGGCACCTCCATCGCAGCGTCGCGGGAGCTGCCAGGGAATTGCGGAAGCTCCTCCACCACCCGACGCCGCCCCAGCCACTTGCGCACCTTGCCGAGATCCAACTCAACGATCCACACGGGATGGGCAAAATCCAACTCCCGCTCGCGTGCCGGACGCAGACGGGCGACGACACCGAGGTTGCTCTCACCACCGCTGACGTCACTCACCAACACGAAGCCCTCGCGTTCGCGGGGAGTAAACTGCAGCGGGCAACCCGGCAGAAGCGCCAGCAAGACGGCCTTGAGATCGTGAATGGTCGCGATCGATGATTGGGCGGACCAGTTTTCGGGAGCCAGCGGGCCTGACATCAACAAAGCCAAGGACTCCGATTCCAAATCGCGCGCCTTGCCTCCGCCGTTGTGTCGAAAAACACGTCCCATTTCAAAAAAACGAAGGGATTTGATTCCTTGACGAACATTTCTTTCAGCAGTCGCCACAAGCCCTGGCACCAGGCTGGGACGCAAGACAGCGTGATCCTCGCTGAGCGGCAGGCTGACCTTGACGAGATCGCCTGTCTGCAAGGGTCTCAACGGCAAAGCATCCGGCAATTGTTTTTCTGCAATCAGCTTGATGGTCTGAGCCTCATAAAAACCCAACGCAGCCAGTGAACGGCGCAGGTTCATATCCAAATCGGCGGCAGCATCGTTTTCGGTGGGAGGCACCAAGGTCGCACGAAGGCGCGAAGGAATGCGCTCAAGGCCATGGACGCGGGCAATTTCTTCGACGAGATCGATGTGGCGTTGCAAATCGGCGCGTCGACTTGGCACGCGCCAGAGATTCTCCCCTTCCGCGACCAAACCCAGGCGCTGCAGAATGCCTTCTGCTTGCGACAGCTCTATGCTCCCTCCCATGAGTTGATCGAGACGTGCGGTGTCGAGTTCGACAATGCCAGTGAGCACAGGCAATTCCCCGACCACGGCGCACTCGCCCTCGACTTGACCACCGGCGATTTCCAAAATCAACTGCACCGCGCGCGCCGCGGCGGGCAATACACTCTCGGGATCGACGCCGCGCTCGAAGCGATAGGACGAATCACTGCTCAGCAAATGAGCGCGCGAGGTGGAGCGTATCAAGGTCGGTGTAAAATACGCCGACTCTAACAAAATCGTAGTCGTCGTCTCGGTCACACCGCTGGTAGCGCCACCCATGATGCCTGCCAGAGCGAGCACTTCGCCGCGATCATCGGAAATCACCAGATCGCCTTCGCGCAGGGAGTAGTTCGAGCCGTTCAATGCGGCAAAATTCTCACCTGCCTTGGCTCCGCGCAGATGCATGCGCACGCCGACGTGGGCCGCATCGAAGGCGTGCAACGGCTGACCCATTTCATGCAGCACAAAGTTGGTGATATCGACCACGTTGTTGATAGGTCGGAGGCCGATTGAGGTAAGGCGTTCTTTCAACCACTCGGGACTCTCCTTTACGGTGACGCCGGAAATTTTCGTCAGTGAATAGAACGGGCAGGCTTCACTTGCGGAGTTCTCGATCCGCTCGGCGCCGGCGCATGCGGCGAGAGCTGGAATGGCATAGCTGCGGTGCTCCTGCTCCAATAGTGCCGCCAATTCGTAGGCCAGTCCGCGATGGGAAAGCAAGTCCGGGCGGTTCGGCGTGACCTCCACCTCTAACAACACATCAGAGGCGAATAACTGCTTCACCGGAGTGCCCACGGCGGGATCACCTTGCAAAATGAGCAAGCCGTTTTCCTGATCCGCAAGGCCGATTTCCGACCCTGCACAAAGCATGCCCTTCGACTCCACGCCGCGCATTTTGGTTTCGCCTATGGTGAATCCGTTAGGTAACGCGGCACCAGGCAAGGCGCAAGGCACCTTGTCGCCGACCTTGTAGTTCTGCGCACCGCAGACGATTTGACGCAGAAAGCCTTCCCCAGCATCCACTTGGGTGACCTTGAGGCGGTCCGCATTCGGATGCTGCACTGCTTCCATGATTTGGGCGACCACCACTTTGTCGGAGCTCACCCCCTTGGTGTGGATGCCTTCAATTTCAATGCCGGCGAATGTTAGCAAATCATCCAACTCCTGCACCGATTTACCGGACAGGTCCACATACTCACTCAGCCAATTTAACGAGACGTTCATAAAAAATTTGCGAAAAAATGGTTAGGCGAACTGACGCAGGAAACGCACGTCATTTTCGATCAAAAGACGGATGTCGCGGATTCCCCACTGGATCATCGCAAGGCGCTCCAAGCCCATGCCGAAAGCAAATCCCGTGACCTTCGCGGGATCGTAAGCTCGGTCTTTGCGCGACTGGCACACTGCTTCAAAAACGGCAGGATCGACCATGCCGCAGCCTGCCACCTCGATCCAGCGCGGTGCCTGGCCTTTGACCTCGAGTTTCACATCGATCTCAAAACTCGGTTCTGTGAAGGGAAAGAAATGCGGACGGAAACGGACCTCGGTATCAGCGCCGAAAAGCTCGCGCAAAAATGCCTCCAACGTGCCTTTCAGATCGGGCAGGGAGACATCCTCATCGACATACAAGCCCTCGAGTTGGTGAAACGCGGAAAGGTGCGTGCTATCGATTTCATCGCGTCGATACGCCGTGCCGGGCGCAGCGATGCGCAAAGGCGGCGCGCATTTTTCCATCGTGCGGATCTGCACCGAGGAAGTGTGCGTGCGCAGAAGTTTACCAGAGTCGAAATAAAACGTGTCCTTTTCATTGCGAGCCGGGTGATCAGCGGGCGTGTTGAGGGCATCAAAGCAATGGAACTCGTCCTCGATTTCTGGACCATCCGCTAGCGTAAAGCCCATGCGGCGCAGAATGCCTACGGCGCGTTCGCGCAACAAGGTCAAAGGATGAACGGCTCCCGCGGGAAGAGCACGGGCGGGCAATGTCGGGTCGATTCCCACGAGGGCCGCGCGATCGGCCGCTTCTTGGATTTCCGCCTGTTTCGCATCCAAGGCCTGCGTGATGGCCTGGCGGGCGGCATTGAGCAACTGGCCAACTTCGCCTTTTTCCGCTGGAGACACATCTTTCATCCCCGCCGATAGTGCGGTGAGAGAACCTTTTTTGCCCAAGACAGAGACACGGGTTTCCTCTAACGCACGGGCATCCTCCACAGCGGCGATGGCGGCAAGGGCCTCACTTTGTACTAGCAAAAGTTGTTCCTTCATACTGAAATGTCGGCGCCCCTTTAGCTGGAGGAACTGGAAAGGTCAAAGCAGACCTGACATTTTGCCGCATTTTTCTTGATCCGACCTCATCCTATGAAAGTATTTTTCTCCGCTTTTTTCTGTTGTTTGACCGCTCATGCCCAATTGGTGGGACAATTCCAATCGGCGGGAAAGACCGACATTCGCGTCGACCGATTGCCCGCGCTGTGGCTGAACTCCGGCGAATCCCCCACCGCGTTTTTATCGCCCGGTCCCTTCGAAGTGACCTGGACAGGGAAACTAAAAATCGCCAAACGCCAGCGTTTGATATTCTCCTTTGAAGGAAAGGGCGAGGCACGGCTCAGCATTGCGGGTGAGGAATTGCTCGCGGAAAAGGATGCACTGGGCGGTGCTCGTTCGGCGCAGACGCGCCTGAATTCGGGCGAACATGAGATCACGATCTCCTATAAAAGCGCGCCGAATGGTGCCGCACATTTCCGGCTTTTCTGGGAGGAAAAGGATTTCCCCCGCCAAAGCATACCGGCCACGGCATTCGTCAGCGAAGCCACCGATGCCACCCGCCTCAGCCAACAGCAGCGGCGCGGACGCGAACTCTTCGCCACCCAACACTGCAGCAAATGCCACCAAAGCGAGTCATCGCTGGGCGCGGACCCGATGCCGGAATTGCAGGAAATCGCCCCGCTCCTGGTCAACCCCGGCGACCGCCTGCAGGAAACCTGGCTGCGCGCGTGGCTCAGCGAACCGCACACCCTGCGCCCGGGCACCACGATGCCGCAATTGTTCGACCCGAAAAAACCGGAAAGCGCCCAGAAGATCGCCGACCTCGCGGCTTTTCTCAGTTCGATGAAATCCGGAGCCAACACGGAAGCGGCGGCCACCGATGAAGCCACCATCCTCGCCGGTGGCGCCCACTTTCATAAACTCGGTTGCGCCGCCTGCCACACAGGACCGGATCAGGAAACGCCCGACCTGGAGAACAAACGCATTCCCCTGCGTAACGTCGCCGCCAAGTTCCAGCCTGGCGCGCTCGCTACCTTCCTCAAAGCTCCCAATGCCTACGCCCCGCACCGCGGCATGCCTGACTTCAAGCTCAGCGATGAGGAAATCCGCAGTCTCAGCGCCTTCCTCACCGCCAAGGCCAAGTCTCCCCTCCCCGCCCAGCCCGCTCTCACCGGTGATGCCACGCGCGGCAAGGAAGTCGCCGCCGCGCACCATTGTTTCTACTGCCACGCCGGTCTGCCCACTCCGGAAAAACTGACGGTGCCGAGCTTGCAGAAGATTTTCGCTGCTGACTGGAGTGCCAAAGGCTGCGTCGCCCCTGAAGAAAAACGCGGTGCCGCCCCTGCCCTTCATCTAGCAGAAAACGACAGAGTGGCGCTCATCGCCTTTCATGCCACCGGCACCAGCTCGCTCGGCATTCACGACAAGGCCGAAGCCGCCGAACGAAAATTCCACTCACTGCGCTGCGATGCCTGCCACTCGCGCGATGGCCTGCCCGCCTTGCTCGACAGCACCCATGCCGAAACCCAGTCGCTCACCGCGCACATCGCCGGAGCGAACGAAAAACTCGACCAATCCCGCCCGCACATGACCTTCATCGGCGAGATGCTGCAGAGTTCCTTCACCCAATCCATCATCGCCGGAAATCTCGATTCCAAGCCCCGCCCCTGGCTCGACATGCGCATGCCCGCCTACAGCGCCCACGCCGCCTCACTCAGCGAAGGCTTCGCTCGAATCCACGGCATTGATCCCACGGAAAAAACGACCCACACCAGCGATCCCGCTCTTGTCGCCATCGGCAAGGACCTCGTCTCCGCGGACAAAGGCTTCGGCTGCACCACGTGCCACGGCCTCGGTTCGGTCAAGCCCACCGCCGCTTTTGAAGTGCAGGGCCTCTACTTCGAGCACGCGGCCCAGCGCCTACGTCGCGAATGGTATGACCGCTGGATGGACAACCCCGGCAGCGTCACCCCGGGCACCAAAATGCCCCAGTATGCCCCCGGCGGTGAATCGCCCAATCCGGCACTCGATGGCAACGCCGCCAAACAGTTCGACGCCATCTGGCACTACTTGCAGTCGGTGAAAAAAACCTGATACTGCTGTGCACGGCACTCCCCCGAGAAAAGGGTGGCATAGGCCGCATCAACCAGCGCGACGACACGCACTATATCGGCTAACTCGCCGCGCCACCTTGCAGCGGCCATGCGCACAGTTTAAAATGTCAATTTGACGATTCATAAAGTAGCAAATAGACGAATTATTATGTTGCAATTTGCCGCAAAAATAAAGTTACAATCTGCCGCGACATGAGCAGACCCATTCCAGAAACAAATTACTTGCCCCGTCATTTGCGTGGAGCAGTGGAGACCGCCTTGTCCGATACCCCAGTAGTTTGCCTGCTAGGGCCTCGCCAATGCGGGAAGTCCACCTTGTCGCGGCATTGCGAACCGGGAAGACATTACGTGAGCCTTGATGATGCTGCGTATCTGGAGCTTGCTCTTGCCGACCCGCAGGGCTTCATCCATGCGCTGCCGGAGCGGGTCGCGATCGATGAAGTCCAGCGCGCGCCAGAACTGTCACTGGCGATCAAGCGCAGCGTGGACGCAAACCGCAAGCCAGGGCGTTTCCTACTGACAGGATCAGCCAACCTGCTGCAACTTCCCCGCCTATCGGATTCGCTTGCAGGACGAATGGAATGCCTCTATCTGCACCCGCTGACCGAATCCGAAGTCCGCCGTTCACCAGGAAAGTTTCTTGAGGAATTTCTGTGCGGAAATTTGAAGCCAAAGATTAAGAAGTCCGGAACTCCACGACCCTCCGAATTGCCCCGCTTGTTGGTGGCCGGTGGCTACCCCGAATCCATCCAACGCGATCCCCAACGAGCCGACCGCTGGCGACGAAGCTACATCAAGTCCGTCGTCGAACGCGACATCGGCGACATCGCACAAATCAGGGACGCTGGTGACGTAACCAGGCTTTTGACTTTCCTCGAAGGCCGCAACGCTCAGCTCCTCAATCATAGTGCCATTTCTCAGGCACTGGGACATTCGCGAGCGACGGTGGATCGCTATCTGGGCTTGCTCGAACGGCTGTTCCTGATGCGCTTACTTCCCGCATGGCATAGCAACCGCAGCAAAAGGCTGGTAAAAACACCCAAGCTTCATTTCGTCGATAGCGGACTCGCAGCAACTCTTGGCGATCTGGAGGCGACCCAATGGAATAAAGAGAGGCCGCGCTTCGGACACTTGCTCGAGTCATACGTGCTCCAACAACTCATCGCAATGGCTGATTGTATGCCGCGTCCACCTCGTTTCTACCACTACAGAGATCGCGATCAGACTGAAGTGGATATCGTCATCGAGGCGGGGAGAAAAATCTGGGGGGTTGAAATCAAAGCCGCTGCAAGTGTGAAACGCGAGGATTCCAAAGGGCTTTGCAAGTTGGCAGAAGTCGCAGGTGATTGCTTTCAAGGAGGCATAGTCTTTTACGATGGTGAGTCCATTCTTCCCTTGAACAACGATAGGAACATCCTCGCCGTACCCGTTTCCAAACTCTGGGAACTGTAGGCCATACCCAATTCCATGACCCAGAGACTGCTCCGCGGTTGCTTGCAAAAATGCAAAAAACATTTTCCAATCTCTCTCAACTGCGCCAAGTTCTCTCACCCCTCTTCCCATGTCTCTCTGTCATCACCACCTGCTCATTTGCGGCAACGGCTACCTCGGCCAGGCCATTGCGCAACGAGCTGTAGACCGCGGCTATGAGGTTTCCACTTGTTCGCTATCGGGAGGCAATGGCAGCCATACCTGCGACCTAGGATCAAAAGAATCAGTGGATATGCTGGCATCGATGATAGACCCGCCCGATGCCATCGCTCACTGCGCCAGCAGTGGCAAAGGTGGGCCACCGGCTTACGAGCGCGTGTATCGCGACGGCATCCGCCATCTGCAGTCGGCATTTCCCGAGGCCTTGATTCTTTTCACCTCGAGTTCCTCCGTCTATGGCCAGACCGATGGCAGCATCGTCAGCGAAGACTCTCCCGCAGAGCCGGATCGTGAGACGGGGCGCATTTTGTTAGAGTCCGAGGCCCTCACTACCACGGCTCAAGGAATCGTCTGTCGACTTTCCGGCATCTATGGCCCAGCGCGCTCGGTGTTGCTGAAAAAATTCCTGCACGGTGAAGCGATGATCGAAGAAGATGGGCGCCGTTTTCTCAACCAGATTCATCGCGACGATGCCGCGGATGCGATCCTTCATCTGATCGCCTTGGGTCTTGATTCTGATGCGGAAATCAGCGTGGCTGGCGAAATCTTCAACGTGACCGACACGCGTTCGTTGCGCCAACGCGAAGTGTATGAGGCCATGGCGGAACATTTTCAACTGCCTCTACCCCCCACCGGTCCTCGCGATGAAAACCGCAAACGTGGCTGGACCCATAAGCAGGTGAGTAACGAAAAGCTGCGCGCCCTCGGTTGGTCTCCTCGGTTTCCTTCTTTTTTGGAAGCCTTTCCGAGCATCGCTGCGACACTCGATTGATCCCATCAAAAATCAACATTCAACATTCAACATTCAACATTCAACATTCAACATTCAACATTCAACATTCAACATTCAACATTCAACATTCAACACTCATCAATCGCCGCTTCCCCGCTCGCATCGAGGCTTGTCAGATCGAATTTTGTCCTCTACCTTCGCGGCCACATGCGAGTGTTTTTCATTCTCTATCGCAAAGAACTGCGCGGTTTCCTGCTCAATCCCCTAGGCTGGATGGTGGTGGCATTTGTCGTCGTAATGCACGGTGTATCTCTGTCCACAGCGATGAAAGCCTTCAGTGACAGCCCCATGACGCAGAGTCTTGTTTACATCGCCATGCACACGCCTCTGTTCTGGTTTTACTTCCTCTTTATCTTCCCGATGTTGACGATGAAACTGTTCGCCGATGAACAACGATCAGGAACCTTGGAAACCTTGCTCACGGCACCGGTCACCACATCGCAAGTCGTGCTGTCGAAGTATTTCGCCGCTCTCAGTTTCTATGTCTTGGCATGGGTGCCGAGCTATCTGCAATTTCAATTGTATCCATGGATCACGGAAATGCCGCCGGCTTGGAATCATGGAGCCATGATCGGAACCTATCTCATCATTGGTCTCATGGGAGCACTGTTCATTGCGATCGGTTGCTTGTCTTCCTCGCTCACCTCGAACTCGATCATTGCCGCGATCATCACATTGGGGCTTCTGGTGCTGCAGTATTTTCTGGGATTTGTCACCACCATCTGGGGCGAAAACTTCCCCGGAGCTTCATTGTTTCAGCTGATCTCGACCAAACAGCACATGCACTACTTTTGCAGCGGACTCCTCGACACACGCGTGGTGGTCTTTTACCTAAGCCTCACTGCCTTGACCATCGGCCTCACCTTTCACGTGCTGGACTTCCGCCGCTGGCGCCGCTAATCCCTTTCCTCGCCCATCCCCATGCCGGATCCATTCGCCCCACCTGTCAAAAAACGAGCTCTCAATCGCTGGAGCATTGGCACCTTATCGGTCTTACAAATCGCATCACTGCTCATCATCGTCATCATGGCGAATTTCCTAGGCAACCACTACTTCATCAAACGCGATCTCAGCCGCGGTGAGGACTACAGCTTGTCCCAATGGACCAAGGGATTGATCCAATCGGATCCCGTTCAATCGCGCAAGAGTCCCGTGAAATTCATCGTCGCCTTCCGTCGATCCACGGCCATTACCGAAAGGGTGCGGGTGCTGGCCGACGAATATGCCAGATTGTCCCATCAAAAAATCGTGATCGAACGTCTCGATCCCGTGCGCAACGTCGATCGCGCGCTGCAGATCGCGGAAACCTACAATCTCGCGGCGAATTCAGGCGTGATCAATCGCGATGATCTCGTGATCATTGATGCCCGCCCCGATCCCGAAGTCCAAGCAACCAAAGACGACTCGGCTCACATTCGATTCGTGACGCAGGAACAGATGGTTCTATACGAGAACAATGACGGTAAGTCTGCCCGGCGGATGGACGCGTTCCTAGGCGAAGACATGCTCACCACGGGCTTGCTGAGCGCGATTGAAGGCAAGCCCCGCATGGTATATTTCCTGGCGGACAAGAGTGATTTCCAAACCGAAGTCGAGGGCAATGCCTGGACCGTCATGCGCGACTGCCTGCTGTCCCAAAACATCCTGCCCGTGCCGGTGAAAATGAGCGAACTGGATCAGATTCCTGCGGATGCAGCAGGACTCATCATCGCCTCGCCTCGTTATGATTTCACCGCAGAGGAAATTGTGAAGCTGAGCGAGTATTGGAACCGTCCCGCCAGCAACATCATGGTCATCCTGCGCGCCCAGCAAACGCCCGACCGCCTGCGCTCCTTCCTGCGCGAGCATGGCGTCACACCACGCCGCGACCAAATCATCGCGAGCAAAGGCAAAAATCTGATCTATCGTGTCGATGCGGCCTTCACACCAGGATTTGCATTCACTCGCGACTTCTGGGGCAAGAGCACGAGTTTCGACGGCATCAGTTCTTCTCTAGAAGTGCGCGAAGGAGCGGAAGACCTAATCAACAGGCGCATTTCTCCGTTCAAGCTGTTAGAATCGGCACCGCACTACTGGGGTGAGAGCAATCCGACAGCGAAGGAGCCGAGCTATAGTGAAATTGAAGATCGCGCGGGGCCTCTGACATTGGCAGCAGCAGTCATTCGCGGCGCGGCATCCGATGACCGTTTCGCCGCCAAGGCCTCTCGCATGGTGGTCATCTCAAACGGCAGTTTTCTCGATCCCGGTGCCCTGCGCACAGAGAACGTCGATTTCTTCAATGCCTGTGCAAACTGGCTGGTCGGACGCGAAGAGATGTCGGGAACCGGTCCTCGCAAGCTCGGCACCTACAAGCTACCCTTGATGGCCAGCCAGGCCACACTCATCAATCGCATCAATCTGTTCTTCCTGCCGGCTGCCATTCTGTTGATCAGCCTCTTCATCTGGAACACCCGCCGCGCCTGATCCACCTGTCCTCCCACCGTGAGATCCTCATTTTCCACTCTGCTCCAAAGCGTTCTCGCCCTTGTCATGGTCGTCATGGCGGGAATCCTTATCGCGCGCGGAAACTTGGACTCGCTCTTCGGCGTGCCGCCCACACCGATCGGCGAGCGCCTGTATACCGGCTTCACTGCCAATGAGATCACGGAGATCAGCCTCAGCTCCAACGATGCAAAAGCATCGTTCTCCCGTGCTTCCGGCGTTTGGATGATGACTTCGCCCGTGCAGGACCGGATGGATCCACGCTGGGCGAAGGTGCTGATCGATTTCACTCTGTCCACTCGAGCAGCCGATGTCATTCCTAACGAAAAAATCGACACAACCCAGGCCGGCCTGACTGACGGCATGATCAACGTAAGATTGGGTGACAAAAACGGCGTGGCACGCGCGCGCTATGTGATCGGACGTCGTACGGCTTGGATGAGCACGGACCCCGAAACCAAGGAATCTGTGAATACCGTTTTCCTGCAACCTAGGGACAAGAGTCGCAAGAGCCACATTTACGCTTGTACGGGCGACATACGCTCGATTTTCAAGGATGGATTCCGGTATTTCCGCGATCACCAGCCGTTTCTTTTCGCGCCATCGCAGTTGGAAAAAATACACATCAAATCCGCGGCGTCGGAATTCCTGTTAGAGGGACAAGGCAACAGCAAGCCATGGCGTATCACCAAACCGCAGAAATTGGCCACAGAGACGAGTGAAGTGAAAAAACTCATCGAAAACGGGCTGTTTTCCCTGCGTGCACTGCGGGTTCTGGACCGCAACAAAGTCACCTTGCCCATCACCGCGGATGGCACTTATTGGGAAATATCCCTACTCTGCACCGGCCAGTCTGATCCTACCACTCTGAAGGTATTTCCGCCCGCAGATGACAAAGCCACCACGGTTTACGCCACTGTGTCCGATCGTCCCAACACCGTCTTTGAGCTGCCATTGCGTCCCTACCCGGACCTCGTTTCCTTATCCGAACTGCCGCTGAAAAACTACAACGAATTGCGATCGCAACATCTGACCAATTTTGACCACCGCAAGCTTCAGGCGATCCATTTCACTCCTGCAAGTGGTCCTGAAATCCTTCTCTCACGGCCGCCACGGTCGGAATGGCAACTGCACCTCGGCGATGATCAAACGACGGATCTCAATGAGATGACCCTCTATCAATTTTTGAAAACCATGACCGAAGCCAAGGTCGCGGATTTTCTCACCGACAATGCGTTTCTTAGTGAAGAGGAAAAGGATCTCGAAACCTATGGTCTCAAAATACCCCTGTTGACCCTGCGTTTTCTCTTTCAAAACGATTCGGTGATGACCCTGAAAATTGGCCGAACTAAGGACGGTGTCATTACCGCTCACTGGAATCATCCGGACACTCTGCACACCATCGTCAAGCTGCCGGATGATTTCCTCACCAAACTTCCCCTGCGCTTCAGGCAATGGAAGGACACCAGGTTGCTGGCGATTCCATCGATCGACTTTGTCAACCTCGAGCGATCACTGTTGCAACAACCGGTGCTAAAACTCCAATACAATAACCGCGATGATCAATGGCAGGCCGCCATTGGGGAAAAAGACGCCACCGCCGCACTGAATCCCGCCCGTGCCAATAAATTGTTAGAAACTCTCGGCGACCTACGGGTCAACAGTTGGTTGAATCCCGACGATGCGGCCGCTCTCGATGCATTGCAGCAACCCTCGTTGCAATTGCGTTTGGTATCGCGCCAATTGAATGAATTCGGCGAACAAATCGGTCTGAAACTCCGGACACTGGAAATCACTCCCGTCACCAGGGAGGGACCAAGCAGCTTTTTTTATGGTAGGCTCACCGGAGAAACCGACATGTTCCTGTTGGACCGGAGCACCGCACTCATGCTGGCAGTGGATCTGTTCGCGGAGAGCGACTGATTTCATGCTTCGAACAGGGCATCGACCATGGCAGTGCTACGGATTCCAGGCATGACACTCAGTGCCATTTGATTCATCACGTAGGCAAAACTCACGCCGGTGTTGGGATCACCGAACGCATGACTGCCACCGGCGCCCGGGTGACCAAAGGCCCGAATATCCGGACCGTAGAGTTGGCGTATTTTTTTTCCTTCGCGACTCAATGGATCCTTTTGACATCCGCAAGTGTATGCCATGGGCTGAAGCAACACAAGATCGTCTCCCTGAACTTGTTGGGATTGCAACGCGTGCTGGATGGCAGGAGAAATGGGGCTATCCAAGCATCCCATCGCCGCCTGATAGAATTGTGCCAACGCGGTTGCCGTGCCCACTCCACCCATGGCCGGAAATCCTGCGGACCATGCGCGCGGATCATTCATCTCCTGCACCGCATGCAAACCACCGGGCGACAAAAACGCCCGTCTTGTCAAGGTTCCCGCACTCATGAATTCTTTGTAAAATCCCTGCTCCACTTCGCTTTTTTCAGCTCGCCCCGGCACCAAAGCCGCAACGCGGGACCACTGGCTCTCCGGCAGACCGATCCAGAATTCCCAGCCCATGGGAGCGGCAATTTCCCTTTGCCAATAAGCGCCTAATGCCATCCCTGTCAGGCGGCGGACCGATTCATCAAGCAAAGCGCCATAGGTCCGAGGATGATATCCGACACCACCCCCTGGCTGCCATGCAGGTTTCTGCACCTCGATCGCGCCCACTACACTTTCATGATCCCATACGTTGGAGGACTGATCGAGTGCGGCCAGTCCGCATTGATGCGAAAGCATTTGCGCGAAGGTAGCGTTCCCGCTGGGGAATGCCGACCACACCTCGCGAACGAGGGTATGCTCATTCAATCCATGCCGAGCGAGTGCCAGCAACAACGTTGCAGCCGCAGGCGCCTTTGTGGCTGAATACACGGGCACCAAGGTTCGATCGTGCCAGATTCTCGATTTCTCCCGATCCGCATGCCCGCGACACAAACTCAACACCTCTTCACCACGCCAGAAAACACTGACGGACGCACCCAATTCGCGCTCTTCGACGAAATTGCGCTCAAAGATCCGCTCGACCGCTGCCAGGGAAGCCGGTGAAATGCTCATCGGCGCGATCATTCGTTGCTCGTCAGCAAAAAACAATTCTTTTCAGCCTTGTCAGATTCTTGCATGATGGGCGTGTGCACAAAGTTTCAGTCGATCTCGCCGAACGATCTTATGACGTCCTCGTCGCCGAAGGAATCCTCACCCAGATCGGAACCCATCTGGCCGAGTGCGGACTCAGTGGCAAAGCAGCCATCATCACGGACTCAACGGTAGCGGAGCTGCACGCGCCGGCTCTGCGAAGCGCTCTCGATGACGCGGGAATCGCGTCATCGCTGCATGTTTTCCCCTCCGGCGAAGCTTCGAAATCGTTAGAAACCACCACAACAGTTTGCCGTCAACTGGCAGAGGCCGGGCACGATCGTAAGTCTTTCGTCATCGCACTCGGGGGCGGTGTAGTGGGTGATCTCGCCGGATTTGTCGCAGCCCTCTTTTACCGCGGTATTCCATTTGTGCAAATTCCGACCACCATCGTGTCCGTGGTGGACTCATCTGTAGGTGGCAAAACCGGCGTGAACATACCGGAGGGAAAAAACCTCATCGGCAGTTTTCACCAGCCAAAGTTGGTCCTGATCGACCCCCTAACACTGGCGACCTTGCCACCTCGGGAGTATCGAGAAGGCTTTGCTGAAGCGATCAAGCACGCCGCCATTCGTGATGCAACCATGTTGGATGATCTCGCGGCACTGGACCCTGAGTCACGCTTCGTTCCTGCCTCTCTCATCGCTCGCAACATCGCGATCAAAGCCCGTATCGTCGAGGCCGATGAGCATGAGACACGTGGCCTGAGAGCGCTTTTGAACTTCGGCCACACCATCGGACACGGCATTGAAGCCAGCAGACCTTACGGAGAAATTCTCCACGGTGAAGCCATTGCTCTAGGGATTCGGGCCGCCTTGCACCTTTCGGAAATCCATGCAGGCTTGCCCTCGCACGATGCAAAACGCATTCTATCACTTTTGCAGAAATTCAGTCTTCCGCTCGTGTTGGACAAGCAAATCAGCACGGAACTCATATGGAAAAAACTAGCCAGAGACAAAAAATTCGAGTCGGGCTCAATTCGCTTCGTATTGCTGCGCCAAGCGGGAGATGCGTATGTGGATGCCTCTCTCAAGCGTGAAGATCTTCACAATGCCATCGATCTTCTGCGCGAAATCCCCCTTCTCGATTCATAAAATTAGAAAAAAGCACGTCAGAACAGCGCTCGGTATCGATCACTGAGTGATGAAGCAACCATCCATGAAATTCCCTCTTCATTTCCTTCTCTGCTTTCTGACATGCGGGACTGTTTTGTGCTCAGATTCCGGTTCTGATATCCAGCAAGCTCTCGATGTCGTCTATCCGGCCTTGGTGAGAATCCATGTGGTATCGGAAAACGGCAACGACGGCCGCATGCAGAAAAATCGTGGTTCCGGATCAGGCACCATCATCCATCCCGATGGCTACGTATTGACCAACCATCACGTCGCAGGTCGAGCCACTCGGGTGACCCTGCGTCTCGCCGACCGACAGGAGTGCCGAGCCAGTTTGGTCGGCACCGATGCCCTGTCCGACCTCGCCGTATTGAAAATCGATCGCTCCGACCTGCGTGATCCGAATGCGATACTTCCGGTCGCAAGATTCGGCAACTCGGATTCACTCAAAGTGGGTGATGCTGTTCTCGCGATGGGTAGTCCTGCGGGACTTTCCCAATCCGTCACCAAAGGTGTCGTCGCCAACACCGAAATGATCGCGCCCGGAGGGAACGGTCTCTCGCTGGATGGAGAAACCGTCGGTGAACTCGTGCGTTGGATCGGACACGATGCCGTGATTTTCCCCGGAAACTCAGGTGGCCCGCTGGTCAATCTCAAAGGTGAAATCATCGGTGTCAACGAGGTAGGTATCGGATCGATCGGTGGTGCCATCCCTGCCAATCTTGCCAAAACCATTGCCGACGCGCTGATCAAGAATGGCGCGGTGAGACGCAGCACGATTGGTCTATCCGTCCAACCTCTGCTCAAAACCAGTCACGAGTCTTCGGGCATCCTCGTCTCCGGAACCATCCAAGGATCACCTGCCGCCAAGGCTGGACTGCAAGCGGGCGACATCATTACGGCGATTGATCGCAAAGCCATCCCCGCCGCCCGAGCACCCGAGGACATACCACTCTTCAACCGCATCATTCTCGAAACTCCGATCGGATCGACGCTGGCCATCCAAGGCATTCGCGCTGGCGAGGAAAAAACCTGGACCGTAGTCACGGAAGAACGTGAGCCGATGCAACCGCGTGAAAAGGAATTTCTCGCGTGGGGTATCACCGCACGCAACCTTACCAAACTCCAGGCCAAATCCATGAATCGTGCCGATTCCGATGCAATTGTCGTCCAGAGTGTGCGCTCTGGCGGGCCCGCAGCCGCGGCAAAACCAGCTCCACCCGCAGGATCCTTGATCATCAAGGTCAACGACACACCGATACGAGGCATCAATGATTTCGATTCGGTGACAGCATCCATCACCAAGAATGCCAAAGAACCAGTGCCCGCATTGATCACCTATGAAATGGATGGCAAAAGCTATCTCACGGTAGTCAAAGTGGGCGTGGAGAAGAATGAGGATCAACCCGCGGTCGCGCGCAAAGCTTGGTTGGGAGTATCCACACAAGTCATCTCTTCCGATCTCGCGGAAGCACTTGGCATCGCCGGACAAAAAGGCATGCGCGTGACGGGAATTTACCCCCACAGTCAAGCGGAAATGGCAGGACTGAAAGAAGGCGACCTGCTGCTCAAACTCGATGGCGAAGTGATCAACGCATCGCGCCCCGAAGACGCAGATGTGCTTGCAGAAACAATTCGTCAAATGAGCATCGGCGGAGAAATCTCGCTGGATGTGAAACGCGGTAAGGAGAATCTCATCATCAAGGTCAAACTCGAACGGGCACCCGCGGTGACATCGGAATTGCAGGAGTATCGTTGCGAAACCTTGGAATTCAGCGCCCGTGATCTCGGCAAGGAAGACCGACTGCGAGACAAATCCGATGAATCGGAAAAGGGAGTTCTCATCACCAGCGTCACTCATGCAGGATGGGCCGCACTGGGTGGTCTGCAAAATCGGGACATCCTGCGCTCCATCAATGGAAAAGATGTCGATTCCATCGAGGCTCTCAACAGCATTGTTGAGGAAATCAACCGTACTAAACCGAGCCACATTACCTTTTTTGTCAGACGCGGTATCACCACCCGTCTGATCGAACTCGAACCAACATGGTAAGCTCCGCCATGACAAGAATCATGAAAAAAACACACATCATCGCAACACTCGCGAGTTTGACCCTGCCCCTTATGGCAGCATCAGGTCCGCTCAAGGAAAAAGCTCTCGCTCTCAACAGCGCTCACAAGGATTCGACCCTGTTTATCAGTGCGGTCGTTCATATCGAGCTCACTGCCGGAAACAATCCAACGCAGAAAGAGGAAAAAAAAGTGGAGATCATCGGCACCGTTCTCAGCAAAGAAGGTCTGATGGTGGCCCCGCTCAGCACGCTCGATCTTGCCAACGCTATGGACGGACGCATGGTGAACACTCCCAG
>JBJOMZ010000038.1:0-22184 GCA_046052105.1 Verrucomicrobiota bacterium | reverse complement strand
CGGATGCTGCGCGGCCACATTGCAGGTCTCCGCTCGATCGCTGGGCATGTGATAAAGCTCCCACGGCTGGCTTTGGAAACTCACGAGTTTCCACTCGCCATCGCGAAGTCCG
The DNA here is from genome assembly GCA_046052105.1 of Verrucomicrobiota bacterium. GTDB lineage: Bacteria > Verrucomicrobiota > Verrucomicrobiia > Verrucomicrobiales > Akkermansiaceae > UBA956. The sequence continues at coordinate 22,072 of JBJOMZ010000038.1, read as the reverse complement.
CGGTCACTTCCATAGAGCAGATGAATGGGCGGGCGCTTTGTGAGTTTCTGTCCCGCGAGGATCGGTGTCAGAGAGCAGCCTGCGAGAGGAGCAAGCTCGCGGCCGGAAAATTCGTTAGGGATCGCGGTCGCGGCAACCGCAGCAAAGGTGGGTAGGACATCGACCAGGTGTGCGGGACTATCTACGATAGAGCCCGCTTTGGTTTTTAATCCTGCGGGCCAGTGGAGAATGGCCGGTGAGGAAATTCCGCCCTCGAACTGATTCTGTTTGTAATAGCGGAAGGGCGCATTGCGCGCCCATGCCCAACCGGTGCTATCGGTCCAATGCGTTTCGGGATCATACGGCTCTTTGTCCGCATGGACGTTTGCACGGTCGTAGGGACAGGCACCGTTATCGGACACAAAAAGAATCAGGGTGTTTTCCCACTCTCGGGATGATTGGAGATCGGCCATCAGTCGACCGAGTTCCTGATCAACGCGATCGATGAGCGCCGCGTAGGCAGCCATGCGCTTTGATTCCCAGTCGCGCTGCTCAGGGCTGAGCTTATCCCAGGCCCGAACATGATCGGGTCTCAGAGAAACGGGAAGGTCTTGGGGCAGCAATCCGATAGACTTTTGTTTTGCCACGCGAGCCGCGCGAATGGCGTCCCACCCGACGTCATAGCGCCCGAGGTATTTTTTGTAATCCGCTTCCAGCGGTTGCAACGGCGCGTGTGGCGCGTTGAAGGCGATGTAGAGAAACCACGGCTTCTTCTCCGCACGGGCCTCACCGAGAAAACGAATCGCGTGATCCACGTTGGCGGTGGTGGTATAGAATCCACGGTCAGGAACGGTCCACGGCTGACCGTTGAGTCGGAATGTCTTATCACCTCGGTAATAATGGGTCACTCCCGAGAGGTGGCCGAAGTAACGCTCAAAACCGAAGTCCGTAGGCTGTTGATCGAGATGCCATTTTCCTGTCATCGCCGTGAAATACCCTGCAGGAGCCAGCACTTCCGGAATGGTGACCGCACGCTTCATGCCTTCATCGCCAGCCTGACGGCACCAACGGCCCGTGAGCAGGGAAACACGCGAGGAATGGCACTTTGCCGTGTTGTAAAACTGCGTCATGCGCAAGCCGTTGGCCGCAAGACGATCGAGATTCGGAGTATCAATTTCGCTGCCGTAACAACCTAAATCGGAAAATCCCAGATCATCTACCATGATCAAAAGAAGGTTCGGTTTCGTTGCCGCATGAGCAACGCAAAAACTCAGGAGAAAGAGGGCAAAATGTTTCATTGAGGAATGGGATCGCTGCGTTTGATGGTTGTGTTGCCTTCCCAGGTGGCAGTGTCGGTTTCTCGATCGTAGGTGAGGATTCGAGCCGAGCTCTGCGGGGCGAGGGATGCTTCGGGTCGTGGAAGCCATTTCTTGTGCTCGGCCATCACGGCAGCATGTTCAGAATTTGCCGCGAGATTGTGCCATTCACTCGGATCAGCGATCATATCGTAGAGTTCCTCGCTGCCATCGGCGTAACGGATGTAGCGCCAGCGTTCGCTGCGGATACCGTGATTGCCTTGGTTGTGGGTGGTGATGGCGGGACGCGCGCGCCGTGCGGCCGCATCCCTGAGTTGGGGGGCGAGGCTGAGTCCCTCGAGGTCATCGCGTTTTTCCACTCCTGTCAACTCGATCAACGTGGGATATATGTCCAACAATTCCACCGGTTGCGTGCAGCGCTGTCCCGCGGTGATCCCCGGGCCAGCGAAGATGAGGGGAACCTTGGTGCTGCGATCCCACAGAGTGTTTTTTCCACTGATGCCTTTTTCTCCCAGATGCCAGCCGTGATCGCTCCAGATCACAACGATCGTATTTTCCGCGAGACCCGCATCGTCCAGCGCGGTCACAAGCCGACCGACTTGCGAATCGACAAAGCTGGTGCATGCAAGATAACTGCGGACAAGATTGCGCCATTGGTTTTTCTCCCTGAGCCAGGATAGCCTTGGTTCAGGAAGACTCCAATGGAGATACCAGGAAAAGCGGGGGGTGTCGTCGCGGTCGGCGTCTAATACTTTTGGCAAGACGCTATCGTCATCGGGATAGAGGTCGAACCATTGTTGCGTGGCATAACAGGGCACATGCGGCAGAAAAAATCCAGCTGCGATAAAAAAAGGCTGATCCTTCGGCGAGGACTTGATCTGCTCCATGGTCCATGACGCCACCTTGTAATCGCCTTTGGAAGTGTCATCACGATCGAGCGGCCAAACACCCCAATCGACAAGACGGTTGTTGCCCATCGGCGTTTCCCCCACCAGTTTTTTGGGTGGCAGCGATCCTACACCACCGAGAGGAACCGTAACCTGAAACTCCCTCGTGGCCTTTTTTCCGGATCCAGCGGAAGTGCCACTGTGAAAAATTTTCCCGCTGGCATACGTGCGGTATCCATGCGCCGCAAAATGCTGCGGTAAGGAAACCACATCTTTCAACAAGGGTAAATCGCGCGGCAAGGGCGACAAGCCGTAAATACCTGTCGAACTTGGACGCCTACCTAACAAAAGACTCGTGCGCGACGGATTGCACAAGGGCGACTGGCAGTGGGCATTGAGGAAAGTCGTGCCGCGCGCGGCAAGCTTGTCGAGATTCGGGGTTTTCACCAAAGGATGACCACCCATGTGCCCGACCCAGTCGTTCTGGTCATCAATGGCAATGAAAAGAATATTCGGTCGCTGTTGCTCCGCAGCGCAGGCACCCCACGTCAGCAAGAGGGCGTAGACCAGTGACCTACATGCTATTTCGCTTCTCATCAGTTCTTCGTTTTTTTGTGATCAGTCGTGAAAACCGATGCTGGCAAACCTTCGCGATTGATCAGGTTAGCTCCTTCGGGGTTGGCGGCCCACGCGTAGCGTACGGCGGACGGTTGTGTCACTTCCTTGCTGCTGACGACGATCGTATCCTTGCCTTCCACGATTGCATCAGCCCAATGCCATTTGCCATCGGCGCCGCAAATTTCGAAACGTTTCAACGGCGCCGCATCTCGAGCTTTCAAACCGCTACCCACATGATCGAAGCTGATGCGGATGGCATCCTTGACGACCTCGTGTTTCCGATAGAGGGGTCCCGAGTATACTATATTTTTTCCATAATCCTTTGCCAAGGCCCACAGAGCGAGACGTTCACCGGGATCCTTTTTGTTTTTGGGATGGATGTCTTCAGCCTCTCCCACCTCGTTGATCACGGCCATACCGGTTTTCGGAACTGTCTGAAGCACCCGACGCATTGCGTCCTGGACATTGACCCAACCATCTTCCGCGCCGGGCTCGGTGGTCGGTTTGCCGAAATTGGCCAATTGCACGTAGTAAAAGGAAAATGAATCGTCCCAGCGCTTGCGCCAATCCGCGATCATCAGCGGGAGAGTTTGATCATAAGGAGCTGACCCAGCGCCGCGGTTCGCCTCGCCCTGATACCAGATCGCGCCGCGCATGGTGTAGCCGATAAAAGGATGGATCATTGAGTTGAAGAGCACTCCGGGCTTGCCATCGGTCTCTAACGCGCGGCGAAGCATCAGAGGTCGTTGCGGTGCGCGCGCTTTTTGTTCCTGGGGCTTCGCCTTGAAATCCTCCATTGCTTTTTTCCACTGGGCGAGCTGCTTTTCATGCTCTGCCTTAGCTTTCACGGCATCAAAATCGGCATCCGCTTTCACGGCGGCATCGACGAGTTTTTTGGTCGCGGGCAACGTATGCAATGCCTCGCGACTGGTGAAGGTTTCGATCGGTTTGCCGCCCCATGAACTGTGAATGACGGCAACGGGCACGCCCAATTCCTGGCGCAATTTGCGCGCAAAAAAGTAGGCAACCGCAGAAAAACGCGAGACATTTTTCGGATCCGCCGACTGCCATGAGCCATCAATATCGTCCATAGCCTCCAAAGTCGCCACACGCGCAGCGGTGAACATGCGCAGGGCCGGATCCGTCGATTCTTCCACAAGGGACTTGTATAAAGGACATCCGCTCATGGTGAAGGACATATTGGATTGTCCAGAGGCGAACCAAACTTCGCCGACAAGCACATCCTGAATGGCGATGTCTTTTCCTGCAGAACTGATGGTAAGTGTCGCGCCTTTCGCATCAGCGCTTCCCGTTTGAATGCTCATACGCCATGTGCCGTCGGCCGCGGCTTTGGCAGTGGCGGTCTTGCCTTTGAACGAGATGGTCACTTCTGCATTCGCATCCGCCTTACCCCAGATCGCAGCGGCACGTTCGCGCTGCAGCACCATATGATCGGAAAAAAACTTCGGCACGGATAGCTCGGCAAGCAACAGCCCCGGAGTAAGACTTACGAGGAATATCAGTTTTTTCATAATTGAGTCTGCAAAGGATGGGTATAGCTGATTGGGGTGTCAATGGGATAACAGAGAGGTGAAGTCAGGCGTCGGTCAGTGATGGGGCGTGGGCTTGATCGAACAAGCAGGCTGAGATACGCGAACCGTCTGATTCAAGGTTCCGCTCCATCCGGCCCCGGCAATTACGGCTTGAAATACTCTGTCTTGAGTAGCGTGGTGATTTTCCGCATGTCCTCATCGCTTAGAGGGCGGTTCCAGATCAGGAAACGGGCGATCTCACCATCAAAGGATTCGTGACCGGGGTGTTCGATGGCATCACGTTCCTGACCAATGGTCATGCGCGAGGGATTCGCATCAGGATTCACAGGGAAATTCCGGCTGGCTATGGGCTCAGTTGCATCCACGAACAATTCCAGTCTTACGTTTCCCTGGCCGGCAGCCATGCGACCGGCGACGATGGAAAAACGATCCGTCACCAGCATTGAGCCTAACAACTGCGGATTATTTTCATCGAATCGTCCGAAAGTTCTGCCGTTGCGAGCACCCCACCACACCGTGTTATCGTCATTCACACAGCCCCACACGCCCTCGTATTTGCCACCATTGCGCAGGTTGCCAAAAAAGGAATTCACATCCTTGAGACCTGCTTGCTGACGATGAACCGCCATGACGGCGATCCACGTATGCCCCTTGCCTGTGGTGAGGCTATCAAAAAAATCCTCGTCCATGCATACCAGTTCCTGACGACGGAAAACCAGCGATGGTTTGCCGTTCAGTGCGGGAACAGAAGCGCGTAACGCGGGACGTCCGCTACCCGCAACTTTACGACCTTCATCGCGATGAATGAAGTCGCGTGCCGCCACGCCCACAACCTGATTTTTCCACACGGTCACCTTGTCCCCATCCACAACAGTCAGACCCTTCATGGCATCCAGATCCAACACCAAACCCGCCATGGGCAACTCTCCGTGAAGCAGTGGGCAGAGCAGGAAGATTGGTAGCAAGGATTTCATGAATGACGTTGCCTGTAGACGGCTCACTTTTTCAGTGAGTCGATCACCTTGCCTGCTTCTTCGTCGAGCATTTGTTGCGGGGTTTTCCCGCGAGCTGCGGCGGCATCTAGGATGCGCGCCATTTCTCGCGCGCTCAATTTGGCCTCGAACTTGAGCGACATGGTCTGCGGCATATCGAGCCAAGCATCGCGCGTTTTCTGAAGTTGCGCGGCGTCGAGCCCCGCGGTTGCCAAAATTCCCTCCGCCATCATCGCGTTGCCGGGGAAAGCCATGTGCACACCATCACCTGTCAGGGCGTTTTTCCCAGGGGTATTGGCTTTTTTTACGGCACCTTGCATGCGTTCATTCAAGTCAGCGAGCAGGCATTTTTTTTCTTTGGCAAGGGATTTGAGAAATTCATTGTAGGGGATCAGCTTTTGATTGTTGGGATTCGCCTGATCCTCGCCAATCATCGTCGAGGTCAACAAAATCACTTTGACACCCGCGGCTTGGGCCTTCTCAACGATGCTGGTGATGTTTTTCTTGTATTCATCGAGCGGCACTCCACGCGCACCGTGCCAAACATCGTTGACGCCGCAACTCAAGGTCATCCATTGCGGTTGTTTGCTCAGAACATCGCGCTCCAGTCGCTCGAGCATCTGGTTCGATTTGTGACCACTGATCCCCGCTCCGATAACCTCAATCTTTACGCCGTGTTGCGCCAATCCATCGGCAACGAGATTGACATAGCCCGTGGGGCTACCCTTGCCCTGTTGCGTGATCGAGTCACCGAGAAAAGCGACTTTGTCACCGGATTTGATGGCGATTTCCGCAAAGGCGGTGGTGAGGGTGAGCAGAAATAGGATGGTTTTCATCATGCAAGCGTGTGGGATGTGTTGATGGGTATGACTCGCGAAAAGCGCTGTCAGGTCAGCGCCAGGTCAGGCCGTCGTGGAGTTTGTTGAGATTGAGGCAACCCGTTTCGGTGACAATGACCATATCCTCGATACGCACGGCGCCGAGATCGCGGCGGTAGAGTCCCGGCTCGACGGTGAGTGCCTCACCTGTGAGTAAGGGCGGACCCTTCCGATCCATCAAGGGAGGTTCGTGGACATCGAGGCCGATGCCATGCCCCGTGCCATGGGTCATGGCACAGTAGGACAGTGGCGTGTCGTCACCCGGCAGTCCGAACGGATACCCGTGAGTCGCAAGAGCGGCGATGGTGGCGAGATGAACCTCTTCCCCAGTGACACCCGTGCGGATTTTGGCTTCCGCAGCCGCCTTGGCAGCGCGGACAGCAGCATGCATGCGGATGACCTCATCAGGAATATCGCCATTCACCACCGTTCGCGTGCAATCGCCGTTGTAACGCGAGCGACGGTCGCAGGGGAAAATATCGACAATCACCGGATCGCCGGTGCGCAGCTCGCCGGTTCCGTAATTGTGGCAATCCGAAGCAATGGGCCCACCGGCAATGATGGCCTTCGGGTTGGAGAATCCTTGATCGAGCAGCCAATGGTCCACTGCCGTACGCACCCGTTCCGAAGTCAAGGCCGCACCATCATGCAGAAGCACACCATCGGCTCGAACATCGGCGCGGGCAATGAGTTCACAGGCCAACTGGATCGCGCCTTCGGTGACGCGTTGGGCCTCGCGCAGATGCTCGATCTCCTCATCGGATTTCTGGCGTCGCTCGTTCACCCACATGTCAGCATCACACTCGATGGTGATGCCCGCCTTGCGGGCGAAATCGGCGAAAATCAAAGGCAAGGTTCTATCGCCATAGGCATGGGTCACGCCGGCCCGGCGCAAGCACTCGACGGCGGCTTGCGCATTGGCAGTCTCACGATCGCCGGATAGACCGCCTGCGGGGGCGAACATCGCCGGGCAGCCGACGTGATCGACACGGGCAAACTGTTTGGCCCGCCCCATCTCGATATCTCGCAATAGCAAGGTGGATTCGGTCTTTTCGCCATGAGGAATTTCCAACAGCACCACCTGGTCGCCCACGGCAAAGCGGATGCGCCAGAAAAGACTGCTGTGAACCCCGGGAACTCCGGCCGCGATGCGTGCGACCGACTTGGATGAAGCGGATGCCATTGACATGATTGATTAGCTATGAGAAGTGGAATGGGAAGGCAGGTGATCGAGCAGATATCGCGTCAGAGTGCCGTACAGATGGCATCGCGTATTCGGCCCCTCTTCGATCGAATGCGAACGGTTGGGGTAAGCTACCTGCGAAAAATACTTGTTGTGTTTGATGAGCTCATGGACCATGAGTTCGCAATTCTGGTAGTGGCAGTTGTCATCGCCTGTTCCATAAACCAGCAACAAATTGCCGCGCAGGCCATGGGCATGAGTGATGGGAGATCCCTCGCGAAAGCCCTCCTCATTATCATCCGGAAGCCCCATGTAGCGTTCTTGATAGATCGTATCATACATCCGCTGATTGGCAACGAAGGCAATGGCCATGGCGGTGTGATAGAGTTCAGGGTATCGGAAAATCGCATTCAAGCTCATCGATCCGCCACCACTCCACCCCCAGATGCCGACCCGGGAAGCGTCCAGATAGGGCCGGTTGCGCAAAATCTGCCGCGTGGCTTTAGCTTGGTCAACGGGAGCGATCATACCGATTTTCCGATAGATGCTCTTGCGCCAAGCGCGCCCCCTCGGCATGGGAGTGCCACGGTTGTCGATGCTCATCACCACATATCCGTGCTGTGCCATCATGGAATGCCACAAATAGTTGTCTCCGCCCCAGGTATCGAGCACCGTGCTTCCTGCCGGTTCACCGTAGACATGGATGAACAAGGGATACTTGCGCTTCTCATCGAAATTTGGCGGCTTGATGCACCACGCATCAGCGGTTAGACCGTCGCCGAGATCGACCTGGAACATTTCACGCGGCCCGAGCTTCAATTGTTGCAACTTCTCGCGCAGGGCTTCGTTCGTCACCATCACCTGCTTGATCTGGTGGTCAGGTAGACTGATCAGTTCGACGACGGGCGGACAACCAAAAGCCGAATGCGTATGAAACGCCCATTTCGCACCTTCCGAACATTGATAGTGGTGGGTGCCGGGTTGATCGTGAGGATTCACTTTCACAACGATACCGGAACCATCCAGTCCCACCCGATACAGATGCCGTTGCGTGGGTTGATCGGGAGACGCGGTGAAATACACGAAACCGCGTTCCTCATCGACGCCTGCCACGCTAATGACATCAAAGTCGCCGGGCGTCAGAAGTTGCACCGATCGGTCGAGCACGGATACAGCGTAAAGATGCCTCCATCCATCGCGTTCACTCAACCAGAGAAAACGGTTCCCCTGATCCAACCATAGCCATTCGTTCATCACATCGACCCAAGCCTCGTCGGTGTCGGTGAAAATCACTTCCGCCTGACCCGTCAGCGGGTCGCCACTCATGACCTCGTTGATGTTTTGCAAACGATTGAGCTGCTGAAAAAACACATGCCGAGAATCGTTTGACCACTCCATGCGCGGAATGTAATGATTGCGGGGATCGGAATTCGAATGGATCCATGTCGTCTCGCCGCCCTCGGTGCTGATCACACCCACGCGGCATGCGGAATTCATTTCGCCCACTTTCGGGTAAGCGATGTTCTGCATTTTCGGATAAGACGATTCGATGTAGTTCACCATCGGAAACTCCTTCACGCCGTTGCTATCGAACTGCCAATAAGCAATTTTCTGGCTATCGGGACTCCAGCGGAAACCGTGACGGAGATGGAATTCCTCCTCGTTCACCCAGTCCGCCGTGCCGTTGATCACGTGCTCGTTGCCATCATGAGTCAGACGGATGATGTCACCGGTGACGAGTGATTGCACGAAAAGATTGTTGCGATAGACGTAGGCCACCTTCTGATCATCGGGAGAAAAAGTAGCGAACATCATCATCGCCGGCTCGGCATCGCCGCCGAGTTTTTTGAGAGCACCGGATGCTCGCTCGAGCAACCAGTAATCGCCGCGGGTTTTTTCACGCCAGACGCGAACGGCATTGGCAAATACCAGCATTCGTGTCCCATCCTTTGACATGGCGTAATTTTCGATGATCAACGGCTTGGTCTGACCTTCGGGAATCAGGTTAGCCGCCGCGATCATGACTTCGCGTGTTCCCTTGGCAGGGTCGTAGCGAACCAAATCTCTCACCTCATCGTCATCAAACGCCGGTGATTTTTCCAAAGTGGTGTAGCCGGAGCTATCCTTGAGCCAATAGGCAGGACCCCACTTCTGGGTCTTGAATTCGCTTTTTTCTCCAAAGATTCGCTCGACGGTCAGATACGCGGATACCTCATCTGCCGCGCATGACGCATCACGATCGGACGCGATGACGGCTGAAGCTGGAGCAAACGGGCGGGGGGCGAGTGACGGGTGCATGCTGTGGATGGGAGACATAATGGAAAGTAAGAGAAAAATCCAGAAATTAGTCAGAAGAAAGAGCCCAGAGTTTTCCCAGCAACTGGTGCATGAAAGGATCGTGCTTCTTCAACTCAGGATTGGTGTAAGGGAAAAAATCATTGGTGCCGAAGTAGGCTTCCGTGCTTTCGGCAAAATATTCGGCTGGATTGGTCATCGCATACGCGCGGTCCATGCGGGTGTTTCCTTTCGCGTCGCGGCGCTCGACGCGCTCATACAAACCACTGGCCTTCGCCTTCTCGAAAGCCGCCCTGATCGCCGCGTTGTTGTGTCCCTCGGGAAGGAAACGGTCGTGGTAGGCGTGCGAGAGTTCGTGCAACACGAGCAGTGGCATGCGGCGGATTTCCTCTTCAAACAAACGCGCATTCGTGAACTCAACGTTTTTCACCATCGAGGGGTCCCGTTTGTTTGCCCTCAGCCAATCCGCCCCCGGATGGTATTCCGCCGATGGCGCGATGTTGTGATACTCGGATGTGAAATACAGCCGCACCTGCTGGAGTTTTCCGACAACCTCAACCGGCAGCAGACGATGGATTTCCGCGAGTTGTAACTGCAGCAACACCATGGCTTTGGCCACATCGTCAGGCTGTTTTGCCAACAATTCTCGACTGATGAGAACCGGCCATCCTTCGACGGTTCGCGCCTCGTATTTCTCACTCGCATGGGCATGGGCATTGCGGTTCTGAGCCAATTCGCGGATGCCGGCTTTGACTTTGGCCAGACGCGCCGGCCACTCAAAGGCCGGCGCCTTGGCGGGATCATACCCTTCCATGTGGTCGACGAGACGCGTAGTGGGTTTGGTGTATTTCAGCTCGGCATCACCGAATACCTCACGACACAAAGCAGCCAAGCCAGGGTCATACTCGATCAATTGGGATCGCAGATGGACGTGATTGTGATCATGGTCATTCACGCGGTTGTCATCAAACCAGGATTGCACGCCCTCGGCGAAATACTCGCGGCTGTTAACAGCGGCATACTTGCCTTTCCACAAGCCCGCCTTCATGGCGGAATCGTAGGCATCGCGCAGGCGCCGATCAAAGGTCGGATCGACGTTTAACATACCGCGCAAATGAATGTTGTGAGCGAGTTCGTGGATGAGAATGTTTTCCTTTTCATACGGATCACCTTGCAGCGCCAGCACGTTCTCTTCCGCCACCGAGCAGAGCGGATCGTGCTCGCTACCTCCCAATCCGCGGGCTCTTGCATCCCAAAAATCCTTGGCGCTGACTCCCGGCACCTCGCTTTTTTCACCATTCGCCATGCGCCGGAATTCGGGCAGATCAGTGGTGTATTCATCATGGGCCATGACACACATGCGGGCTCCGCTCTTGATCATCGCATCGCGCACATCGGGGCGTCTATCGAGCATCATGTTCACCAAATAAGCCGCCTCCTTGAGGGCGTAGGGATTGACCTTTGCCGAGGCCACGATAGGAAATCCCTTGGCACTCACGCGCTGGGTATAAAACGCGGGCACACCGTCCCTGCCCTCAGGATCAAAGCGCGCGGCTTGTATGGGGACCTCGCTGACCACCGAGATCTTCGATTGATTCACGCGCCCCACGACCTCGAAGCGATGCCCCAGAGTGGTCGTGAAGATTGTGTCCTCGCCGGGATCCACCGTGCCGTTGGGCACGCGTTCAGTGTCCGACTTCAACCAGTAGATTTCAATGACCTGATCGCTGCCGTTGATGATTTGCAAACGCGGGCGCGCGATGGGTGGATCCGCGGCGACATCATCGGCGCTCGCCGCATTGGCTGGATCCGGAACCTTGCCTTGCTCGCGGGCATCAGTCGGTTGGGGCGATAGCATCACCGCCGCAAATCCTGCTAGAATCACGAGTGGTAGCAAAATGTAAACAGGTTTTTTCATGGTGCGGGAGTCAGTGTGAGAGTGCGATGGCGGAAAGGAATTTCGTCAGCGGTCTGCCAGATCACAGGCCTTAACGAATCGTCGCAAGTCGAACAGCCGAGCACCACGGCTTCCAGCTTACACCCCGCTAGATCGGGAGTAAGCGGAATGTAATAGGTGTAATTTTCGGCGCGTTTCAAATTCAAAAACTCCCAAGGATTGCTGGGATATGAAGTGGAGCGATCGGGGGCGCCGATCCATTTTCCATCGGCTGTGCGCAGAGCCACGTAGGCACCTTCCACACCGTGTTTTCCTTCCAACGCGACGCAGAGGTAGCTGCCCTCGGCGACTTCACCCAGCGTGATCGGAGCCGACCAGGCTTTGGTGAATTTCATGCTCCTGAAAGAGCCGAAAAGATTCGAGGCACGGCAGGCATCGCGCGGCAGGGCTTTGCCATTGGCATAGGCGCAGACCTCCGCAATGCGATGCTGGAATTTCGCAATGCGCACATACCGCAGCGGCAGTCCTTTCGGGATCTTGACACGACTCTTCTCGCCATGAATGAAAGGAATGCTAGTCCATGTCTTACGATCTGCCGATACCTCGGCAATGCTGCCGCCTTCGCCTTCGAATTTTTCCATCAGCGAAAATTGATCCGGCATGGTAAATTCGATCCATTCCGGCTGGATCACACCGCCGAAGTCCACCCGCAGCATCGCTTCCTCATTCACACGCGGATCGGCATTCCAGCGCTTGGAGATAAAGAAGCTGGTCTGCATGTCTCCATCGAACAGATACCTATCCCAAAGCCCGCGACCAACAAATGTGCGCTGTCGCAAAAAAGCATCGCGCGCCGCTTGCACAGCGGGAAATTGGGTCGGGCCGGAACGCAGCAGGGAACGCGCCTCTAGCGCATTGTTATCCGCAGCGAAACAGGTGGCTTCATAGAGTGCTTCCGCATCCTCGGGCAGAACTGTGGTCTTGGCCTCAGCAAGCTTGCGATGCCATGGTTGTTGCAGAGCATCGCCATCAAAGCGCAGATCGATGGAAGAGCCATGCAAGAGAAATGACACGTCCTTCCCATCCAATGTGGCGGCGGAAAATTTCCGCGCACTTGCTGGCAACGAAACTGTGGCCCTGCTGCCTGGCATGCCAGCCAAACGAACCGTCACGGGTTTACCGGGGACATCGCGGATCACATCGTAGTCGCAACCCACTACAGAAACTTCCTGTGTTTCCGCCGTAGTAGCCATCAGCAGACAGGCGCGGAAAGGAGGCACCGTCACCCGCTGACTGGAGCCAAAGGCGATTTTTGCGAGAATTTTTTCGTTAGGATGAAGGGTGCGGATCTCGACATCCTTGGCTTTCGTCAAACCGACTTCCTCATCCGCCACGATCGTGTAGGTCACCGGTTCCCAAGTAAGATTGCGCAGGGTGATGAAGCGTGTCTTGCCATCGCCGCGCGAAACAGCATGCGGACCGTAATTTCCCTCAGGCAAGGCTTTGGCGTGAATCAGGATGTCGCGATAACGACGAGCCAACTGGAAAATGCGGGCGAGCTTGGCAAACTCATCATCGCGCAGGAGCCAGGGATTGCCGTAAATTTCCGGCGCGAGAATCAAGTTGCGACCGAAGGCCTGCAAAATCAGATCGTCATCAAAGCGGTCAAGGCAAGAGGAAATGCAGACGCCGTGATCTTCTAGCAGCCGATTGAAATTCTCGGTGTTGCCGCGACTCATGGCACCCACACGATGGTGAGGCGCGGTAACGCGGTTTGCAACATGGACATCGATGTAGGTTTCCTGACCGTCCCAGAGACTGGTGGTCATCAGCGAAAGCCCTTCCTCACCGAGCGGCAAGCGGTGATTGAGGGCGATCAGGTCGGGACTGTGCACGCGCGATTCCCTCATCATGCGGATGAAGGAAGCCTCTTTCTCCGGACGCAGTATGCCGCAGACCAAGTCGAATTTGTAAAGCGCCCATTCGTAATCTCGGCACAGCTTCACCATCATGTCGACGCGCGCCTGTTCCGACTCCGGCGTGTCGCCAAATCCATCGGGTCCGCCCCAGTGGCCGAGGCGAGTGTTCATCTTTTTCGCCGTCTGATACACGCGATCCAGTCCTTCGGGAAACTGCTCGCGGAAACGTGGTGACTCCGACAATACCGCGGTGAAATTTTTCCCGTCCACAAATCCGGCATCGAAGGCATAGATATCGAGCACCATGCCGTATTCATCGCGCAACCACTGGAAAAACCCGAGGTTTGCCAGTGTCTGGTCCTCGGTGGTGCCTTCGTTGGTATTGTTAATCCAGGAAAAATACTGAGCAAGAGCCGGAGAAGACTGATCCGCTCCCGCCAGCGGATGAACCTTTTTTTGCGCCATGAGAGGCGCCAAGGATAACAGGAAGATAGAAAAAAACGACTTCATGAACGGTAATGCTAACGGGATGATGACGTGGGAGACGGAAGTTTCATGGCGCAGGCCTTGCGCACGACATCGGCCACAGCTTCCCCGAGCGCGCGTTGTTCCTGTTCTTGGTAGAAATGCACGTCCTTGGTCTCACGCCATTTGTCAAACGCCGCTGAACGATGGACGACTTGCGCAAGATCGTTGATCAAAATGTCAGGATGACCTTTCATCACTTCACGCGCCGCTTCGTTGTACAATTTTTCCGCGCCCTTGCGACGAGCATACTGGCCCTTGTTGTGGTTCGGCACGGGCGTAGTGTCGCACCAAATCAATTTCGCGCCGGTTTTCCTGAGGATGGAAATTTCTTTTTCGAGATTTTTTTTGTATTCCTCAACCGGTACCGAATAGGCACCGAAAGAATCGGTTTTGGCATCATAGATCTGCTTCAAATCGTGCAAGCCATGATTGAACTGAATGACGTCCCATTGGAATCCCTTTTCCTGATAGTTGCCCAGCCAAAGCTCCAAATTGCGCACGCCCTGTGTGCTGGAAGCAGCGTTGCCATCATTGCGATGGTAGTTCGCTACGCCCTTGAGCGCCTGTTTCGCCGCCTCATGGTAGTTCATGCTGATGGAGTCTCCGATCACAAGGACGCGCGGCAACTTCGGATCATCGGTGGTTCGCGGGTCTTCGAGTCGAGTGACTTCCATCGTGTCGACGACAAAACGTCCACTCATTTGGCTGCCGCGGATGGTCGTTTTCCAGAATCCCGTCGCAAGATCGGGGAAGGGAATCGGCTTTCTCACCGTCAATTGCGAGTGGGTGCTGCGCAGCATGACGGGCACTTCTTGATCGCCAATGCGAATCGTGCCACCGCGCGGAGAATCGCCCGCGGACGGTGTGAAAAGTCCCTCGACTTTTTGCAGGGATGGATCCACACCCGTGACCTTTGTCTCACCCATACGCACCGTGGCAACGCGGGCCACAAAGGCTTTTCTCTCGCTTAGGGCTTTCGCGTTCGCGCCATCGATCCCTTGAAAGGCGACCACCACCGGCGCCTGGATGCCGGAAAAATTCGCGCGCGTCTCGATCTGGATCACCCGGGTATCATCACTGGCATAGACCGTAAAACGCGATTGGCCGATGTCGGTCTTCGGTTCGTATTCCGTTTCTTTAAGGATCTCAAAACTACTGTTGGCAGGATTGACCTTGAAGATGTTTCCCGTGGCACCATCCAGTTCAACAGCGGAGGAAGTGCAGGCGAAAGCCAACCAACACCCAAGCCACAAACGAAACCATGGAATTTGTTTACTCATCTTTTGTCTGAAAAACGTTGTTCATAAAGCACATGGCCCGAGTCATCGCAATGACGGAAATGCAAGTGCCTGGAAATTCCCACACCTGACGTGAAGCTGACGTGAAGGAAGCCGCCCATGGGTTTCTCATCCGAGTATCCTTGCACGATACGCCCCTCCGGATCACTGGAGCCCTTGCTGCCGGGGGATCGACCGAGGCGAGCATTTTCAAGATTGAGGGCGCCACAAGAAAACTCCTGATAGCCCAGCGAATTGCGCGAGTGATACTTCCAGTGCCTATCGCCACACACGAGGTAAAACCCACTGGGTCCGATACCGTTTTCTTTCATCCAGGCAAAGAAAGCCTCTCCTTCATGACGGAAGCCCGCATTGGCATGATTGTCATTTTTGGACGCGTCATCGGGACCGATCATCGGTGTCGGTGAGATGAGAATTTTGAAACGGGCATCGCTTTCCTTAAGCGTGCGTTGCAGCCAAGTTTTTTGCTCCTCACCCCAGATGCTTTTCCGCGGGCCATCAGGCATGTTGTTAGGACTGCGGAAATCCCGACCCTCCACCCACCAGAGCTGCAGGTCGCGCCCCATGCGGTGTGTTCGATAACTCGGCTGGCCGGGTTTCGCGACGGGCACTTGCTCACGAAAGGTGTCGATACCTAGCTCGTGCGAGGGCGCGTAGTCGCCTGTGGTATCGGCATCATTTCTGCGATAATCGTGATCGTCCTTACTCCAATACACCGGCGTTTTGGCGAATAGATTTACGAAGCGAGGCATGGCGTATTGCTCATGCCATTTGTCGCGCATTTCGGCAAGTGTCTTGGCACGAGTGCTATAGGGATGATCATAATAAACACAGTCGCCGTTGATAAGAAGGAAATCAGGCTTCAACGATGCGATGGCATCGAGCGCGGGATAACCCAACTTCCGGTCCGCAGCGGAAGCTTTGCCTTTTTCCTGAAAGAAAGCGTAGTTCAAGCAGCTCGTGACGACAAAATTCAGCGAGGTCATTTGATCCGGTGCAGGCAACGTGCGAAACTGCGCCGCGGGACTGGTCTTCACTTGTTGCGGATCAGCACCATAGATGACGCGGTAGTGATAGAGTGTTTGCGCTTGCAAGCCTTCAAGCGTTGAACGCAGGATAAAGTCACCTGCCTCCGTGGCTTCCTGCCAATCGGTCAAACGCGAGTCTCGAAACTCGGGGTTGGTGGCGTATTCAAAACGGCCCGTTCCCGCAATGCCAGGCACCTTGCCATCGGTAAGCACAGGCACGGCGGAAAGCCGCGTTTGCAGCATCACACCATCGTGCGAGACCTCACCAGCCATCAGCCCATGCGCCAGATGAATGGTCGGAGGAGCACCTCCCAGCGCAGCCTCGGTCCATGCAATATAATGCGGCAAGAGGGGATCATCGGTTTTTTCCATCCAGGTTCGCATTTCAGCGCGCATTGCCTTGAGTGTCGCGGCGTGGGCAGCGTCATCGATGAGATTGTGCAAGGCATCCGGATCGGTCGCGAAGTCGTAGAGCTCTTCGGGCACACGGTGAACCAACAGCTCGACACGCGCGGCGACGGCGGCATCACCGGTTCCGGCTGCTTGCATGGCTTTGAAACTGAGCCCGCTCATGCCTTCCGTGCCGTAGCGCTTTTTCCCATCGGACCAATTGTTGTAGATGTAGGCGAAACGCTGATTCTGCAGGCAACGCATCGGATAAGGCTTGTTTCCCGAGGCTTGATTGTAACAGGTGACAACCCTGTCCCGATCCGCTTGAGGCTGCCCGCGCAACAGGGGTAAGAAAGAATGGCCATCCATACCCTCGGGCTGTGGCAGCCCCAATGCCTCGAGCACGGTGGGCATGTAGTCGATGCTCGATACAAAATGCTCGCGATCCACGCCGGGGTTCACCACGCCGGGCCAACGCACCAACCAAGGAGTGCGGGTGCTGTTGCCATAGCAATTGCTCTTGGCAAACGGCATGGAAATACCGTTGTCACTGAGAAACAGCACCAGCGTGCGATCCGCCATGCCTGACTCTTGCAAAGCCCTGAGCACCTCGCCCATGCTCTGATCACAGCGGTTCACGGAAGAGAAATATTGGGCTAACTCCTTGCGGACGTCGGGAAGGTCCGGCAAAAATCCGGGAACGGTGATTTCCCCCGGCTGGAAGGTGCGCGCGGGTGAGGGGTAGTCGAGCTTCGCACGACCCTCACTGCCGGCAAACGGTCGGTGCGGATCATGGGAATTCGCCATCAGGAAAAACGGCTTGCCGTCACGCTTCGCTTGGGAGAAAAATTCTTTACTATATTCATAGTATTTCCGCGGATCGCGACCGCCGCCCAGCACATCCTCATCGCGCAGATAGTGCCAAGAAAACTTTTGCACGGGGCGGAGATGGATGGCTTTGCCGAGAATGCCAAGATGGAAACCGGCATCCCGGAGAATTTCGGCAAGTGTGGGCACTCCGGCGGAAACAGGATAAAAACCCACCGATCCGTTGCGATGAGGATAGCGTCCTGTCAACAAACACTGACGACTGGGCTGGCATACTGCTACCGTGACATGTGCGCGCTCGAACCTCAGACTCTCGGCCGCCAACCTATCGAGATTCGGCGTAACGCCTGGAACCTTGCAACCCGCGAATCCGAGACTGTCGTGATTCATGTCATCGGCCGTCAGGAGTAGCACATTGAGATTCGGCGAAAGCGCCATGCAATTCGTTACCGCAGGAAAAAACGCCAAGATCGCCAAGCCCCGTCGTGCGGCTCGGTAGAGAGATGTCAGGCAATCGCGGCGGAAAGTCATGATTTTGTTAGAGAGAATCCAGCGAACGCAACTCGACATGGCCGGCGCTGTTCTCGATTTTCTGGATCAAATTCCTCAAAGCGAGCAGCGATGGGCCCAGCGACTTGGATTCCTGATGCTTGGTCAGAGCCGTTTCCAGATCACGCAATTTCGGCAGCATCGGTTTCGCCGCCGGACCATAGATCGCCATGATCTTGATGCAGCGATCGATGCGGTCCTTTTTGCCCCATCGGTCGATCTCCATCACGTCAAGGCAGAGCTGCATGCCCTCCCTGATGCGATGTTTGGCAAGAATCTCCACACCGTTCAGTCGCACACCGGCCGCGAACATTTCACCGCTGGGCGCAGGTGTTTTGATCGCTTCACAGATCGCGGGTATCAGTGGTTTGATCTCTTCAAATCCCAGTTGCTGATAAACGCCGCTGACCACACCACGAGCGCGTCCATCCTGGTTCTTCAATCCCGCGACCACCGCCTTGCGCAGAAGTTCGCGGTCGACACCATCGATGGACTGTTTCAACAGCGTGCCAAACAGGGCCGTGCTGAGATAACGTTGTTCCATCGCCCGCGGGTCCTCAGGCGTGGGGCCAACGGCCAAACGCGTCAGCAAATCCGGCACCGCGCTCATCGCTACGGGACCGATGGCTGCCAAGGCATTCGCCGCATTCACGCGCAGCCATAGGTCCTTATCGTGAAAGGCCTCCATCAATTTCGGCACGGCAGCAGCTGCAGCACCTTTGAGCTGAACGATCGCCTCACAGGCGCCGTAGCGCTGCAACAACGAAGGAGAGTCCAACAAAGCAATGACCGCATTCACCGGGGCCGGTTTCCTGCGGGCCAATGCCTGCGCCGCACGCTCGCGCACCGTGGGCGACCAACTACCGAGACGACCTAACAAATCCTTTTCGTCCAGCGCATCATAGAAGCTGGTTCGATCTTTATTGCTCCAACCGCGCCCATCGGCGATGAGCCCCTCTGCTGCAGGACGATCGATCTGCTTGATGATGCTGGGTCTCTTGCCGGTGAGGAGAATTTTTTTGAGGGGGAGTGCGTAAGCGAGCACCATCGCTCCGGTAGCATCCCAGCCGGCATAGCTGTCGTTCGCCAATTGTGGCGGCCCCAGATGGGCAAAAGAGCCGTCCCAGCGGCGAGCCAGATCAAAATACCAAGCACCGAATTCATTCATCCACCGTCCGGTAGCCTGCGGACCCGACAGAGAAGCTCCCGGCATGGCCCAGAGCACATTGAAAAAATTCCCCGTATGTCCGGTGTCACGCTCGGCACCGTGGGAGGCGATGCTCAGTTTGGAGAAAAACTCCGCTCCTCCACCCTCGCCCAGCAACTGGAACAACACCGCTGCCATGCCGCACTTGCCATTGTCATCGTGGGTCTGCGTCCACTGCGTGTGATCACCATAAGGAATCGCTCCCTTACCCGTGTAAAACCTCAGCAATTTGGCGCTGCGTTCGATCGCTAGATCGATAGCGGGGTCCTTGATTCCTGCCTCGCGTGCCATGACAAGGGAGATGGTCAGAGGCACACCAGGCGAGTTCATCATGCCATAACCACTCAAGCGTCCGCTGGGCTCGGCGAACTTATGACCCCACGAGCCAACGGCACTTTGTCCATGGCTCGCTTCCAAAGCCAAACGACGCATGCCGGGAAGAACGGAATCGTCCTTGGTAATCATGTGATACTCCGAAAGCATCATGATCAGATAACCGTAATACCAGGTCTTGAAGCCATCCGTTTGAAAAGAAGCAGCCCACTCGGCTTCCTTTTTCACGACCGGAAGATAACGCTGTTCCCCGCTCGCTAAGAGAGCCAGCGCGTTGAGAGCACGCACAATCGGATTCGGTTGATATCGCGGAGCGTTGATCGATTTTACAATCGCTTCGCAACCCTGCTCGAGGATGCGTTTGGATTTCTGACAAGCATAGGGAGCGGTATCGCTGTAGCTTCCCAGGACAGGCAATGTCACCACGACCTCTTCCGTTTTGCCGTTGCGCCAACGCATCAAGCGCAAGGCTCCTCCGGGTGTGGCCTCCGCCAAAGTGAGAGCCTTACCCCACTCCGTGCGAGGATCATGCGCGAAGACCTTGCCGCCCACGCCCAGTAGAACATCGCCGACCTCGATCAAGCCGTCCGCGGGCGATCCCTTATCGACGCGGGTGATTCGAATTTGCCTGGCATCGGTCGTGACCATTTTGTCCGTGAACATCCAACCGCGCAACCCCGTAGCGCCCAAGTTCCAGTCATGCTTGGCGTCCGCAGGAATCGGATCTCCTTGCGTGAAGTCCGGCATGGGCACGGTTTTTTTCGGCGCCGCGGTCGCCATGGCAAGGCAACCCATAACCGCCATCAAGGCGTGAATTCGCGGAAAAAACGGGAAGCTTTTGGTAACTTTCATCATAGAAAAAATGGGTGGCTCATCGGCAGAATGCGATGTCGTTGCGGGGATGCAATCGTACACACAAGAGCCTGCTATTTTTGCGACATAAAAACAATCCGATATTTCCAACCAACCTACCCACATTAGGGCAAGATAAATCCAAGTGGACCGAGCTTTAAACGGTAACAGCCGCACGGCGCAAACGATCCATGATCGCCACACCAAGGCCGACCTCGCTCACGGGCTCAGCGACGATGAAATCCAATCCCGCCTGATCCAGTTTGCGGAGCAGATGGAACAGCCGCAGGGCCGCTTCCGGCAACTTGCCATTTCCCGGGCTGAGGGCCTCGACCACCGACCAGCGGTGTAGGGAGACGTATCCCCGGCCTGGCTCGCCGGTGTAGGAGAGCAATCCATACTTTTTGCCGGGCTCGGGACGAAAATCAGCGGGATCCTCGAGCAAAAGAAGCGGAGTGCGGGGAGCATAATGACTCGGCAACATACCAGGAGCAGTCATCGCCCCGCCGTCATGCGAGCGCTTGGGGCGCTCGACCTTGCCGAAATTCTGCAACATTTCCTTGGTAATCGGGCCGGGGCGCAAAATGGTAATCGTAGGACGCTTTTCGCCCGCCATTACATGAATGATGGTGCTTTCCAATCCCTCCGAGCATGCGCCACCATCGACAATCAGAGGAATACGCCCCTCGAGTTCCTGCAGAACGGCATGAGCCGATGTAGGGGAAATGCGGCCGAAACGGTTCGCGCTGGGAGCAGCCAGAGGTTCCCCGAGCTCTTTGCCTATGGCGCGGAAAATTTTACCGGCACTCTGCCGGACCGCCACCGTGTCCAAACCGCTGGTGACCAAATCCGGAATGTCCGGATGCTTGGGTAACACAATCGTCAGCGGACCTGGCCAGAAGGCATTCATCAGTTTTTCCACAGTGAGTTGAATTTCCTCGGGAATGATGGCCACCCGCGCGAGCTCGGCCCGTGTCGCCACGTGGACAATGAGGGGATCGAAGCTCGGACGCTCTTTAGCGCTGAAAATTTTCGCCACCGCCTTTTCATCGAACGCATTTCCTGCCAGTCCGTAGACGGTTTCCGTGGGCACGGCCACCACTTCCCCGGAGCGCAAAAGAGGCACGGCAGACTGAACCGCCTCTTTGTAATTCTCGTCGCTGGCGGAGATGATGGTCGTATCGGGCACGCAGGATATGATGATGGATTTTCCGCCGATGTGCGAGAGGAAAATCGCCCGCATTTTCCGTTAGGTTCCGAATCCGCGTCACAAGTGCGGCACAAAGAGCAACTTGCCTTGCCGTTGGGGAGAGTGCTGCCGCTCAAGGGCGTCGGCGAAATCCGCGAGCGGCACCATGCGGTCGACCGGTTGCTTCAAGCCGCCCGAAAGGATCATTTCGATCAGCTTTTCATACATCTCTCCGATCTCTGCTGCCGTAGCCCGGGACAACCAACGCGATAGCCAAAACCCCCGGCATGTCAGATCGCGGAATATCAAAAACTTGTTCGGCACGGAAACCGGACGTCGCCCCATGGCGCCGT
>JBJOMZ010000037.1:0-22310 GCA_046052105.1 Verrucomicrobiota bacterium | reverse complement strand
CATCACGGATCAAAACGGTGTATCAAGAGCCATTACCGCTGATGCAGGCACACCGAATGTGTCGCTATCCTTTGTGAATGGAGTGGCAAGTGTGACTGACTTGAGCAACGGAATGCTCACCGCCTACAATGCCGGAGCGGCCACACTGCATTGCACGGACAGCATTGCGTCAAGCTCCTCGGGATCAGGGGCGGGTGGTTTGACTGTCAACGTTACGCATCTGGCTATTAATGACTATCTCGTCACCACGACATCTCCCCAAGTCACAGGTGTGCCCTTTACAACCACGGTTACCGCCCGTGATGCTTTTAGCAATACCGTTACTTCCGACAGCAGCACGAGTGTTACCATGACTAGCAGCGGTAGTGCTCAATTTGACAGCAACGGCGACGGAACCTTTGGTGATAATAGTAAATCGCTGGTGGCTGGGACCTTTGCCATCAGCACAAAAAATGATGTGCCGGAAACGATTACCATCTCGGCAAATTCCACAGGAGGAAAAACCGGAATTTCATCAGCGATTACGTTCAACCCAAGCTCAGCCAAAGATATTCTCACATTCACGATTCCCTCTTATGGTACCGCGAATATTTCTGGAACAAGCATCACGCGGACTCTGCCATTCGGTTCCGTCGTGACCAATCTTGCTCCTACTTATACCCTTTCGGGCGGTGCCACGGGCGACCCTGTTTCGGGAACATCGAGAGATTTCACCGCACCACAGGCCTATACCGTTACTGCATTGGATGGTTCGACCAAGATCTACACGGTCACGATCACCGTAGCCCCGCAACCCACTGTTTTCACGTGGTCCGGTGCGACGAACGGTGACTTTTCTGATGCGTCCAAATGGACCAACAATGTCAGTGATGGAACCGCGCCAGCGGCGACGGGCTTCCACAACTACACGCTCAATTTCAATCAAAGCGGAACCTACAGCGTCACACACAACCTGAACAACGGATTCCTACTCAATCAGGCGAACTTTGCCGGAACGGTGACATTGTCCGGCACCAATGGTCTGAGTTTTACCAATCAAGGATCGACGTTGCCTGCAATCAATCATAACAGCGCAAACACCGTAACTATCAATACTCCGATCACTCTTGCGGCGAACACCACTCTGGGAGGCAGTGCTAGTGGTAACGCCACACTCAATCTTTCCGGCACCATTGCCGGCAGCGGTGCGTTGATCAAGCAAAACACCGCGATTGTGAATCTCAATGCGGCGAGTAGCTACAGTGGTGGAACCATCGTGCAAGCGGGAAGCCTGCGTCTCGGTAGCACAAATAATTCGCTCTTGGGCACCGGCATTGTGACAGTGAATTCCGGTGCGACACTTGCGCTGAATGGCAACAACAATCTTACCAACGCATTCGAGTTGAACAGCGCCACTGTATCGAATGGCAATAGTTTCTCTGCGAACATCAATGGCCCCACTGTTCTCACTGGTTCAAACATCTTTGATCTCGCCACCACTGGAAACATGAGCATAGGCGGATCCATATCAGGGACTGGTGGCATGGTGCGGCGAGGCACCAGCAGTGGTACTCTTCATATGACCGGAAGTAACAGTTTTTCCGGATCCGTAGCGATTCAAGCAGGTAGCATCACCGTGACCACTCTTAACAGCGTATCGGGTGGCACAGCTACGAGCAATCTCGGTGCTCCCACCACCGTGGAAAACGGCACGATATCCCTCGGTCTCACCTCCGTGGCAGGTTCGCTGATTTACAACGGGAATGGCGAAACCACCGACCGGATCCTGCAACTTTCCGGCAGCACCGGCGGAGCTACCATCACCCAAGGAGGTAATCTCTACCTGTCCACCACCCGTGGTGCGGTAGGATTGTTGAAATTCACTTCGAATCTCCTCATTCCCGGCGTGCCGACTGCGGACAATCGCAAAACCCTTACACTTCACAACGCGCCTAAGGCAGCGACAGGCAGCACGGTGGGCACGGGGGAAATCAACGGCAGCATCGGTGACAGCTTGCAAGGCAATTCCGGGCAAACGGCCACCAGCATCACAAAGACAGGCAGTGGTATATGGATACTTTCGGGTGCCAACACCTACAGCGGCACCACCCGTGTGCAGGCAGGCACGCTGACCATTTCCCGCACCAATGCCCTCGGCTCTGGTCCTCTGGAGATTTCTAGCGGCGCCAGAATGCAGCTCGATTACGTAGGAACCCGTCAGGTGGCATCACTGTCATATCCGAACGCCAGCGGTAACGGCACCTACGGTTCTTCGGCATCACTCGCCACTTTCCAAGATGATGCCTATTTCTCTGGTCCCGGTACGATCACGTTGGGAACACTGCCAAGCAGCAGCATCACACTGGTTCGGAGCAGCGGCGGTAATCCCTCGAGCGGCGGTGCGGCAGTCACCTTTACCGCTAGCGTGACAGGCAATTCACCCACGGGAATCGTTTGTTTTTACGATGGTTTGGTGCAAGTCGGCACGGCATCCCTCAATGATTCCGCTCAAGCCATTTTTACGACGACACAACTGAGTGGTGGCGATCACACCATCACAGCGGCTTATGCGGGTGACCGCAACAACGGTGTTGCTTACTCGGATGGATTGGCTCACGCCGTAAATGACAACCGCGTCGCCACCACCACCACGCTATCGCAGACATCCGGTGCGAATCCTTCTACCTTCGGTGCCAATGTCACCTATACCGCCACGGTCAGCGCCAGTGCTGCTACTGGATTTGTCGCTTTTTACGATGGATCAAGAATGGTTGCCAGCATCGTCCTCAACGGTTCCTCGCAAGCGGTTCTCAGCACCAATGGTCTCGCTGTTGGCTGGCGTCCGCTGCGCGCCGCCTACCTTGGTGATGGCGTCAATGCTCCAAGCAGTTCAAGCACCTTATTCCATTTGGTTCATCCACCTTCGGGCAACGGCAAGACCAAGGTTTTCATTCTCGCGGGACAATCCAACATGCAGGGCAAAGCCGGCGTGGAAATCGGTCGCAATCCGAACAATCCGAGCGACACCAATTTTTCTGGTGGTTACGGCAGTTTGCGCTACATGCTCAACAAATCTCCGAATCAATACGGCTATCTCGCCGATCCCGCCAACCCTGCTGGTAGCAACCCAGGATGGATCAAGCGCAGTGATGTTGCTGTGACATACTGGTCCGGTGGTGGTGCGAGCGATGTGCCGAATCCCACCAGTGCCGCACGCGCTGGCGACCTAGACCCTTTCTTTGGCAACAATGGCGAGGGACCTACCGGAGTTAATGGTCGCATCGGACCGGAATATTCCTTCGGCCTTGTCGTTGGCAGCCAGTTGGGCGATCCGGTATTGATTCTGAAATATGCCTTTGGTGGCAAGTCGTTGGCAGGAGATTTTCGTCCGCCTTCCGCGGTGACAAAACGCGGTGGAACGGTGGGAGCCTATTACACGGGCATGATTGCCCGCGTCAATGCTGCGCTCAGCGCTCTTCCTGCAGACAGTTATGAGATTGCGGGTTTCGCTTGGCACCAGGGCTGGAATGACCGCAGTTCGACAACATTTGCCAATGAATACGAGGACAACATGGCGGACCTCATTCGCGATCTTCGGATCGCATGGAACGCGCCCAATCTGCCAGTTACCATCGGCACCACTGGCATGGCGAATGTGGATCAAAGTGCCGATGGCGTGAAAGTGATCAATGCCCAGGCCGCGGTCGCCAATCCCACGCTCTATCCGGAGTTCGCAGGCACCGTTGTCACGGTAGACACCCGGCCTTATGACTACGGCAATGATGTGGGTGGTAACAACGATGGCTACCACTGGAGCCAGAATGCCGAGAGTTACTTCAATATTGGCGAACAAATGGCCCTGCGCTTGATGGGCATCTTGCCCTCGCAAAGCTCCGCGAAAAACATGGTGAGCTTCAGTATCCCCGGTCAAGTCTCCTCGAACATTTCCGGCACTACCATCACCGTCACCATGCCTGCTGGCACGGATCGCACCAATCTGGTGCCAAACTTCTCGGTTTCTTCCTTTGCCACCGCAGTGCCGATCTCAGGAAGCCCGCGCGATTTTTCCTCGTCGCAAACCTACACCGTTACCGCGCAAAACCTCACCACGCAAACGTATACGGTGAACATCGTCGAATCCGCGACCACGCCTTACCAGGACTGGGCAACTGCCAACGCTCCCTCGGGCAGCAGCACGGATGATTTCGACAAGGACGGCGTTAGCAACGGTATCGAGTTTCTGTTAGGTGGAGACAAGGATACCAACGATCTTTCCAAGCTCCCCACGATGAGCACCACGGCAACGCACTGGGTATTCCGTTTCCGCCGCATCCGCAGCAGCGTTTCTGGGGTGAATTCCTGTGTGATCGACGCTGGAGACTCACTCAATGTGTGGCCGCAGTCCTACGCCGTGGCTGCTACTACCGCTCTATCCACGCCAGGAATCACCATTCAAGAAAACGATCCATCGGGTTTCGATACAGTCACTCTATCGATTCCGAAATTAGGCTCTGACAAAAAATTCGCACGCCTCAGGGTTCAACCGCTGGGACAGTGAGTGCTTATGGTTTGATGATGAAAAAGCATGCAATCAAATCACGCATCATGACGTGGAGATCTTGAAAAAAAACGCCGTCGCAGTGAAGCGGCGGCGTTCGGAGAATTCGTTAGATCGGACTCTTCAGCGATGGGTCCAATCCGGCAAGCGGATGATCTCACCGCCTTTGAGGGCGGATTCATGGGAGAGAATGCCGGTGCAGGTGATGTTGGCGGATTCGATCGCGTTAGGGTAGGAATCAACTCCGCTTTGTAGCATTTTCACAAACTGATAGACCAGATGCGGGTGGGAACCACCGTGACCTGCGCCTTGGGTGAAGGAAAGGTGCTCCTCTCCGCCATCTCCGCCATAGACTCCACCGGTGGTGAATAGTTGGATTTCCTCGGGCAGGTAGTGCGCGAAATCGGGGCAGGTGACTTCCTCGGGGATTTCCGGTTCCGGTTTTTTCGCGGTGTGAATCACCAGCGGGCGGTGTTCGATGAGCGGCCACTCGACGGATTTTTTCTGCCCATACACCTCGAAAGATTCGCGGTATTGGCGCGCTACATCGAAGAGCGAGCGATACACGTGAGCGGAGAGGTCGCTGTCCTTGAACTTGATGTGCGTGGTTTCCACGGCAAAGGGCGATCCGTAGCAATCGTGCATGGACTCGTGGATGGTGCCGGAGCCGAAGCAAGAAACATATTCCGCCTCGCCACGGGTGAGGCCGAGGATGGGGCCGACGCAGTGGGTGGCGTAGTGCATTGGCGGTAGACCCGGCCAATAACCTGGCCAACCTTCCATGTCCTGTTGGTGGGAAGCTTTGAGAAACTGAATTTTGCCCAGCTCGCCCTTATCGTAGAGCTCCTTCATGAACAGGAACTCGCGGGCATAGCACACGGTTTCCATCATCATGTATTTCAGACCGGTTTGTTTGACCAGATCGACGATGGTTTTGCAGTCTTCCACGGAAGTCGCCATGGGCACGGTGCAAGCCACGTGTTTTCCAGCTTTCAGCGCGGCGATGGTTTGCGCCGCGTGATCGGGGATAGGGGAGTTGATGTGAACCGCGTGGATGTTCGGATCTTTGAGCAGTTCTTCGTAGCTTTCGTAACGCACGGCGATGCCGAATTTGTCACCCACCTCGTCGAGCTTCGAACGGGTGCGTTGGCAGATGGCATACATGTTGACGCCTTTGAGACGTTGATAAATGGGGATGAACTCGGCGCCGAAGCCGAGCCCGACAATCGCGATATTGATGTCTGACATGCGCTCATCTTTTAGCATGTTGAATTTTTTCGCGTAAGATGAATCTGTGTCATCTATGGGAAATGAAACGTGTTTTTTCCTGTTATCTGGCTTGTGAGAAAACGGCAAAAAATCACCTTGCATTTTATATGTTCAAATGAACAATTAAATCCATGGAGAGAACTGTCTTTTTTGTGGATTTCAACAGTTACTTTGCTGCGGTGGAGCAGCACGCCAATCCTTCTTTGCGGGGTAGGCCCGTGGCTGTGATCGCGACGATGACGGACGCGACTTGCTGCATTGCGGCCAGTCGGGAGGCCAAACGTCATGGAGTCAAGACAGGGACTCCCGTGCGTGATGCTCGTGCGCGTTGTCCTGGGATCACATTCGTGCTGAGTGATGCGGTGAAATACATGGACTACCACCGTCGGTTAGTGGCTTTGATCGAAGAGGAGATTCCTGTAGAAAAAGTGTGCTCGATTGATGAGTTATATGGAGTGTTCACTGGGCGCTATGCCGAAAAAGAAAAGGTCTGGCAAATTGCCTTGCAGCTAAAAGGCCGCCTGGCGCGGGATTTTGGAGATCCTTTGACTTGCTCGATTGGTCTCGCTTCCACGGTGTTTTTGGCAAAAACCGCAAGCGACATGCAGAAGCCTAACGGATTGGTATGGTTGGATGCGCGACAACCCGGAGCTGCTTTTTTCGAGCTGGAATTGCGCGATTTATGTGGCATTGGCGCGAATATGAACGAACGTCTGAAAATACGAGGCATTCGTACCGTTCGGCAGTTGTGGGATGCGACACCGCGTCAATTGCGGGCGGTGTGGGGCGGAATCGAGGGCGAGCGGTTTTGGCAGTCGCTGCATGGAATCGAGCCAGTCAGGCCGGAAATGGTCCCGCTTCAGATCGGACATTCGAAAATTCTGCATCCGCGATTGCGTCATGAGGATGGCGCAAGGGCCATGCTGGAACGATTGGTTTACAAAGCAGCCTTACGTTTGAGGCGCGAAGGGTATGAATGCGGCGAAATGCACATCAAGGTGAAATCAAGTCGCGATGTCTGCGGGCACTCGTGGGCGGTGATGGCGCGCTTCGCCTCAACACAGGAGATCCGTGTCTTGCTCGAAGTGTGGAGAACCCTTTGGCTTGAACGTCCGCGCCCGTTGAGCCATCCGTTTGCCGTATCGGTGGATTTGTCCCGACTTCTGGAACATTCTGATCCTAGACTGCCTTTATTTGCGCCAGACCCGCGTGAGCGGGCATTGAGCCAGTTGCTCGATCATGTTGCCAAACGTCATGGAGCGAAGGCCTTGTGGTTTTGTTCCGCACAGGCGGCACTGTCGGAAGATGTGCCGCGCATCGCATTTCAATCATTGCCCGACGTGTGATTCGATCCGGGAAAGGGTCTCCTTTATTTGAAATCCGATAACTTGTGATTCATGGCAATGGAAATGCGCAGCATACGCATGACCTCCACCATCGCCCGCTGATGTTGAGCCACTTCCCAGCATAGAGGGTGACGTTTGTAATAGCGACTGATGTAACGCCCTACCGCCGCTTGGAGGTGGCGAATCTGGTTTTCGCAGTTGCCGATCTCAGATGAAATATCGGATAGCTGACGATTGATGCTGCCAATATCTTGAAACACAATAGCTGCGCGGTCGCGCTTCGCCTGTTTGATCAATTGCAACTTGCCATCGATCCGATCCAGTTCCTGATCGCCTTTTTCGAGTTCGTCGGCCATTTCCGAGCGCTGCTGTTTGAGAGAGCGGAATTCCTCCTTTAAGGCATCAATGTCGTTTTTCACGGCAGCTACTTCATCTGCGTGATGACCATCCCTTTCCAATACTTCAATTTTGGTAAGATGACCTTCATGAATGCGGCGGATTTCCTTTGCCCTGCGGACAACGCTCTCCCTTTTATAGGCGAGTTCTTCAAGTTTCAGCAAAAGATCAGCGCGCTGTTGAGAAAAGTCATCCTGATCAGCCGAACCCTCATTGAGAATCTCCGCCCTTTTTTCATGCAATGTGGTCAGCCTTTCGTTGAGGTCGTTGATGACTTTTGTATGTGCATGATGTTCTTTGACATATTTGCGCAAATTCCAGTATTCGACCGAGAGTTCGTCAATATTTTCGATCTTTTCCCACAACAGTTTCCCTAGTTGATACTCAGCTTCACGCAGCAAGCCCATTTCGGATGAAGCATCGGCAAGCCTTTTGTTGCGACGTTCCAGTCCGAAAGATTTGGCAATCAGGGCGATGTAGTAAGTGGTGGGCGTCATGGCGTTGAATCAGGCCTGCATGGCAGCTTTGAGATTGGAGATGACAGTCATGTCGTCAAGAGTCGTAATGTTGCCGGAAATGTCACCTGTGGTAACAAGTTCCTTGAGCAAACGACGCATGATTTTTCCCGAACGGGTCTTGGGCAGCGCCGGGGCGAAGTAGACATCATCAGGTTTAGCAATGGCTCCGATGGATTTGCCGACATGTTCACGCAATTCCTTGCGAAGGGCCTCGGAGGGTTGGTGGGTTTCTTTGAGTGTAACAAAACAGACGACTCCCTGACCTTTCAATTCATCGGGCCGCCCCACAACAGCGGATTCCGCGACAGCTGGGTGAGAGACCAGCGAACTCTCGACCTCTGCCGTGCCGAGTCGATGGCCGGAAACGTTCAATACATCGTCGATGCGTCCGACAATCCAGAAATTGCCAGCTTTATCGCGACGGGCCCCGTCACCGGCGGTGTAGATGCCGGGGTAATCCGACCAATAGGTCTTAGTATAGCGACTTTTGTCGCCATAAATCGTGCGAGTCATGGAGGGCCAAGGCTTGCGGATTACCAACTTACCACCTTCGTTTGCTTTGCACTCTTTGCCGGTTTCATCGAGGATGGCGGCATCGACCCCGAAGAAGGGCAGGGTGGCGGTGCCGGGTTTGCAGGGCGTGCAGCCAGGCAGTGGACTGATCATGATGGCCCCGGTCTCGGTTTGCCACCAAGTATCGACAATCGGACAACGCTTGCCGCCGATCTTGTCGTGATACCACATCCAGGCTTCGGGATTGATCGGTTCGCCTACGGAGCCTAACAATCGCAGAGAAGAGAGATCGTAATTCGCGGGAAAATGGTCGCCGGCTTTGATGAAGGCACGGATGGCCGTGGGGGCGGTGTAGAAAATGGAAACGCCGTTTTCTTCGATGATCTTCCAGAAACGACCGAAGTCGGGCTGATTCGGGGCGCCTTCATACATTACCTGAGTCGCGCCATTCGCAAGGGGGCCGTAAACAATGTAGGAGTGCCCTGTGATCCATCCGACGTCGGCCGTGCACCAGTAAATATCCTCCTCACGGATATCGAAAATGTATTTGAAAGTGGAATAAGTGCCGGTGAGATAACCGCCGCTGGTGTGCAGAATCCCCTTGGGTTTTCCTGTGGATCCGGAGGTGTAGAGAATGAATAGCGGATGTTCGGAATCGAAAGCTTTCGCCTTATGGGTGTGTTTCACCGAGGCCACTTCTTCATGCCACCAAACATCGCGGGAGGGCGCCATGATGACAGGATTCGCGCAACGTTGGAACACCACCACCTTGCGCACGTGGCTATATTTTTCCAAAGCAGCATCGACGTTGTCCTTGAGTGGAACCACCTTGCCCCGACGCCATCCACCGTCGGCTGTGATGATCACGGTAGCACCCGAGTCCTCAAGGCGATCGACGATCGAATCGGCGGAAAATCCTCCGAATACGACGGAATGCACGGCGCCGATACGCGCGCAAGCTAGCATGGCGACGGCGGCTTCGGGAATCATCGGCATGTAAATCAGCACGCGGTCCTTGGCCTTGACGCCATTTTTTTCGAGCACGTTGGCGAATTGGCAAACCTCACGTTGCAACTGTCCGTAGGTGATCACGCGTTTGTCACCAGGCTCACCTTCAAAAATGATAGCCGCTTTGTTGCGTCGCGAACTGTTTGCATGACGATCCACACAGTTTTCCGCCACATTCAATTTGCCACCGACGAACCATTTCGCGAAAGGCGCTTTCCATTCCAACGCCTTGCTCCAAGGTTGACGCCAATCGAGTTCTTTTGCCTCACGCCCCCAAAAGAGTTGGGGTTTTTCAATGGATTCCTTGTAGAGTTTTTTATACTGACTCAGAGAGGAAATTCGGGCTTTGGCGGAAAACTCCTTGCTGGGTAGGAATACGCGTTCTTCGCTGAGATGACTTTCGATGGACTTACTCATGTGGGCTTGAATCAAAGTGCGATGCCAGCATACGTAATTTCCGCGCCAAGGTAAATGCCAAATTGATGATAGTTTTCAGACTTGAGATTCGTAGAATTGGTCTTCCAACCGTGTTTTTTCTCGTCGTCAGAAAATGTCTGCTATGGCTACCCTTGGCGAGTGCCTTGACGGGCGAGGAAGTTCCGCTTTCCTATAACTTTGACGTTCGTCCCATACTCAGCGAAAAGTGTTTCGCCTGTCATGGCTTCGATGCCAAAACACGCAAGGACCATCTGCGCTTGGATACTTTCGAAGGAGCAACAGATCCCCTAAGGGAGCAAAAAGCCATTGTTCCCGGTAATGCCGCTGCCAGTGCTGTGATTCAGCGAATCATGAGCAAAGATCCTGACGAGGTGATGCCACCGCCGGAAAAAGTTCATCAAATTTCCCCTGACGAACTGAAGATTCTGACCCGCTGGATCAATGAGGGGGCCAACTATGAACCCCACTGGGCTTTCATCGCCCCGCACCGCCCAGTGACGCCTCAAGTGGCCATCTCGTCATGGGTGAAAAACCCCATCGACTCTTTCATTGCCTCACGCTGGGAAAAAGAGGAAATTTCCTCCATTGGCGTGGCAGATCGCGCCACTTTGTTGCGTCGCGTGTTTATCGACCTGATCGGTCTACCTCCGACCCCGGAGGAGATGCGGGAATTTCTCGCCGATTCGTCGCCTGACGCTTACGAAAAAGTGGTCGAGCGTCTGCTGGCAAGTCCACACTTTGGTGAACGCATGGCCTTGCCGTGGCTCGATGCCGCGCGTTATGCTGACAGCAATGGCTTCCAGCAAGATGGTGACACGCATCAATACGTTTGGCGCGACTGGGTGATCAAAGCGCTCAATGCGAACATGCCCTTTGATCAATTTACGATCGAGCAAATCGCGGGTGATCTTTTGCCGCAGGCCACGCTTTCGCAAAAAGTCGCCACGGGGTTTCAGCGCTGCCACATGCTCAATGGCGAGGGCGGCGCGATTGCGGAAGAACAACGCAATATCATTCTATTTGATCGCGTCGATGTTACCGCCACCAACTGGTTGGGCTTGACCTTGGCGTGTGCGCAGTGTCACGACCACAAGTATGATCCTCTCAGCCAGAAGGATTACTATTCCATGATGGCGTTTTTCAACCAGGTTCCCGAGAGAGGCGTGCCCGGTGGCAGTGGCCAGTATCGCATTGCGGATCCCTGGATTCACGCCGGCAGCGAGGAGCAAATGGCGGAGTTCCATCTTCTAACGAAATTCATTCAAGGTGCTGAATCCAGGAAACAACAATTGCTGCAGGATCCGGCATTTTTGCAGGATCTCCAACAAAGGGAAAAGTCCCTAGCGCAAACGGAAAGTGCTGTTTGGTCCGCAGCAACACCCGCTTCCGTAAAAGCAACGAATGGAGTAACACTGCAAGTGGAAAAGGACCTGTCCATGATTTCTTCAGGCCCTGCGGCTGCCAAGTCCGATTATATCATAGAAATTCCGCTACCATCGATGGGAGTTACCGGGCTTCGATTCGATTTGATCCCGGATGCTCGGTTGCCCATGGGTGGTTCCGGTCGCGCTGAAAGCGGCAATGCGGTTCTTAGCAAACTGACGCTCTCTGTCGGTGATCGTGCGATTCCCGTAAATCAGACGATGGCCGATTACAGCCAAAGCGGATTCTCTCCGAACGCGATTCTCGACAACGATCCCCAAAGTGGGTGGGCATTTTTTCCTGATGTGCGATCTCCGCATTTTCTTGCTGTCGAATTCGATCAACCCATTCTCGCCCCTGCTTCGAACCTGCGCATTATCCTCTCTTTCCAGTCAAAACATATCGCGCACATGTTCGGGCGTTTTCGCGTTTCAGTTTCCTCATTGCCATCACCCATGGAACACGCGGGCTTGCCAAAAGATTTGCAACATTCACTCAACAAAGAACCCGCAAAACGCAGTGCGGCTGAATCTGAAAAAATCCATGATTTTCTCGCGAAACGTCATCCGCGGATATTGGCACTTCAGCGCGAGATCGATCAGTCCCATACGAAGTTGGATCGTCTGAAAAATGAACTGCCTCGTGTGATGGTGATGTCCGATGCCCAGCCGAGGAAAACCTTCATCTACGATCGCGGCAGTTATGAAAATCCCAAGCAGGAAGTGGGCAGTGACACACCCGCCATCCTTCCACCCATGCCGTCGGATCAGCCGAAAAATCGTCTCGGTCTCGCCAAGTGGATTATGAGCGATACAAATCCACTCACCGCACGTGTGCAGATGAATCGCATATGGCAATTGTATTTCGGCAAGGGTCTTGTGAAAACAGCGGAAAATCTCGGACTCGGCGGTGACCTACCAACTCACCCGGAGCTGTTGGATTGGCTGGCCGTGGAATTCCGCGAAAGTGGCTGGAATGTGAAACACATGCATCGTCTTATCGTCACCAGCGCCACTTATCGACAAAGCTCCCGCGTGACAACCGAGACCTACCAGCGCGATCCGGAAAACAAGCTGTATGCTCGTGCTAGTCGCTTCCGCATGCCTTCCTTGTTGCTTCGGGATTATGCCTTGCACACCAGTGGACTGTTGCAACCGAAGCTGTTAGGCAAGCCGGTGTATCCATATCAACCCGCGACAATCTGGGACAATCTAAGCATCACCAAGGAACGTGATTTCACCTATCCGTTGTCGCAGGGTGCGGATCTGCATCGACGCAGTATCTACACATTCTGGCGCCGTACTGCAGCGCCTGGTAATATGTTTGATTCCGCAGCACGGCGGACTTGCGAGGTGAAAATGAATCTCACCAGTTCGCCCTTGCATGCCTTGACGATGATGAACGACACCACTTGGGTGGAAGCCGCTCGGGTTCTCGCTGAGCGCGTCATGCAGCAAGGCGCGCCTGCACAATCCTGGGCGAACGAGGTATTTTCTCGTGTTTGTCTGCGCGAGGCGGATTCCGTGGAAAAGAGTCTTCTGCAACAGGCATGGGAAAAGTCACTGTCGCACTTCCAGCAAAATCCCCAGGCTGTTAAAGAATTGTTAGGCATCGGAGCTGCGCCATGCGATGCGAAGCTTGACGCCGTGCAACATGCCGCGCTGACGCATGTCTGCCTCACGATCTACAACCTCGACGAAGCCCTCACACGCCAATGATTCTCGACCCGTCCCAACGCCGACAGCAACTTATCACTCGACGGCAGTTTTTCGGCAAGTCATCCACGGGCATCGGCACGGTGGCGCTTGCATCGTTGCTCAATCGCGAACTTTTCGCCGCGCCCGCCGTGAACATGAATCCGTTAGAAGGTTTGCCGCATCTCGTGCCGAAAGCGAAAAACGTGATTCTTCTCTGGCAAGGTGGCGGTCCCTCGCAGATCGATTTATTCCAGCACAAACCGGGTTTGGAGAAGTTGCGCCTTACCGAACTGCCGGCATCGGTGCGCGGAAACACCCGTCTCTCCACGATGACGGCATCGCAGGGAAAATATCCTATTCTCTCCGCCTTAAAGCCCTTTCAATCCTACGGCAAATGCGGTCGTATGCTCTCGAGTTTGCTGCCTCACATAGGATCCATCGCCGATGACATTTGTTTCATCGACTCCATGCACACCGAGGCTGTCAATCACGCGCCAGGTGTGACGTTTTTTTTGACGGGTAGTCAGGTACCCGGACGTCCGAGCCTAGGAGCGTGGGGCACTTATGGACTGGGTTGTTTGTCTCAGGATCTTCCGTCGTTTGTCGTCATGACTTCATCGGATAAAGACAAAACCTGCGGTCAGTTGTTCTTCGATTACTACTGGGGCAGTGGCTTTCTGCCTTCGAAATATCAGGGCGTGCGTTTTCGCAGCGATGGTGATCCGGTGTTGTATTTGAAAAATCCATCGGGCATTGATCGATCATTGCGCCGCAGTGCACTCGATGATCTTGCGGCGATGAACCAGCATCAACTCGAGCGCTACGGGGATCCGGAAATCGATACGCGTATATCGCAATACGAAATGGCCTATCGCATGCAGATGAGCGTTCCTGAGCTCACCGATCTCTCGAAAGAAAGCCCGGAAACATTAGCGATGTATGGTCCTGATGTGCAGCGTGAAGGTTCATTTGCACGACATTGTCTGCTCGCGAGAAAGCTCGTGGAGCGCGGCACTCGCTTTGTGCAATTGATGCATGCTGGCTGGGATCAACACAAAAATCTCACCTATCAATTGGAGAACCAATGTCGCGATACGGACCAACCTGCGGCGGCTCTGGTAAAGGACTTGAAGCAACGCGGAATGCTGGAAGATACCATTGTGTTGTGGGTGAGCGAGTTCGGGCGCACGGTCTTTGTCCAAGGTGACATCAATAACCCAAGAGCCCATGGCCGGGATCATTTTGGTGTTGGATTCACCATCTGGGGTGCAGGCGGGGGCTTTAAGCCAGGCCACAGCCATGGAGCAACTGATGACTTCGCGTATCACGTGACGAATGATCCGGTACACGTTCATGACCTGCAGGCGACGCTCTTCCACATGCTCGGCATCCATCATGAAAAACTCACGTTCCGCTACCAGGGGAGGGACTTCCGACTGACCGATGTTCACGGCAAAGTGGTATCCAGCGTGATGATCTGAGTTTTCGAGTTGTCTGTTGGATAAAAATCTCCAACATGGAGACGTGAATGCTGTTTCCGCGAGTGAGATGTTGAACTTGGAGCGGGCATGGTTCGCGCAAGGGTGCAATGCATCCGCTTTGATGGAGCAAGCGGGATGGGGGATCGCCTGCGCAATTCAGAAGTTTTTCCCCCAACCAGGATTGCTGGTTTTGTTTCTGGGCAAAGGTCACAATGCAGGAGATGCACTCTGCGCCGCCAAACATTTGCGCTCTTGGGGGTGGCGCTTGGAGATTGATGCTGTTTTTCCAGAGATCGAATGGGCAACGCTCACCAGTCAGCAGTTCCGTGCTCTGGAGGCGGTGCCCGAATCGCCAAGAAATGCCCAAGAGCCAGTTGTCATCGTCGATGCGCTGTTGGGCATCGGTGCCCGGGGAGAACTGCGTGAGCCGATTCTCGGCGCGGTGCGTAGGCTGTGTGAGCGACGACTGCGGCATGCAACTCCCGTTGTAGCTCTGGATCTTCCCACGGGGCTCGATGCTGATAACGGAAATTCTTTTGATGTTACGGTGGTGGCCGATTATACGTTTTTCATTGGCGCACCTAAAAATGGATTGCTAGCAGCTCAATCGATCAATTACGTAGGAAGATTGGAAGCCATCGATTTGGGAGAAATTCCCGCAGACACAGGAAATCCTCTTAAACGTTTGATCGTGCCAGCGAGTTTTCCCGCCTCTTTGCCACTGCGTCCCCACGATTTCCACAAAGGCAATGCGGGCCGTGTTTCCGTCGTGGCCGGATCAATCGGCATGGAAGGAGCTGCCTTGTTGTGTGCCACTGCGGCATTGCGCGCCGGTGCTGGACTCGTGACGCTTTGGGTGAAGCAGGAAATCCATACAGCGGTTGTGGCACGCGCCACTCCAGAGCTCATGGTCCGTGCGTATCAGGATTGGACGGATATCGCCATCGAGCAGGCCGATGCACTCGTTGTTGGCCCTGGTCTGGGTCCGATGGATGAGCGGGAGTTCGAGGTGATGGCAGGGCTCCTCACGTCATCGCAAACACCCAGTGTGATCGATGCGGATGCTCTTAACGCAATCGCTCGCTTTCAAGGACATTACTGCCTGCGAGAGAACCACGTGATTACACCACACCCCGGAGAGTTTAGGCGTCTGTCTGCCACTTCTGCCGACCTTTCAAGAGAAGAGGCATGCGCTCATTTCACAGAGTTTCATCCTTCGATCTTATTGCTTAAAGGAGCTCGAACCTTAGTTCAGCAGAGAGGCGGGCCGCTTTATCACAATCCCACAGGGCATGCCGGCATGGCAACCGCGGGCATGGGGGATGTATTGTCAGGAGTTATTGCGGGCTTGCTGGCCCAAGGACTCTTGCCTATGACATCCGCCTGTGCGGGTGCTTGGATCTGTGGTCGCGCCGCAGAACTTGCCGCTCTCGGAAATTTCTCTTCGCAGCACGCCACTCTTGCGTCTGATCTTTTTGATTTTATGGGAAGTTCGATCTCGGAATGGCAGCATGCCTGATGGTAGTAGCGTTTTTTCTTGCGCTGGGAATGCCAAAACGATGGAGTCGCGCATCATGGATAACCGATTCCTTTCAACATGTTGGCGCGTCCTTGTATCGTGGCTTTCGATCTTCACTGGTATTGCTTGGGCATCGCCTCGTCATGTGGTGTTCATTCTTGCTGACGACCTTGGCTGGGGAGAACTGGGCTGCTATGGACAGGAAAAAATCCTGACCCCACACATTGACCAAATGGCGCGTGAAGGCATGCGTTTTTCACAACATTACTCGGGTGCACCCGTCTGTGCTCCTTCCCGATGCGTCTTACTGAGCGGCAAACATACGGGGCACGCCGATATACGTGGCAATCGACAGGCATCGCTGTCCTTCCCGCAATGCAAGGAGGGGCAACACCCGATCGAAGTGGACACATGGTTGCTATCCCAGAGCTTCAAAGAAGCGGGATACACCACCGCAGCCATGGGTAAATGGGGCTTGGGGCCAGTGGGCACATCGGGCGATCCCAACCGCCACGGATTCTATCTCTTTTACGGCTACAACTGCCAAGCTGTCGCTCACTCGTACTATCCGAAATTTCTGTGGCGCAATAACAATCAGATCCTGCTTAATGAAACACCGGTCCCAGGTCATGCGAAGCCGGTAGCTGGCAAGGTAGAGGCGGAGACATGGATCGGAAAAAACTATTCATCGGTCTCAATCCTTAACGAAGCTCTGCAATTCATCGAGGATCACCAAAAAGAAAAATTTTTCCTGTTTTTGCCATTCATTGAGCCTCACGTGGCCATGCATCCACCGACTTCCTCGGTCGATCAATACCCGAAGGAATGGGACGAAAAACCTTATCGAGGACAGTCCGGCTATTTGCCGCATCCTCGTCCGCGCGCCGCCTACGCGGCCATGATCAGTGATCTCGATCGTCATGTCGGCCAAGTAGTGGAGAAACTAAGACATGCCGGCATCCTCGATGAAACGCTCATTGTATTCACTTCCGATAACGGAACCACCCATATGGCGAAAGATCCTCAGTTCGGCATTGGCGGTGTAGATGCCGCCTTTTTCCAATCGACACGAGGTTTGAAAGACTTCAAAGGCAGCGTCTACGAAGGCGGCCTGCGCGTGCCGATGATTGTTCGTTATCCACCAGTCGTGAAAGCAGGAACCGTGAGTGATGCGCCAGGATATTTTGCCGACTGGTTTCCCACCTTGCTGGAAGCCTGTTCATTGAAATCCCGAGACGGTCTTGATGGAGATAGCTTGTGGCCCGTTATGACGGGTCAATCCACGCTCGAAAATCGCAAGCCAATGATCTGGGCTTTTCCAGAATACAGCGGGCAAGTGGCGGTGCGTATGGGGAACCACAAGGTGCTCCGACGCGGTCTGCATACCAAAAAACCGAGCGAATGGGAGGTATACGATATCGTCAAGGATCGCGGCGAAACGAAAAACCTTGCCCAAGAAAAACCTGACCTGATCCAGCAAGCCGAAAAAATCCTTATGAAGGAAATTTCCGATAATCAGGTCTTTCCCGTTCGTTTTCCCTAACGAAAATCTCTTATGCGTTACGCTTCGATGAGAAATCGCTGCTGAGCCTCAGCTTCGGGATTATGCGGTTTGTTCGCGTTTGCTGGATCCGTATCGGCGATCAATTCATCCCGGAATTTTGCTACAATCGCTTCTACAGGCCAGGAACTGGCTTCGCCGAATGCGCAGATCGTCCGACCGTCGATCTGATAGGCCACGCTCTCCAGAGTCTTGATGTCATCGGGCGAAGCATCTCCGGCAACGAGGCGGTCGGTGATTTTTTTCATCCACATGCTGCCTTCGCGGCACGGGGTGCACTGACCGCAGGATTCGTGGGCATAGAAAGAATTGAGGTTGTTCAGCACCCAGGAAATTTTGCGACTATCATCGATGACAATCACACCACCGGAACCGGCCATCGATCCGCAGGCGGCGAGACTATCGAAATCCATCGGGATATCCCAGAATCCGAGTTCGCGTGTGGTGCCATCGGGATTTTTCAGATTGTAGGTTTCATCGCAGCGGAGGATTTTTGAAGAGGAACCACCGGGGATGACGGCTTTGAAAGAACGACCGTCTTTCGGGCCACCGCAGACGTCGTAGAGCAGCTCGCGCATGGTGAGTTTACCGACTTCGACTTCGAAGTAGCCGGGATTTTTCACATCGCCGGACACGCATAGAATGCGCGTGCCGGTGTTTTTGGCGACGCCGAGCTTGGCGTATTCATCGCCGCCCATTTGCACGATGTGTTTCACGTGGCAAAGCGATTCGACGTTGTTCACGATGGTGGGGCACATGTAGAGGCCCAGAGCCGCCGGGAAATACGGTGGCTTGATGCGTGGGTAGGGGCGCTTGCCTTCGAGTGATTCGATGAGACCCGTTTCCTCGCCGCAGATGTAAGCTCCAGCTCCACGGTGCACATAAATTTCCAAATCAAAACCGGAGCCTAACACATTCGGTCCGACAAAATTTTTCGCACGCGCCTCGGCGATGGCGTTTTCGACAATTTGTGCTGCAGCGGGGAATTCCTCGCGGATGTAGATGTAGGCGGTATGGGCGCCCACGGCGAATGCCGAAATGACCATACCCTCGATGAGTTGGTGCGGGTCCTGGTGAAGAATGTAGCGGTCCTTGAAGGTGCCTGGCTCGGATTCATCACCATTGCAAATGAGATACACGGGTTTGGTGTTGTTGGGCGGGATGAAAGTCCATTTCATGCCTGTAGGGAATCCCGCACCACCGCGACCGCGCAGGCCGGACTTTTTCACTTCCTCGGTGATGTCCTTCGGTGCCATGGTGACGGCTTTTTTCAATTGCTCGTAGCCGCCATTGCTCAGGTAGCAATCGATGGAAGGATCGTAGTCCGCACGATCGACGTTTTTGAAAATGAGGCGATACTCGCGAGCGTGAGGTTCTTTGCCGGGAAGGTAAGTGATCATGGTGAGTCGAGAATGGTTAGGAGAGTGTGGGAACGGGAATGAGTTTAACGCCGTAGGGAAGAAATCGTTCGAAGTCTTTGATGTTGCGAGTGGCAATCGATTGGCGGGTGCAAAAGGCCGCGGCGGCGATCATGCAATCGGCATGAGAGCCTCGCTTGCGACCGGTCAGGTGAAAAAGACGCGAGGCGAACTCCGCTTGATCCTCGGTGAAGGGATGGATGCCGCCGCGCAGGATGGCATGCACGGCATCCTTCTGCTCCTTCGAGTAAGGGCCGTTGCAAAACTCCGACCACGTCACGGCAGAAGCAGCGAGAGGAATCTTGTTTTTCAACCAACCATGCACCATCTCCACCTGAGCCGAATGGCAGGTGACGAGATCGATCAAAAGGTTGGTATCCAAGTGTATCACGACTCCCACCAGTATTTGCGTTCTTGCCGTTCAGCGACCACTTCAGCGCGGAATTTTTCAGCATCCTCAGCGACGAGACCACCACCATGTTGCAGCCAAGCGAGTGCCTGCAAGGGGTCCATGACCTGTTCTTCGCTGTCAGCTTTTTCCTTGAGTTGTCGCACAGCACGTCGGATCACGTCGGCTTTGGAGGTGCTCCATTTTTCACTCAATTCCTTCAGAGCCTGTAGCGTCCAAGCATCCAAAGCCATACTTGTTCTTGTAAGGGAGTAACTCATGTGGTAATTGTGTGGTAATGGAACAAAAAGTCAATCGAAAAAACTCAGGATGAATACTTTTTGAGCAAATCCTGAGCCTTCTCCGGGCTGACACCTTCATGGAAATCATCGTTCACCATGCAAACCGGCGCGGTGCCGCAGGATGCAAGGCATTCGGCAAATTCCACCGAAAAACGTCCGCAGGGCGAAACGCTGATCGGATGATGATGGGAATCAGCATGAGTGCGATCGATGCCCGTGAGTTCACAAAGTTGATCCATCAACTCATACGAGCCACCCATGGCGCAGGACAATGTTCGGCAGACACGGATGTGGAATTTTCCGGGCGCCGATTGGCGGAATCCCGGATAAAACGTCACAACCTCTAACACCTTGATCGGCTCGATGCCAATGCAGGAAGCCACCCAGTCAATCGCACTGGCAGAGATGTATCCATGGTGATGCTGCACATAATGCAGCAGTGGCAATACGGCTGATCGTTTCTGGTTTTCGGGAAATTGCGCCAAGCGCTTGGCCGCCTCCGCCTCCAATTCCGGAGTGACGGCAAAAGGCTGGAAAAACCCAGTTCCGGGCGTTTCTTCCGAGTGGATGTTGTGATCAAGGATGGACATGGATATGGATAATTGTTGCTGGTAAGATATTATCGGTCACATTCTCCCATAACGAAATCCAACGATCCCAGGATCGCGGGGATGTCCGAGACCATGTGGCCGGGGAGGAGTTTGGAAACGATGGCGAGGTTGCAGAAGGAGGGGCTGCGAATCTTCAAGCGATGCGGCACACCGCCACCGGTCGAGTGAATGTAGAATCCGAGTTCTCCCTTGGGATTTTCGTGACCGAAATAGACTTCACCCGCAGGAGCGTTGATGCCTTGGGTGGCAACAATGAAATGGTGAATGAGTTCTTCCATCGACATCATCACGCGTTCCTTATCCGGCAGCATCGATTTGGTGTCAGCCAAATTCACGGGTCCTTCGGGCATCGTATCGAGCACTTGACGGCAAATCTTGATGGACTGGCGCATCTCCTCCATGCGGACTTGGTAGCGAGCATAGCAGTCGCCCTCCTCGGCGATTGGAATATCGAAATCGTATTTTTCGTAGCCGAGGTATGGATTGTCCTTGCGCAGGTCACGCGTCACGCCAGAGGCACGGAGGTTCGGCCCCGTCATTCCCCAGGAGATGGCTTCTTCTCGTGAAATAACGCCGACGTCAGCCATACGATCGATGAAGATTTTGTTTTTATCCAATAGTTTGGCAATTTCTTCGATGGTCACGGCGCATTCGTCGAGGAAGGTGCGAACCGCTTGATCAAACCCTGCTGGCATATCGCGCAGTTGACCACCCACACGGGTGTAAGAAGTGGTAAAACGCGCCCCGGTGAGCTGTTCGCAAAGATTGTAGACTTTTTCCCTTTCGGTGAAAGTATAGAGGAACACGGTCATCGCGCCCACGTCCATGGCGCAAACTCCCACACCTAGCATGTGGGCGGAAATGCGCGCCAGTTCACAGCAAAGCACGCGCAGTGCCTGACCGCGCGGTGGAAGCTCCCATCCCATGAGTTTTTCAACCGCACAAGCATAGGCTACATTGTTGGCCAAAGGCGCGAGGTAGTCCAGTCGATCGGTGTAAGGAATGAACTGATTGTAGTGCATGTTCTCGGCGATTTTTTCATCACCGCGATGCAAGAACCCGACATCAGGATCAGCGCTTATGATGGTTTCACCATCCAGTTCCAGGATCAGTCGCAATACCCCGTGAGTAGCTGGGTGGGAGGGCCCCATATTCAGGGTCATTCGCTCACCGTGCAGGTCAAAGGCCTCAGCATTGTAGTCGTCTTGGCCGCGACTGGCTTTGGCAAGTGTATCGGGAGCTTCGTAGGATGTTTTCATGAGCAGTGTGGAAAAATAGGATCAATCGTCAGAAGTTGTCATTTTCATCGACATACATGCCGAGGTATCCTGGTTTGTAAAGGGGGAGTTTGAGGACGGGGGCCATCAATTCAAAATGCTTATCGCAAGCGTATACCCTGCAATCGGCTTCTTTCCCGAGGGTCGCAATCAGCACATCGTTCCATGGCGCGCTCACGCCATTCTGGCGGAGCAAAGCGAAATTCGACGATGCTTTGCGCCAAATCGATTGGTCATTGCGTAGATACGGTAAAATGTTGCACCAGGCCTGCAAGCGCTCTCGCTCGACGGGGCTGGCACCTCCAAGAAATTCCATTTCCACTGGGCCACATAATGTTGCCTCAAAGGCATCAAGTAATCCTTGCAAACCGAGTTTGACATCAGCGCGTCCATCGCGTCGATGCATCTCAATCCAGACACTGGTATCCACAAGAACCATAATTATCGATCCAAGGCTTCAATTTCCGCATTGGTGAGGGGATAGTCACCAAATTCTCCCTCACGCAACATGTGACCGAATTTTTTGGCTAGCTCGCGTTTGACAAATTCTGAAGCGGCCTTGACAACGGCAGGGCCTTTTTTGCGTTCGCCCGTGAGTTTCATGGCTTC
>JBJOMZ010000036.1:0-22393 GCA_046052105.1 Verrucomicrobiota bacterium | reverse complement strand
CGGGTATCTCGGATCCTATCTGACCTGCTGCGTGTTTCTCGCCATCACGATGCTGGTCAGTGCCTGCACTCGCGACCAAGTGGTCTGCTTGATCGTTTCCGTGGCCATCTGCACCTTCATGGTCTTATGCGGCTACGAGGCACTGATCCGCGAGTTGACGAAATTCCGTATCGATTTTCTCGTCGAAGCCCTCATTTCCCTCGGCGTTTGGGACCACTTCCGCTCGTTGACAAGAGGTATGTTCCGCTACCAAGACATGGTGTGGTTCGCCTCGATCATCTTCACTTGTTTGTTAGGCACCTCGGCCGTCCTTTCCGCCAAACGCGCATAACCCT
Organism: Verrucomicrobiota bacterium; assembly: GCA_046052105.1. Taxonomy (GTDB): domain Bacteria; phylum Verrucomicrobiota; class Verrucomicrobiia; order Verrucomicrobiales; family Akkermansiaceae; genus UBA956. The sequence continues at coordinate 22,058 of JBJOMZ010000036.1, read as the reverse complement.
TACCCACGAATCCCATGCAACATCTGAAAACCACACATCCTGTCGTTCGCGCAGCCCTTGGCATCACGGCACTCGTGTTGATTGCCTTCCTTGCCAACTGGCTCATTTCTCTGACCTCCTTCGGCACCAAAGGAGCGGATTTCACCGCTGACAAAGTGCACACCTTGTCACCAGGTACGAAATCGATTCTATCGAAACTCGACGCCCCGCTCACCATTCGCTACTACGCCTCGCGCAAGAACGAAGCCCTGCCACGGGAAACAAAGTTGTTCATCCGCCGCATCGATGATATCCTCAAGGAATACGTCAATCTATCCCATGGTAAATTGCGCGTGGAAAACCTCGATCCGCAACCGGATACCGATGCGGAAGACTCGGCGAATCTCGATGGCATTCAAACGCAGAACATCAACCAATACGAAAACGTCTCACTGGGACTTGCGGTATCGTGCCTCGATCAAACCACGCGCATCAACATCGATCCTTTCGACACTCAGTCCCTCGATGAACAGGAGACCATGTTTGAATACAACCTCTCGCGTGCGGTCGGCGAGGTGACCGCAGTCAAGAAGCCGGTGATCGGTGTGATGAGTGCCCTCAATCTCAAGCCCAGTCCCGCGATGATGCCCGGTCAGCAAGGAAATCCAGGCTGGGTGATGTTGCAGCAGCTGGGTCAAATGTATGAAATCCGCGATGTGGAAATATCGGCCACGGAAATACCTGATGACATCAATGTGTTGCTGCTGGTGCACCCTGCGGGGATCAGTGCCGACGCCGAATTCGCACTTGATCAATACATCCTTCGCGGTGGCACCCTGATCGCCTGTCTTGACGCCTATTCCTTTGAAGCCGCTGCAACCGCCGGAGGAAACCCGATGTTCGGCGGCGGCGGCGGCACCCCCGTGTCCTCCACCCTGCCTACCCTACTTCCCGCATGGAACATCAACTTTGAAAGCACCCAGACGCTGGCCGATGCCAAGTATCGGACGATTCTTCAAGGCAACCGTCCCGGCTACGCGATCCTGAGCCTGCCGAAGGAATCCATGCCAGATCAATCCGACGTTATCACCAAGAATCTCAACGACCTATTTTTCGTATTGCCTGGAGCCATCACCAACCAAGGCAACAACGGCCTGGCCTCCTCTTCGCTGGTGAAGTCGTCCGTGCAAGCCGGATTGGTCGATGCCATGGAAGCCTCGCAATTCAGTGCCAACATGGCAATCGGTAACCGCCGCTCTTACGATCTCGTGACACGCCTGACTGGACGCTTCAAGACTGCCTTCCCCGACGGCAAACCCGGGGAGAAAAAAGACGCATCGGCAGCGGAGGGCGAGAAAAAACCGGAAGCCGGTGACAAAAAAGATGGAGAGACGAAGCCCGAAGAGTCCAAGTGGCTCAAAGAAGGCAAGGCGGACTCCAGTGTTTTCCTGATAGCGGACACCGATGCCTTTTCCAACCAGGGTGCCTATCGCATTCAAAACATGGGTGGCATGCAGGCAGCGATGCCATACAACGGCAACTCGGTTCTGCTGCTCAACATCATTGACCAAGCAGCCTCATCAGCAGATCTGATCGGTGCCCGCAGCCGTGCGTCGATCCGCCGGCCATTCACACTCATCCGCGAAATGGAAGCTGCTGCGGAGAGCACCACGCAGGATAAACAACAGGAACTCCAAGCCAAGCTGAGAGCAGCGCAAGACCGTCTGGCTAAGATTTCTGCCGATCGCAACAACAGCCGCGATGTGCGACTGCCCCCCGAACTGGAGGCTGAGGAAAAGAAATTCCGCGAGGAAGTTACCGAGACCAATCGCCAGATACGTGCCTTATACAAAGACCTGAAGCGTGATAAGGACGCTTTATCCTCGCGCATCATCGCACTCAATCTTCTGGGCGTTCCCAGCATCGTATTGTTCGCCGGCATGGCGGTTGCCTTTTCGCGCCGCCGTTCGTCCCGCGCCCGCTAACTTATTTTTAACAACAACCATCGCCATATATGTCGAAAAAAACAGTCATCATTTTATGGACCATCGCCGTGGTGCTCGCCATCGGCGTGATCTCGATCAAATCCCGCAGCCGTGACACAGGGGAGGCCCAAACGGAACGGCACCGCGGCCAAACCGTGCTGGCTTCCTTCCCCGCCGCCGATGTCACTTCCATCAAGATCAAGGGCGCCGAGCAAGCAGTCACCCTCAACAAAACCGCTGAAGGCTGGGTTGTCGTAGAACGCGACAACTACCCGGCCAATTTCGGCAACATCAACAACTTGTTGCGAACTGTCGAAAGCGTGAAAATCAACCACGCCATCGAAGCGGGCCCCAGCTACGGCAAACGCTTTGGCATGGATTTGACGGCGAAGAAGCAGGCAGACCATGGCGTCGAGCTCACATTTCTCAAGCCTGATCAGTCGAATGTTGCCACGGTTTTCCTCGGCAAGGATTCCGCAGGCGGCGGTCGCTACATTCAGAATGCCGCTGACACAACCGGCATTTATGTCACCAGCGAGAGTTTCCCCACCGCCTCGCCTCACCCCAAGGATTGGCTCAGTGAAACGTTCCTGAATGTCGAGAAAATCACTTCGATCTCAGTCTCCAGTGTCGGCAAACCCGATCAGGTCGAATGGAAACTGACCCGGGCGGATGAAAACGCAGAATTTGTTCTGGAAGGGGCCAAGCCCGAGGAAAAACTCGATACAAACAATGCTTCGCCACTCAAGACCGTTCTCGCATCGGCACGGTTCCAAGACATCGCCACGGTGGCGTCAAAAGTCGTCGAGGAATCTGCGGATCGACGCATTGTGACAATCGCCACCAAAGACGGTTTCACATACACGCTGCAGTTGCTGGCGAAACCTGCCGTTAAGGTTCCCGATGCTCTCGCCCAGCCCGGAGAGACGCCGCCGCCTGCGGAAGAAAATTTCCATATGACGGTCAAAGTCGAGGCTAAGTTTGCCACCGAGCGCACTAAGCCCGCCGATGAAAAACCCGAGGCTGCCAAGACAGCGGAAGAGGCATTCCAAGCATCGCTCAAAACACTTCAAGACAAACTAAAGACCGAACAGGGATTCCAAGGTCGCGTTTTTGAGGTCTCGAAGTATACCATCGATGCCCTGCTCAAACCGCGAGCCGATCTTCTGGCAAAATCGACCGCCGAGCCCGCATCCGCTGGAACCGGCACCGGCACGATCGAGGCCACGACGCCACCTGTATCGATCGACGGCCCCTGACTCCCGCTCGACGCAAATACTTCTATCGTATCATCCCGACCACGACCAGCGTGGTCGGGATTTTTCCTTTCGCAGGATCTCGTTGACGGCTTCCATTCCCGCCACTATGCTCGACACATCACATGATGCGTTGGTTGTTTCCTTTCATGATACTCGTCGTGGCTTGCCCGCTTCACGCGCAAGAAGCCACCGACTCCAAAGATGCTCCTGCGCAGTCAGCGGAGCCGATCGAAAGTGAAAAAATCCGTGCCCTGCGGGTGTTGACTGAATCGATGCGCGTGCTGGAAACCGAACGGGGGAATCAGCGTGACTTGCTAAAAAAGGCAACTGCAGAAGAACAGAAAAAGGAAATCACAGCTGAGATCGAGCGTCTGGGCGCAAAGATCAAGGAGCTCAAAAACGCTTTTACCACCACGGCAACAGGAATCAATCCGGATGAGAGCCAAGCACAAAATGATGTGCCGGTGAGCCTGAGCGAAGAACTCAAGAACATCTTCCAACCGGCGATACGCGAACTGCGTGAGGCAACGGCCCAACCGCGTGAAATTGAAAACCTCAAAACCCAAGTCGTCCAGTGGACCAGCAAACTCGCGCTCGCAAAATCCGCCGTGAACCAAATCGACGCTTTGCTCAAGGAGAGCAAATCCGAGGAACTCACCCGAGAATTGACCAGCGCGCGCAAAAGTTGGGATAAGCGTTTGCTGGAGGCGCAAACATCTCTCGCCAACAACACCGTGCAACTTGAGGAACGGAAGCGCAATGCGCCGTCCGTCGTTTCTCTGTTGGCCAACATGCTGGCTCACTTCTGGCGAAACCGTGGTCTTAGCCTGCTGATCGCCGTATCGGCCCTGGCCGTCACCCTGCTATTGCTGCGGCGCGCATATCGGGAGATACGCAAGGTTAGCCCCATTCACCAAAAATACCATGATACGCTTACGGCACGCTTGGTCGATGTAGTCGCAAATCTTTTCATCATCCTGCTCTCGGTGTTCGCCATGTTGTTGGCGTTATACATCCGCAATGACTGGCTGCTGCTGACCGTGGTATCCATTTTGATCATTGGTCTTGCCTGGGCTTCACGCACTGCGCTGCCACCATATTTCGAACAAATCCGCTTGATTCTCAATCTCGGCACGGTGCGTGAGGGCGAACGCATCATCTACAACGGTCTGCCGTGGCGCGTTGAATCATTGCATTTTTTCTGCGTGTTGAGCAATCCCGACCTCAACGGCGCGACACTGCGACTGCCAGCTAAAACCCTGCTTTCCAGCTATTCTCGTCCATCCTTGTCCGAGGAACCATGGTTCCCTACCCGGGCGAATGACTGGGTGATCCTCGACGACGGTGTGATAGGAAAAGTGGTCCAACAAACTCCCGAACAAGTCGTATTGGTGAAACTCGGCGGCTCCTACAAAACCTATCCAACGCTCACATACTTGGCGAAAAACCCGGAAAACATCTCGCCGCAATTTTCGGTGTCAACGACCTTCGGACTCGACTATCAATACCAGTCGATTGCCACGACCGATATTCCCGATATCATGCAGAGAAAAATCCACCAATCCATGGTCGAGCAATTCGGCAAGGACATGGTGCGCTCGGTTCATGTGGAGTTTGCCTCCGCATCCGCCTCCTCGCTGGATTATCGCATCACCGCGAGCGTCAGTGGTGAACTCGCCCCGCAGTATCATGTGATCCAGCGCATGCTACAACGCGGGGCCGTGGATGCAGCTAACGAACATGACTGGGTCATCCCCTTCCCCCAACTCACGGTTCATCAACAACCGAAAGTATGAGGAATATCGTTTTTTTGATCGTTGCCTTTTCCGTAAGTCAGGCAGCACCGCGCGCACTTCCTGTGGAGCCCACCGCACCTCAGCATCGAGTGATCCATCAACGAGGTATCACCTTGCAAACGGTGACTTTCGATGCCCGCTCGCATCGTTTGCGCTTGATCGATCAACCGCAGGGGCCGGGCACATTGTTTGCCAGTGCCGAGGCTGCGGCGAAATCGGTCCATGGCATGGCTGCCATCAATGCAGGGTATTTCACTCCCGAGGGAAAACCTTTGGGAATCTTGATCTGCCGTGGTAAAAAAATCGGTGGCAACAATCCGTCCTCGCTCGGTTCCGCTGTCTGGTTCGAGGCCAAGGGGAAAACCGGCATCATACGACGAGAAAAAACCAACTTCAATGCACCTGAGTTGCTGCAGGCCGGTCCCTTGCTGGCGGAAAATTCCCAGGCTATCGCTGGCCTAGAAAACAACAAAACCAGCGCGCGCTGCTTCCTAGCATGGGATGGTGGCTCAATGTGGATGATTGCCCGCACCTCGCCTTGCACGCTCGCCCAACTTTCCGCTATCATCGCTGGGCAGAGCCCTTGTGGTTTCCCTATCACCACCGCACTCAATCTCGATGGAGGCACTTCAGCCGACCTCTATGTCAGCGGCGATGTAGTCGGTGGTCCTACCTCCTACCGCGCAATCTGGAACAAACCCGTGAGAAACTTTCTGGTGTTGGAGAAGAGATGATTTGAATCAGCTCATTGCTTTTTCAACCTATCAAAAAGCAGACTTGCGCGATAGGGAAAGTTGGCTAGTTTTTCCGCACTTACCATTTCACACCCCATGAGCAGCGAACATCAATCATTCCAAGCGGAAGTCAGACAGTTATTGGATATTGTCATCCACTCACTCTACACCGACCGTGAAATATTCACGCGTGAGTTGGTATCGAATGCCTCGGACGCCCTCGAGAAACTGAAACTCATTCAGTTGACCGAGTCCGACGTCTATGAAGCTGATCAACCCTTGCAGATCGAAATCACCACCGATGAGGAAAACCGGCAGCTTGTCATCTGCGATCGTGGTATCGGCATGACACGAGAGGAACTGGTGCAGAACCTAGGCACTATCGCCCACTCCGGCACCAAGGCATTTTTGAAAAACTTGCAGGAAAAAGGCACGCAGAACGGCGGAATGATCGGCCAGTTCGGCGTGGGCTTTTACAGCGTGTTCATGGTCGCCGATCGCGTGGACGTGTTCACTCATTCCTGGCGCAGCGATGCCCCTTCCCTGCGCTGGTCCAGCGACGGCCGAGAAGGGTATGAGATCGAAGAACTAGATACCCAGCAGCGTGGTGCACGCATGGTAATTCATTTGAAAGAGGAGCACGCCGAGTTTGCCAAAGAATCGCGCATCAAGGAACTGTTGAACAAATACTCCAACTTCGTCGCCTTCCCTATTTTGCTCAATGGTGAGAGAGTGAATCAGGTCGAGGCGCTATGGCTCAAACCCAAGAGTGAAGTCACGGAAGAACAATACGAGGAATTCTATCGCTTCACTGCCAAGGCTTGGGACAAACCGCGTTTCACCATGCACTTCACAGCGGATGCTCCTCTGGACATCCACGCGCTGCTGTTTTTGCCTGAGGAAAACCAGGAGCGGTTCGGATTCGGTGCGGTGCAACCGGGCGTGGCACTCTATTGCAAGCGAGTATTGATCGATCCCCAACCCGAAGGCCTACTGCCCGAATGGTTGCGCTTCGTGCGAGGTGTGATCGATTCCGCCGACCTGCCACTCAACATTTCCCGCGAGTCCATGCAGGACAGCGCACTGGTCAAAAAACTCGGTCAGGTGGTAACGAAGCGTTTGCTCAAATTCCTCGAAAAACGAGCCGAGGAAGATGCCGATGCCTATCGCGCCTTCTATCAGGGGTTCTCCCGTTTTATCAAGGAGGGCATTGTCAGTTCCTACGAACATCGTGAAACCCTGGCTGGCCTCCTGCGTTTCGAAAGCACCATGACGGAGGGCGAATCCTTGAGTTCGCTGGATGACTACATCACTCGCATGAAGGATGGGCAGAATGAAATTTACTACCTTGCCGGAACCAGTCGCGCGGTGATGGAATCCGGTCCCTACCTCGAAGCCTTCAAGGCCCGTGGCTTGGAAGTGGCGTTCTTCACCGAAGGTGTCGATGAATTTGTTTTCGAGTCGCTCACCACCTATCGCGAGAAAAAACTCGTACGTGCTGATCAAGCAGACATCGAACTCGAAGAAACCGCGCTGGAGGGCGAGGCTCTCGCGACTGAAGAAGTGGAAGCTCTGCAAAACTGGTGGCAGGAGGCACTCTCCGATCAGGTCAAGGAAGTCAAAACGGGGAAACGTCTGGTGGGTAGTCCTGTCGTCGCTCTTGTGCCTGAAGACGCACCGAATCCACAAATGCGTGCCATGATGAAAGCGATGGGGCAGGATGCACCTGCGGTCAAACCCGTGCTGGAGATCAACCCGCGTCACAACCTTGTGAAAAAACTCGCCGCCTTGCGAACCGAAAAGCCGGATGTCGCAGGTTTGGTCGCGCAACAACTCGTCGATCAAGCCATGCTCTCCGCTGGACTCGTGGAGCATCCTCAGGCTTTGGCCACGCGCATGAACGAGATACTGGAAAAAATTCTCTGACATTCCCGCGTCCCCGACTGGACAAATGACAAATCCAGAGCATCTCTCTCTTGTTTTGGGCAACTCCTGACATTCTCTCCAAAAATCCAACCATATGCGGGCCTGCCTAATCGTACTGGGAATTCTGCTGATCGCCATCGCCCTGCGCACCGCGCGCAGGGCATGGATACGCAAACTGGGCGCGCTGACCTTTCTGGTGGCAAGCTATGCAATGCTCTACTTCCTCACCGGTGCCTGGTGGGGGGGAGTCATGGGAGTGGTGCTTTGGTTCTTTTTGCCATGGGTCGAACTGCTAACACGGGTCAAGCGTATGAAGCTGCCGATGGACAATCGGCTACGTCACCGCGCAAGCCCCAACCCCGCATTTTTCCCGAATGCCCAGGAAACCATGGAAACCATGGAGAAGGAAGGCTTCCATCACGCTGCGGACTGCGGTTGGGAGTGGTCGGGCATGAAACAACACTACCGCATTTTTTTCCACCCAGACGACAAAACAGTGGCTACTCTGTGCCTCTGCGAACAATCGGACGTGGTCTTTTCCTTTGTTTCCATTAGTTCTCTGGCATTGGATGGCGGAGTTTTGCGAACCACCAACTACCCCTTCGCTCCGACACTCAAGTATCCCGAAAAATTCCTCTGGAATCATGTGCCTTGCACGCATCACTGCTTCAGCCAAATCCTACAGAGCCACCGCTCGCATCTGCGGAAATTCCGTATGAATGACGAAACACTGCAACGAATCGACCCCGATCAGTTGGAGGAGATGATTGAAGAGGAAATGCAGGAAATGATCGAACACAATCTCGATCACGGCATCATCGAATTCGCAGGAGACGGATCTTTTTGTTACAGCACCAAAGGGCTATTTTACCTCTGGGGACAATTCGTCAAAGACATGGTGCGCCTGTGCTGAACAAGGCTATTCCTTAATGCGCAAAGCCCGCAGGGGGGCATTGAGCAGTAGCACATTTTTTTCCTGATCTGGAGGCGATGTGAAAATCACATGCTCCCACTTGGGTTTGTTCATGGGTCCCTTACCTTGGAACTGAAACAACCCCTTGATGATGGGCTGGAAAGGCAAAACGACGATCCCCAACAATCCCCTCGCGTTCATTCTGATGGTCATATCAACGGTTTTCTGGCTCAAATCCACATTGCCGTTGCCCGTGAACTTCAGACTGGTTGTATGGGTGACGAAATCATTGGTTTCGAGAACTCCCTTGCGAATGGTGAAATTGCAAAATGCGTCCTTGGCCCGCTCAAATCCAGCCCTGCGGTCAGCAAGCACCGTCGAAATCACCGATGAAAGAGGGCCGAACACCGGAACGGCGAAAAGTTCGCCCTTTTCCAAAGAACACAACCCATCACCCTCCAGGCTCTGAGTCGCTCCGCTGATACCACCTAAGGAAATCCGCCCGGTAAGCGAGCCATAACCTTTTTGCTCGAATTTGTATGCTTCGGATATCTCCGACATTTGCAACGAATTCCATCGTATTTCTGTATGGAATCGTTTTTCACGATCATGGGAAACCTGAACCTTCCCAGAAAAATCACCGCCGAAAACCTGAGCGGTGAGACGGTTGAGTGTCACCTTCTGGCTGTCGATTTGCAACTCGGTCGAAACATCGGAAAAAATCACCGGTTCTCCCAAGAATTTCCATGTGATTTTAGGAGCCTTTTGCACACTAACTTTCAACTGTGTGCGTCCCTCGTTCCTGACGTCGATACTGCCATCGACCGCGAGCGAAGGAGGCGCGTGAAACCTGTATTCGCTAACCGCATCAGCGATGGATGGCGCGAACATGTTGAGAAGAGGAACCGGATGAACATTGCCGCGCAACTGCTGGATTTGCACGATACCAGTGGCGTGATCATAGGCAACCGCTGCTGCCTGAACGGGGCCGTGCGTGCCACCCTGATACAATTTATGAAGTTCATAATGAGTGTAGTCGAAGTCAACAGCGATGTCGGAAAACTGGAGCGAATGATGTTTCAATTGCAGCTTCGTGGCACATGAATGAACCGGCACATTGCGGTAGCTCACATTTTCCACTCGGCCCTGCCCCTCCACACTCCATGCGAAACGATCAAAACGATCAAGTTTGCCCTGCAGCTTGACCCAGTAGCGGCTGTCATCATGGGTCGAAAAATCACCCAGAATTTTTTCTAACGGTTGTTCCGTGAAAAAAGGTTGCCAGATTTCCGCGGGAAAACTGCTTTCCAATTCATAAGCGACCTGATTGCCTTCGACCTGCATGGAGCCCGATAGTTTACCTCGCGGATGATCGATGACGATGTCGCGCACGCTGATGTTATCCATCACATAGCTATCGCCTTTTTGCCATCGGGCATCGATACTCGCAGAAACCTTCGGTTCACCCTGCGACTCGATGTTTTCGATCGCCTTGGCGATCGGCAAATCCCGATAGACCTGACGCGCGATCGGCATCGGCACATCACCTGCAAGATGGATCGCGAGGTTGCCATTTTTCTGCAACAAATGCCCGCTCATTTCTCCTAGCGGGTGTTTCAACAAGATCTGGCGAAGGTAAAAATCCCCGTCGCGGTAGGAAAACTCACTACCAATCGAGGAAAGCGGACTGCCACGGAACAGCGCGTTGTTTGCCGCAAAGCGACCTTGCATCGACAGGCTCAACGGCTGATCATGAGGAACGACGAACTGACCGCGCACTTGAACCTCGGGAGCTTCCGCTAGGGAAAAATCATCGAGCAGCCGGCGTCCTGTCAGATCGTAGATCCAACGTGGAATATCAAGCGTGGAATCAACGTCAAAATTTCCCGATCGGGTGGCGAGATCGAAGTCCAAAGCGCAGCGCATTTTCCCACGTGCATCACGACCTTCCAAATGATGAACAGATACCAGCGAATGGATGATATTCCCCGAGGCATTGACATCCCTCAAATGGATTTCTCCACGACTGGCGGCAGTACAGGAAAATTCAAACTGACACTTCAATGCGGCCCATTTGGTGGCATCCGCCTCCACCTTCAGCGTTAGCTCGGGCGGATGGTCGGGATCGAGTCGCCACTGATTGATTTCCCTAACAAATTCGCGTAGAAATTTCCGATGCAGGCCGCTGTTCGGTGTCTCTTCTTGATAGGCGGGCATGGGGCGGAAGCCCCATATGACTGCATCCACGGTCAACTGGATTCCATCAATCAACCCTTTCCCCTGTTTGATTTCGAACTTACGGCTTTTCGATAACAAGATCTTACCATTGAGATTCTTGATGTTGATCCCATCACCTTCCGGATGGTCGGGATCCACAGGTAAGCGCAATTCCGCATTCAGCAGATCGATGTGCGTGAGACGGATGATCCCACGCATGGCCTTAGTTTTATCGAGGTCAAACACCAAGCGCTCGAGGTAGGCAAGACGCTTCGAGCGGGTTTCATCAACAAACACCTCCACCTCCGTGGCCTCGATGCCACGCAAAGGAACATAGCGCAATTTTTTGATGGTCGCTTCGATACCTTGTTTGGACAGCTCCTTTTCCAAGGCGAGGCTCCAGGCTCTCGGCATACCCGTGGCGTTCCAATACAAAAGCGCCGACACCACCAGTAGGGCGATCGACAACCCCAACACATAGAGTGTCGTCTGCAGATTGCGGAAAAATTTGTAGCGCCGGTAGTGTGACATCGGTTTAGGATTCTATCACTTTGCCAGAAAAAACCAAGCCGGGATTGACCGCTGGGAGCGATTTCAGGGATTTCTTACCGGAGCGGCACCGGGCTTGCGATGGCTGACAGCTTTTTGATAGAGCGACACCGCATCGCTGATACCTCTGGCCACCGCGGTGATGTATTTGGGATTTTCGATCAAGCGGGCTTCGTATGGATGACTCATGAATCCGCCCTCGACTAAGATGGCGGGATGCTTGACACCTGTCAGGACGCTATAGCGCGCGCGTTTGATTCCACGATCGAAAGTGGTATCTTTGCCAATGTGACGGATGACCTGCCCGTGAACTGCTGTGGCGAGAGCGACATTGGCAGAATCATGAAGGTTGCCATTGCGCATGTGGAAATCGCTCGACTTCAGACCCGATCCGTAATGGGCGACCCCTTGCGGAGATAGCGTGAAGGTTTCCACCCCGCGGGCGGAACGTCCGCCGGAGTTGAAATGGATGCTGATGAAAAGCGCCGAATCCTTCACGGCATTTGCCAAATCCACGCGCTCCTGCAAGGTCAGATAAACATCGCTGCTGCGGGTCATCACCACCTTGAACCCCTTGGCCATAAGCAAGGATTTGAGCTCAAGCGCTACGCGCAGATTGTAGGCTTTCTCGGTATTGTAGGCATTGACCGCTCCCGCATCCTTACCACCATGACCAGCATCAATCACCACGGTGCGGAAGTTGCCCGCGTTGGGGATGTAGCTGGGACGCAGCACCGGATCAATGAGCTTGGTGAGGTCGATGCGAGAGATGCCGATTTTCCCCGCCGTTTCAATCACCGGATAGGTGCAAACGAACTTCACCCCGTTGAGAGTGACTTCCTGATCTCCGACTCTAAGTTTGAAAATGAGATTTTTTCCCTCCATCGTCAGTTGATTGCCCGTCCGTTTCAACGAGGGGAAATTGTAAAAAGCCTTGAGACTTTGAAGGGAAACGTAATCGCGGCCATCATGCTGCATGAGATCCCACTGCACCTGTCCCTGAACATTCGTCGACGTCGTCCATGCCAAAATCCATAGGCATAGAAAACGTTTCCAGAGATCAGAGAGCCATTCCATGATTGTGCGAGACGTAAGCTAGCCGACAGCCCACCCTGTGGCAATCAGAATTTGAGCAACGCCAAGGGTGAGCGAGCCAGGTCAAGAACCCAGTCGCTCACCCTGATTAGCAGTGCCAAAAACCTAGGAGCTCGGAATAGAATTCCTGCGTCTCCAAATATTCTCGCATCAGCTTACTTTGGGCAACACTGGCGGAGGAACGGGACTACGCTTTTCCGTGAAAACCCCTTTCCATGAGGTCGAGGCAGTAACCTTCATCAAGAGCGCCAGTGTGATGACCGATCCGATGGCAATCGTAAGCCCCGTCATTCCATCGAAGAAAAATGACACACTGAAGAGCACCATGTATCCGATCTGAGCGGGTAAGGCGATGCGGAACAATCGTTGACCGCCGACAGCCCGCAAATAGCCACTCACCAGCAGCACTGACACCATGGCAGCAATGGCAAAGGCCACATACAAAGGAATCACATCCGTCAGATAGGCGAACAAGAGCTGAAAAGAAAAGAATCCGGCGGCGACAAAGCAGATGTGCATGGGATGCAGCGCGATGCCACGCAAGCTGCCTAACAATACCAGCACCGTCACGAAAAACAACAACGACACTGGGGCGAAAAACGAGATGCGCGAGGCCACGGGCGCGGGATTCAGCAACTTGGGCATTTCCATACCGATGTTTGGCGCGGACAGCACGTCCGGTTGGTAGGACCAGACGAACTCGCAGGCCGCCTCATCGCGCTGCGTAGCTGATCCGCAACCAGCGGGAAAACTGTAATCTGAAAAATTTGTTTTTAAGAACAATTCGAAATCGCGCACGCGCTCGGGATGAGGAAACTGATAGAGCCAGGCATCGGTGCCATTGGTCTGATAAACGACCTTGAGCTCCACCGCTGAAGACGCTGCCACCTCTACCGCCATTTCTAGCGATCCGTCATCGCTGCGCCGTACATCCGTCTCCTTCCCGTCGAGCATAATCTGCACACCGCGTAGGCCCTGGGTATCAGGTAAGGGAAACATCACGAACAATGTCTGCGGTATGCGCGTGGGATTGCGGAACACGTAGGCACCCTCGAAGTTCACATCGTAGGTCCGGTGCCGCATCAGTCCGCGTTTTTTCGGCGAGTATTCGATCGCCGCCTTTACACGACTTTGTTCCGACTCGATCAAAGCTCTACCGTTCGGCACATTGGGCGATCGGTAGAAGGCGTGAGGATGCGACTGCTGTAACTGCGGACCCCAGACTTGCTGCACCTGGCTGCGCATGGCGTGACCTGTATCTTGACTGCGCGACTGGATGGCTGCGCCGAGGATGAACCATGCGATGGTAGTTACCAAAAGAATGCAGGCGATGATAAGAATTTGTGTAAATTTCATGATGACAAGGGTATGAGGTTAGCGATTCATTTTGTTCTGACGGTTGTAGAAAATCCCCGCCTCTGGTGTCTCATCGCGGCAGAGGTTTTTTTCTAACAGAATTTGGTTCGAGGCTGTGGAACCGGTGGCGGGACGGGTCAGATTTCCGGCCACCTCGGCACTATAATCCGCAGGCAGGCTGAGTTGCCATTGCAGGGCATGGATGAAATAGGAAGTGCCGGGTAGCCGCAAAGTAAACTGACCTTCAAGCGGGGCGAACTTCTCCCTGCGCTCGGTGTAGGAAATGACCAGCTTGGCAGCGCCCATGACCCGCTCGTGGCTGGGAAGCACAACTTCCAATAGGCCTGCAGCCGGGATGATGGGAACGACGTCGCGGTCATCGACTGAACACGCCAACAGCACCGCCTTTTCCGGTAGTCGGAGCGGCAAACGCGCACCATTGCGGTATTGCACGTCGAGTTGTCCGGTGGTCAAGGTGGATCCGTCCAACTCCATGCGACTGTCCCAACGAGCCTTGGCAATCATCGCGTCTGCCGTGCTAGCCAAGGGCATGATGGATTGCTCCAGTGCCACCTGACCCGTAGGAGCCTCGATGAGGAAATAGGCACGACCTTGCAACGCTTGTTTCATCGACTGCGACAGGCTTTGTGATGTGAACGGCCCTGTCATACCGGATGCGGAAAATTTGCGCTGTGCTTGATCGGCCAGATGAAACTGGGTGAAGTCCGGCTTTTCCAATTGTCCGCGCGGGGCCTCGAGCAGCCAGGATGATTGCAAAGAACTCACACGCTTGCGGTATTCCAAGACCACCGCGCGATTCAGTTGACGATCGCCCTTCCAGCGCAAGGACAACCGTTGTGTGCCATCGACCTCCCTCTTCACGTTCTGGGATTCCAATTGTTCACCCCTAGCGACGATGTGACTGACTCCGGCAGGAAAGAGCATCTGCGCTTCGCGGGTATCACCATCGCGGGTCTCTGCTTGCGAAAAACTGGTCATTGTCAGCACACCATCGTTTTCCACAGCCATCACTTCGTGACGCCATTGCCATAAGGAAGGTGGCAAGGCTTCCTGTGCCGAAGGCGATACGACCTGCCAAGAAATTCTAGCTCCACGCGCCGGAATTCCCAGCACTGCCGACTGCGACAGCGTGTGAGAGGTATCGCCGATTTCGCACACTAGTGCTTTTCCGGTGGGCAATCCTGTAAATGCCAAACTCGCGCTGACGCAAGGCAGCGTAACCAACGCATCGGGAGTCGAAGGAATAAGGCGGAATGTCATCTCCTGCCTGCCTTTCTGCGATGTAATCATTTGCAGCATGTCATCCTTGAGCCAGAGCGGCAGATCGGCGGGCAGAACCTCGACAACTGCCACGTCTCCCGGCAGCAAGGGAATACTCACCGCCGTATCGGAGAAATGCTGGATCGTCATCGCTGCGCGGATTGTGGCGGGCGACGTTGAGAGATCGACCTGATATTTGGTCGACGAGACGATGCCGGGAAATTTTTCTTGCGGCTGCGGATCCTGCCGGTGCTTTTCCCACGTGCGTACCATTTCATAAGGTAGTGTCACTGTGCCGGGAATCACGGGGACGGATTCCTCTGCCATACCATGTTGAAACCCACTCAGGCCGAACCAAGCGATGCATAATTTGATTTTCATATCGGCGTCATCATGCATGGACCGCGTGAAGCGAGTTCGAAGCGATGATGAAATCTTTGTGAAGTTGGACGAGGGTTCGTTATGCAATTTCACTCAGTATAGACTCAGCAGAGGAATTGCCCGCTTGACCGCCGAGCCTTCATGATTTACAAAAAATCAGCCCGTATTTGCCATGCATCGCTTTTTAATTCCCATCGCTCTCTGTGTTTCGCTCAATTCCTGCTTTCAAAACCAGCCTGCCAATCCAAGGGGCAACTACCTCGCGGGACTGGGACCATTGCAGTATTCATCCCACGGTAGCGGACCCGCTCCGGCGATTCCCGACGACGTTTCTTACTGGGATGGCGACGGCGTCGAGGGCGAACCGATGATACGAATCAGCCGCGCGCAACAGAAAGCCTTTTTCTACAAGAGCGGGAAACTGGTGGGAGTGTCGCGCATTTCCACGGGCAAGGAAGGAACCAACACCCCTCCCGGAAAATACAAGGTATCGGAAAAAGACAAAGACCATCACTCCAGCGTCTACGGAGTTTTCAAGGACAAAGCCACGGGAGCCATGGTGAATGACAACGTGGACATCCGTGTCGACAAAGTGCCTGCTGGCTGCGTTTACTACCCTGCGCCCATGAAAAACTTTCTTCGTTTCAACGGCGGAATCGGTATGCACACCGGCTACCTTCCCGGCTATGCAGCGTCCCATGGTTGCATCCGCATGCCCGATGCCATTGCGGAAAAATTTTTCGAACACGCCCGACTCGGCACACCCGTGATTGTGGAATGATGCTGCCCGATCCTGAGGATGCCGAGGAAATCTCTCCCGCACAGCTTTCCCGCTTGCTGACAGAGCATGTCGATTTCTCTCTGATCGATTGCCGCGAACCCGATGAATGGGATCTCAACCGCATTGATGGTGCACGGCATTGGGCCTTGTCGAAATTCCCCGAAGCGGGTCCCCAGTTGCTGCAACAGAAACCGACGCCTCTGATCATTTATTGTCATCATGGCGTGCGCTCCTTGCATCTCACGCGTTGGCTTCGTCATCATGGCTGTGCGGAGGTTTATTCGTTGGAAGGTGGCATCGATCGCTGGTCGCGGGAGATCGATTCGTCCATACCGCTGTATTGATTGCGCCCGAGATGGATCAAACTTGCGTCATCCGCAGTTTTTTGTTGGGATCCGCGCATGTTCCTGTGTCGCTCGCTATGCATTGCCATTCTCGCCATTCTGCTCAGTCACTGCGGAAGCGTCACTGCTCCGTCGGGCGGAAGAACCGAGATTGTCAATGTTTCCGCATACGACCCTAAGGAGAAACAACGCAGCGGTCGCGGATACAACGAACACGATGTTTCGGCCCTCCGCGACAACGGCGCGGTGGCTCTCATCGCGCGTGTAGGCAAAGGCGGCATACTCGATGAAAAATGCGCCGATTTTTTGCGTTCCGCCGATCATCAGGGGATGATGCCTGGAGTATACTACAGAACCACTCAGGGAGTGAGCATGACGAGTCAAGCGGATCAAATGATCACACGCGCCCATGCATTGGCCCAAGGTCGCGATTGGTCGCAGAGCCATCTGCTTCTCTGTGCGGACTTTGATGCAAATTCCACCACGACGCAGATGATCCAATTTCTTGACCGTGTCAAACAGCGCACTGGTGTCGACTGCGTGATCTATCTGGAAAACAGCGAACACCTGCGGATCACCTTGCACAACTCGAACGAGTCCGTGAAAAATCGCTTGCGACGCTGTCCTTACTGGGTGGCGCTCTATTCCCATGATACGGGAGCTTGCAAGGCTTTTCCCGCGCCGGAGACACCCACTGGTCTCACACAACAATACAATGTCTGGCGCAATTGGTCGATCTGGCAATACGGTGGCGTAGCTTGGGAAAACCGGCGTTCGCTTCCCAAGGTCTATCGTGGCTTCAGCCCCTACTTCGGCAACCTCGATCGCCCCGTGGAGCGCAACCTGTTCCGTGGCAGTCCGGCTGAATTGCAACAGTTATGGAGTCGTCACGGCATTCCTCTGCGTTGAAAAGCTTCCCTATTCTGGCAACAATCGCTTTGACCTTTTAACGCAATGAGTCAGAGTGACGTGCATGCACGATTCCCGCATTGACCAACTCGCCCGGCAACTGGTTCGCTACTCCACCTCCCTAAAAAAAGGGGAAAAGGTTCTCATCGATCTCTATGATACTCCGGACAGCATCGGCATCGCACTGATCCGTGAAGCGCGCGCGGTCGGAGCCATTCCGGTGATCCGCCTCCATGCCAGTCGCCTCACCCGCGAGATGATGATGGGCGCCACAGAGGACCAGTATTCCCTGATCGCCAAACATCTTCTTCACGAAATGAAGGACATGGATGCCTACATCGCGGTGCGAGGTTCCCACAACATCGCGGAAAACAGCGACGTGCCAGCAGCGCGTATGAAACTCGCGATGGGTAAAACGCGCCCAGTCATCGATCATCGAGTCAAAAAAACCAAATGGTGTGTGCTGCGATGGCCCACGGCGTCGATGGCACAGCAGGCAGGCATGAGCACGGAGGCGTTCGAGGACTTTTATTTCCGTGCCTGTCTTCTCGATTACAAAGCCTTACGGCCCGCGATGAACGCGTTGAAAAAGTTGATGGATCAAACCAGCGATGTTCACATCAAAGGTCCGGGCACGGATCTGCGATTTTCCATCAAGGACATTCCCGCCATTCCCTGCGGCGGTTCCGCCAACATTCCCGACGGCGAGGTTTTCACCGCACCCGTCAAAGATTCGGTGGAAGGGGTCATCAGCTACAATGCCCCCACCATCTATCAGGGCATCCCCTTCGATGCGATTCGGTTGACTTTCGAAAAAGGCAGAATCATCCAAGCGGAAGCAGGAGAAAAAACCAAACAGCTCAATCACATTCTCGATTCCGATCCCGGTGCGCGCTACATTGGCGAGTTCGCTTTGGGCTTCCATCCGCATATCCGTCATGCCATGCGCGATATTCTCTTCGATGAAAAAATCGCCGGCTCATTTCATTTCACACCGGGGCAAGCATACGAGGAGGCCGACAATGGCAACCGTTCTCAGGTGCACTGGGACATGGTCTGCATTCAGCGCAAGGATACGGGCGGAGGCGAGATTTACTTCGATGGCAAACTCATTCGGAAGGACGGCATTTTCCTGCCCAAGGCCTTGCAAAAACTCAACGGCTGATGTCGCTCTTGCCTCCATGGTATCGCAGCGAGACATTTCAACGATCGACAAAAAATGCAACGGATGGAGTGCCCTTTTTGCCCTCTTATTGATTGTTCCGCTGCTAGCCCAGCCACTCCTGCCGGCGCGCGAAAGTTTACCCGCGATCGAGAGTGAATTCCGCGGCACTTGGGCAGCTGTGATCCACAACATCGACTGGCCCAGCTCAAGCAGACTCACCGCAGAACAACAGCAAGCGGAAATGATAGCGATCCTGGATCGCATGCAATCGCTTCACCTGAATGCTCTGATCTTTCAGGTGCGTCCGCAGTGTGATGCCGTGTATTCTTCTGCCACAGAACCATGGTCACCGTGGTTGACCGGAGTCATGGGCAAAACGCCCGGCTACGATCCACTGGCTTTCACCATTCGCGAGGCTCGACTCCGCGGCATCGAGGTGCATGCATGGTTCAATCCCTTTCGCGCGCTGGCCAACGCGTCCGCGGTTGCATCCAGCGACCACATTACCCGCAGCGCCACACCTCTTACCAAACACTACCATACCATGATTTGGTGCGATCCGGCTCTGGGGGAATCCCGCCAACGAGCATTAGCCGCAATACGGGATGTGTTGCAACGTTATGATGTGGACGGCATCCATCTCGACGATTACTTCTACCCCTACCCACACGAGGGCAAGCGATTCGCTGACGGCCTGAGCAATGAGCGGAGAAGAGCCATCGTAGACGCGTTCATCCGAGATCTTTATCAACAGGTGAAAGCGGTCAAACCATGGGCGCGAGTGGGCATCAGCCCCTTCGGCATCTGGCAACCCGGAGTGCCTGCTGGCACGACGGCGAGTCTCAACGCTTACGAGGATCTGGCTTGTGACGCAAAAAAATGGCTGCAGAATGGCTGGTGCGACTATCTTGCCCCCCAACTCTACTGGCGCATCAAAGGACCACAGAGCTACACGCTGCTGCTCGAGTGGTGGAGGCAACAGGGCGATCGTCCGGTGTGGCCCGGCATCGCAACTTCTCGCATCGGCAGCAGCGAAGATCCCGGGCGCGATGCCGGTGAAATCATTGCCCAACTCCAACTCAGCCGTGAGACAAACAAGAACCACACAGGGCATCTGCACTGGAGTGTCAAGGCACTCATGCAAAACCGCGACAACATCGTCGGGCATCTGAAAAAAACGTATACCGCACCGGCACTGGTCCCTCCCATGAACTGGATCAACCGCGCAGCACCTCAAGCTCCGGGAGTGACAGCCATACGGAAAAATCATTCGATCGTGGTGCGTTGGCAAGCCGCAGACGTGTCGACAAACAAAATCGCGATCCAGGGACGTCGCGGCCCAACGTGGCAAACCCTACGCATTTGTGCGGTGGAAAGTGGTGGTATCGTTCTGCCACAGATGGACGCGATCGCATTGACCGCGGTAAATCGCTACGGTCAGCGCTCCACTCCGGTGATCCTGCGTTGACCGTAAATCGCACAGCAGGAAACTCGTATCGAAGATGAAAAAGGAATGTTTTGACGAAAACACGAAAAATAGGGCAGATTTCGCCCATGCCATCATTTGAAGGAAAAGTTGCAGTCGTCACCGGCGGAGGTCGGGGCATTGGACAAGCCATCGCCACCGCTTTCGCGGAACAGGGAGCGAAAGTTGCCATCGTGAGCCGTAGCGCCTCAAGTTGCGGTGCCGTGGCCGATGAATTGAACGGTCGATTTCCGGGTAGCGCTAAGGCGTATGCCGTCGATGTGGCGGATCACGAAGCGGTTCAGGAATTGGGCAAGCAAGTGATCGCAGACTTTGGAGGAATGAACATTCTCGTCAATAATGCCGGAGTCACACGCGACGGGTTGTTGATGCGTATGAAAGAAGAAGACTGGGATACCGTTCTCGATACGAACCTAAAAGGAGCCTTCAACACTGTCAAAGCGTTCATGCGGACTTTGATGAAAGCAGAAGATCCGAGGATCATCAACATCGCGTCGGTGATCGGCTTGATCGGCAATGCCGGACAGGCCAACTACTCCGCGAGCAAAGCCGGACTCATCGGTTTCACCAAAGCCGTTGCGCGGGAATTGGCAGGACGTGCCGTCACTTGCAACGCGGTGGCTCCGGGGTTCATCACCACTGACATGACGGGAGAATTGCCCGAAAAAGTGCGCGAGGAAGTCCTGACAAAAATTCCGCTTTCCACCTTCGGTGAGCCCAAAGACATCGCCCATGCCGTGCTGTTTCTCGCCAGCAGCGAAGCGCGCTACGTCACAGGCCAAGTGTTGGCGGTAGACGGCGGCATGACCATGTGATCGAACGTCATGGAAGTCCTGCTATTACGTCATGGTAAAGCCGAACCTCACGGACACCCGGGGGGCGATTCTGAGCGTGGTTTGGTCGTCAAGGGCTATGAGCAGGCGCGCCGCGCCGGTCACTATCTTCGCGCCACAGGCATGCTGCCTGAAATCATCATCACTAGCCCCCTGCTACGGGCTAAACAAACAGCCGAGGCCTTCAGTCGGGCCGCCCAGTTGCCAGGTCCTGTCGTCCAGTCCTGGCTGGGGATCGGGATGCATCCTGACATCGCGCTACGCGAATTATCATCATTCATTGAGTTCCAGCGAGTTTGCCTGGTTGGCCACGAACCGGACTTTTCCTCCCTCATCGCCTGGGTCACCAACGGGGAGGGAGGCGCAGTCGAGGTTCGCAAAGGATCCTTAACCATGCTCGACCTCAAACCGCCAAGCCGCTCGGGCATACTGCGCTTTGTCATCCCGCAGCGGATGATGCAGCCGGTGTTGGGCGAAGTTTCGGGTGAAGACGACGCCTGAGCCAACTAGCACGCAAAGGAAAAAATCAAGCCGGAGCTCCAACAACTTCTCCCGGAATGGCGCCGTCATCAGCGGATTCTTCCTTGGGAGCGGCTTTTGCTGAATCCTTCTTGGCCAACTCATCGGGAATCGGTGGTGGCTTGGGAGCGGGTGGCGGGTCCTTCATTTCACCAAACTCCACCAAGTCGCGCACGTGGCTTGCATCGAGGGTTTCATAATCCAAAAGTGCCATCGCGATCAATTCCACCTTGTCACGACCATCGAGGAGCAATCGTTCCGCTTTCGCATAGGCATCATCGATGAGCTTCTTGATTTCGGCATCAATGGCTTGGGCCGTGGCTTCGGAGTAATCACGACTCTTGCCAAACTCGCGTCCCAGAAAGGAACTGCCTTCGCTTTCGCTATAGCCGATCATGCCCAGTTGATCGCTCATGCCCCACTCGCACACCATTTGTCGGGCAAGATGCGTGGCCTGACGTATGTCCCCTGCCGCGCCGTTGGAAATGTCTTGACTGTGAAACTCCTCGGCGATGCGTCCACCCATGGTCATGACCAAACTGTCGAGCGC